>JAMHUH010000471.1:0-14256 GCA_035904925.1 Nannocystaceae bacterium
CAAAGCGGCCGTGATCGTCGGGCTCGCCGAAGATCGTCGGACAGCGCAGCCCACCGGCGACACCGACTTGCTTGCGGCCGTCGAGCAGCTCGGCGCAGACGACCTCGAGCGGCTCGAGCGGATCGGGCTCGCGGGTGTCGAGCGCGAGCGTGAAGTGGTCGAGCGCGAACTCGTCGGGCAGGCCGAGCAAGGACCAAGGCAGCTCGTTCGCGCTCACCACCCGGCGCCTTCCTCCTCCGCCAAGGGGGGCGGGTCGCCGACCTCGGCGACCACGATCGTCAGCGGCTCGGCGTCGCGATCGTGGTCCTTGGCCGACAGCTCGAAGCCCGGCTCGGCGCCGAGCAGCAACCATGGCAGCGCGTCCTCGGGCGGCGCCACGCCGTGGCCCGAGGGCTCGAAGCGCTGGTCCCACGAGCCCGCGCGCGGCGAGTCGGCGATCAGCAGCGCGAGCTTGGCCGCTTCATGGAGCTCCTTGGGCACCTGGCAGAGCAGCGCCTCGCTCGGGATCTTGGCGTTGGCCGCGACCGCGACGCAGCGCAAGGCCGGCTGCTCGAAGGGCTCGCGGGTCGGGTCGACCTCGCAGGTGCGCCAGTTCATGCGATCGAAGCGGACCTCGATCTCCGGGGCGTCGGCGCTCGGGCGCGACCAGGTCCCGCTCATGCCGACGACCATCGCAAACTCGTTCGCGTAGTGGTGATCCTTGTGGTCGTTCGCCTGGTAGTGGCTCATGTCGCTCGAGTCGTACTTCACGGTCTCGAAGCAGGCCCGCGCGTGGCCGTCGTCGTCGAGGCGCAGCACCGCGCTGCCACGCATGGAGTTGCGGATCACGTGCTCCATCGTGACGTAGTAGTGCTGGTCGAAGTCGACGCGGCTGGCCCAGCGCCCGGGCGTCGGCGAGTGCACGACCACGCTGCCGCCGAGCAGGGGGCTGAGCTCGCGGCGATTCTCGTTGGGCGCTGCCTCGACGAAGGTCGGATTGGGTTCGCTCGCGGGCTCGCTCGCAGGCTCGAGCTGGGTCTGCGTGCCCTTCGAGGTGCAGGCGCCGACGAGCGCGAGCGCGAGCGCGAGCAGGCCCTGCGAGGCCCTCATCCTTGCGGCTCCGGCAGGCAGACGCTGCCTTCGAATTGGGCCTGGGTACGGAAGGTGTTGAGGTACTCCCATGCGGGCGGCTCGAACTGCGGGATGGTCCCGTCTTCGCGCACGTTGGTCACGTGATAGGTGTGTTGATTCCAGATCCGGCGGGCGGGGACCCAGCGATCTTCAGCGTCGCGGATCACCTGCACGGTCGCCGAATTCCCGGGCATGTCGCTCTCGGAGACCACGACGATCTCGGCCGAGCCGTCGTTGTCGACGTCGGCGACGACCGGGTACTCGGTCGTGGTTCGGCTCAGGCGCGGCTGCTGCAAGAGCACCTGGCCGAATTCGTCGAACACGAAGAGCGAGCTCTCGTCGGCGTAGATCGCCTCGGCGCTGCCGTCTCCGAGGAAGTCGAAGGCGGTCCCGCCCGCGACCCCCGTGAGGTCGGCGACCGGCGCCTGCCAGAGGATCGAGAAGTCGTCGCGGAAGACCCCGTAATGGTTGGCCGAGCTGACCGCGAATTCGGCCGTGCCGTTGCCGTCGAAGTCGTGGATCGCCGCGGGTCGGCGCCAGTTGTTGTTGACCGGCGGGTCGCCGCCGGGGGTCTGCTCGACCAGGGTCTTGGCGCCAGTGTGCTCGAGCAAGCTGACGCCGAGCGGACCCGAGAGCAGGATCTCGGGCAGGCCGTCGTCGTCGAGATCACCGACCTGCGCGTGGCTGGCCGAGATGTCGCTGTGTTCGTAATAGGGCGTGCCGTCGTGGTGGTAGGCGCTGCGGCCGATGATCAGCTCGAGATCCTCGTCGCCGTCGAGATCCGCGGCCGCGCTGGCATGATAAAAATTCAGCGGTTCGGCGGCCTTTTGGAAGATCACGTTGCCGAGGTGATCGAGCAGCATGTTGCCCAGATAGATCTCGACGTCGCCGTCGTTGTCGAAGTCGGCCAGGCCAAAGGCGGGCCGATACGAGCTCAGCCCCGGCACCGGCTTTTGCCACTCGATGGTCCCGTCGTGCTCGATCACGACCAGCTGGTTGCTCGCGGTCCCGGCCACGATCTCGGGCAGGCCGTCGCCGTCGATGTCACCGATCGCCGGCACCTGCGAGAAGGTCAACTGCAAGTCGAGGTCCCAATGCACGCTCCCGGTCGCGCCATCGAGCACCCACAAATGCTCGGGGTTGTTGCTCAGGCCCTCGTGGGTGAGGATCACGATGTCCGGGATGTCGCACAGATCGATCGCCTGATCGTCGTTGTCGTCGGTCAAGTTGGCGACCAGCGGCGTGGTCAAGCTGTTGACGTGCAAGCCCTCGCCCCACCACTCCCACTGGACGTCGGGCTCGAAGCTGCCCGCGGGGGCCAGCGTGTCGCAGGGCGGGATCGCGTCGAGCTCGCCCTCGCTGACCGTGCAGCTCGGCGGCAGCGGGCCGCCCATGTCGACGCTCGCGACGTCGAACTTGGTCCCGCCCTCGGAGTCGCTGGTGGTCGCGCTCTCGGAGCTGCTCGCGTCGCTGCTGGTGCTCGGATCGCCGTCGCCATCGCCCGTGGTCGCGCTGCTGCTCGCCGTCTCGCTGCTGCTCGTGTCGCTGGCGGTCGCGCTCTCGGAGCTGCTCGAGTCGCCGATCTCGTCGTCGCCCATCGGGTTGGGATCGGCACAGGCCAAGCTCAGCGCGCCGAACGAGATCAGGACCGGACCGAGCGCGAGTCGGATCGAAGAACGCCGCATGTCGACGATGGTAGACCCTGGCGAAGCGGCTTCGTCAGGCTTCGGCGAGACAGCGATGCATGGTGATCCACAGCGGCGCGGCAGCCCTCGCGCCTGCCAGCAACGAGTCGGGGGCCAGGCTAGTCGGTCCGAGCGCGAATCAGGGCCCAGTCCAGTCGAGCGAGGCCGCCTGGCAGACGGGCTCGCAGCCCTCGCCGTTGGGCCGAAGCTCCGCGTAGCTGAAGCTCGCCTTCTGATCGAGGATCGGCGCGCCCGCGTGGGTGTGGACGACGTGCACGGACTTGGGCGTGCCGCTCAGGCTCAGCTGCCATTCGAACTCGCCGGGGATCGGCTCTTCGGTGTAGCCGACGGCGCCGTCCATCTGCATCTCGATCCCGCGCATCGCCGGGCCCAAGCGCAGCGAGGCGCCCTGGCCCGAGCAGGTCGCGTCGGCAGCCTCGGTCTCGACCTCGAAGTCGACCGTGCAGGTCTGGGCCGCGCCGTCGATCTCGAGCGCGAACTCGTGGGTGCCGAGCGGCGCACCCGCGGCCGAGAGCTTGGTCGTGATCGAGGCCTGATCGAAGCAAGCCATCTCGGTGCAGATCCGCGGCTGGTCGTCGTCGCGCTGACCACCCGGGCCGCCGGAAGAAGTGTGCTGACAGCCGGCGCTGGCCAGCAAGGCGAAGGTGAGCGCGGCGGCACGAGGGCTGGAGAACATCGCTCGCATGATATCGTGTCGTCGCTCGCCATGCCCAAGAAGCCCGAGAAGGTCACGCTCAACCAAGACTTCGCGTTCGAGAGCGAGGCCGATCTCGACCGCAAGCTGGCCGCGTTTCGGGCCGAGCACGAGGCGGGCAAGGGCCAGATCTTGGCGATGGACGCCAAGCGCTCGCTCGGGCCAGGCAAGGTCCGGGTGACCTTTCGGGTGGTCGACAAGAAGGCCAAGCGCTGAGCGGGCTCTTCGAGCGGCTCAGGCGAGGGTCATGATCAGCGGGCGACCCTTGGTGATCACCAGCGTGTGCTCGTACTGGGCCGAGCGACTCCCCGGCCGATTGAAGAGCGTCCACCCATCATCGGCGGTCTCGACCCAGCTGTCGCCGGTGGTCAAGAAGGGCTCGATCGTGATCACCTGGCCCTCGCGCAGCAGCCTGCGTTCGGTCGGGTCGTCGTAGCCGGGGATGAACTCGGGCTCCTCGTGCAGGGCCCGACCGACGCCGTGCGAGCACAGGTTGCGGACGACCGCGAAGCCGGCCCCGCGGGCTTCCTTCTCGATCGCCTTGCCGATCCCGCGCAGCGGCTTGCCGGCGCTCGCGTGGCGGATCGCCGAGCGCAGCGCTCGCTTGGTCGTGTCGCACAGGTGGTGGAGCTTGGCTGGGACCTCGCCGAGCGGGAAGCTGCCGCCGGTGTCGGCCCAGTAGCCGTCGAGCTCGGCCGAGACGTCGATGTTGACCAGATCGCCGAGCGCGAGCTTGCGATCACCAGGGACGCCGTGGGCGACCTCTTCGTTGACCGAGATGCAGGTCGTGCCGGGGAATTCGTAGGTCGCCCGCGGGGCCGAGGTCGCGCCGTGCTCGGCCAAGAAGCGCTCGGCGATCGCGTCGAGCTCGGCGGTGGTCATGCCCGGTCGCATCGCGGCGCCGAGGGTCTGGAGGCAGCGCGCGACGATCTGACCGATCGCCCGCAGGGCTTCGATGTCGCGCTCGTGTTCGATCGTCATCAGGCCTCGAGCACGTGGGCGAGCAAGGCCGTGACGTTGTCCTTGCCGCCCGCCTCGTTGGCCGCGTCGACCAGGGCCTCGGCCGCGCCGTCGAGCCGCTTCTTGCCCCGCTCGACCAGCGCGAGGATCTCTTCGTCCTCGAGCATGTCGTTGAGGCCGTCGGAGCACATCAGGTAGATGTCGTCGACCTTGTACTCGTCGATGACGACGTCGACCGCGACATGCTCGGCCAAGCCGAGCGCGCGCACGACCACGTTGCGGTGCGGGAAGTGGCGGATCTCTTCGGGCGTCATGTCCTTCATTCGCCGCCAGTCGTTGAGCAGCGAGTGGTCTTCGGTCAGCAGCTGGATCGCGCCGCCGCGGATCCGATAGACCCGGCTGTCGCCGACGTGGCCGATGTAGAAGCGGCCCTTGGTGAAGAAGATCGCCTCGACCGTGCAGCCCATGCCCTTCTTCTCGATCTCGGCCGCAGCCGTGTCGAAGATGGTCGAGTTGGCCAGCTTGATCGCGGTCGCCATCCGGTTGCGCTCGATCTCGACTTGCGGGATCCGGAAGGGCCAGGTCTTGGCGGCCTCCTCGGCGGTCCGCTTGTAGAACTCGTGGATGACCGCGACGGTGATCTGGCTGGCGACCTCGCCACAGGCGTGACCGCCCATGCCGTCGGACACGACCGCGAGCGGGATCTCGTCGGGGATCAGCAGGTTGTCTTCGTTGTGATCGCGGACGCGACCCACGTCGGTGCGTCCGGCAAAGCGGACCTTCTCACGGCCCACGGAGAAGCTGATGCTCACTCGCGCATGCTAACAAGCGAGGGGCCCGAGCGGCCAGCGCGGCCCTCCCGTGGTGGATTCGAGCCGGGGCTGGTAGGCTACGCGGGCGAATGACGGTCACGCCGAGCAACTCCCGGACCCTCGGGTTGGACCCGAGCACCGGTGGGATGTCGCCACCCCGCTTGTTCTTCGCGCTCCTGCGCCAGCGCTTCACGGGCACGCTGGAGCTCGATCAGCCCGGCTCCTGGGACGCGTCGGGCTCGGGCAAGCGCGTGGTTTGGTTCCGCGGCGGCATGCCGGTCTACACCGACTGGGCCAGCGAGCCGGACCGGCTCGGCGAGCTGCTGCTGGCCCGCGGCACGATCGATGCGGCCATGCACGAGCGAGCCCTGCGGGCGCTGGCCAGCGGCAACGGTCTGCTCGGCGAGATCCTGCTCGGGCTCGGGGCGATCGACGCGAGCCAGCGCAGCGAGGCGCTGCGCAGCCAGTGCATGAGCAAGCTGGTCCACTTGTTCGCGCTGCGTGGTGGCGAGGTCCAGGTCCGCGCGCTCGAGCACGACAAAGGTCAGAACGACGAGCTCTCGCCGGTCAACGTGCTCGGGCTGATCTTTCGCGGCGTCGTCACGCACTACGATCAAGCTCGGATCCAGGCCGAGATGGGCGCGGCGCTGACCGGCGATCTGGTCGCGACGCCCGCGTTGGCTCGCTACCAGCGGCAGTTCGGCTTTGCCGACGACGACGGCCGGATGCTCGCCTCGCTCGCGCGTGGGGTCGGCTTCGAAGGCCTCTTGATGCCGGGCGTCGAGCCGCTGCGGGTCTCGCAGATCGTCTACACGCTCTGGGCCTGTCAGATGCTGCGGGTCGGGCAAGACGCCAACGAGGCGATCGCCAAGGGCCAGACCGCCGCCGCGGCGACGCAGGACGACGCCACGAGCAAGCCCGCGCCTGCGCCCGCGAGCAAGCCCGCGCCCGCGAGCAAGCCCGCGGCGAGCAAGCCCCCGCCCGCCCCCGCGCCCAAGCCTGCGCCCGCCGAAGCCAAGCCCGAGCCCTCCGAGGCCAAGCCCGAGCCTGTGCCCGCGGCGAAGACCGAGCCCGAGCCGAGCCCCGACGAGGGCTTCGACTTTCACGGCCAGCTCGGCATGCTCGAGGCCAAGGTCTCGGCCGACGCCAACGCCTTCGAACTCTTCGCGCTCGACTTCGAGGCCGACCGCAAGCAGATCCGCGGCGCCTGGGCCGAGCTCAGCAAGCGCTTTCATCCCGACGCGCTCGAGGGCGCGGGCCGGGCCGAGCTGCGCGACCGGGTCGAGAAGGTCTTCGCCGCCTTGTCCGAGGCCTACGGTGTGCTCTCCGACAAGGACTCGCGCGAAAAATTGCGCGAGGCCATCATCGCGGGCGGCTCGAAGGTCAAGGCCAGCGACGACGCCTCCACGGTGGTCCGCAACGCCTTCGAGGCCGAGCTGATGGCCCGCGACGCCGACAAGCTGCTGCGCGGCGCCAGCTGGCAGCGCGCGACCGACATCTACGCGCGCGCCCACGAGCTGAGCCCGAGCGACCCCGACATCGAGTCCGCGCTGATCTACACCCGGCACATGGCCAGCCCACGCGACATGGCCGAGATCCGGCTCGCGCTGGCCAACCTCGCCCGGATCATCGAGTTCGCGCCGGCCTGCTCGCGGGCCTACTACTTCTCCGGGATGATCCACCTGCAGATCGACGAGAGCGAGCCGGCCAAGCTCCGCTTCATGGACGCGCTGCGCAACGACCCGCGCAACGTCGACGCCGAGCGGCAGCTGCGGGCGCTGAAGATCAAAGAGCGGACGACGCCGAGCGAGCCGGGCAAGACCAAGCCGGAAGAGAAGCGCAGCTTCGGCGGGCTGCGGAATCTGTTCGGGAAGAAGTGAGGCGTGAGCGAGCGCGCCCGCCAGCTCTTCGACGCCATCGGTGCGCAGCTCGTGCTGGTCGAGTTCGGCGGTGATCCGCCCAAGATCGGCCAGGACTACGCGATCGAGGCGATCCTCGGCGCCGGTGGGTTTGGGCTGATCTGCCGGGCGACCCAGCTCGCGCTCCACCGTCGCGTCGCGCTCAAGCTCTTCCCGCTCGGCGGCAGCGAAGACCCGGGCGTCCGCGAGGCGCTCCGCGAGGCTCGCTCGCTGGCTCGGCTCGAGCACCCCGGGATCGTCGGCGTACACGCGGCCGGCGAGAGCGAGCTGATCGCCGCCACCCGCTTGCCCTGCGCCTTCGTCGAACTGCAATTCGTCGAAGGCCAGACCCTGCGGGCCTGGTTGGACGAGGCTCCGCGCGAGCTCGACGAGGTCGTAAGCGTGCTGCTCGAGGCCGGTCGCGCGCTCGCCCATGCCCACGACGCGGGCGTGGTCCACCGCGACTTCAAGCCCGAGAACGTCATGGTCGATCGCGCCGGCCATGCTCGCGTGATCGACTTCGGGCTCGCGCTCGCGACCGAGCAGATCGACGCCGCGTTGGCCAACTGGTCCGATGCCGCCGACGCCCTGGGCACCCGCGCGACCGCGACCGGCTTGGTCCGCGGGACGCCCGGCTACATGGCGCCCGAGGCCTCGCAAGGGCTGCCGCGGGCCGCCAGCGATCAGTTCGCGTTCGCGGTCGTGGTCCGCGAGGCGCTGACCGGCAAGCACCCCTTTCATCCCGGCGAAGGCCACGTCAACGCGCCGCCGGGCGGGCCCGAATGGTTCGCGCGGATCAAGCCCGCGATCGATCGCGCGATGGCACCCACGCCCGACGATCGCTTCGCCAGCGTGACCGAGCTCTGCGACGCGATCGCTTCGGCGCGGGTCCAACCGCAGCCGCGAAACCAACCGCGCTCGCGCAAGCCGATCCTCGCGCTCGGCTTGCTCGGGCTCGTCGGCGCGGGCGTGGTCGCTGCGTCGACGCTCGATCTCGACGGGTTTCGCTGGGGCCGCGAACCGGTCGCCGAGCTCGCGTCACCCGAGGTGCCTTTGCCCGAAGCGAAGCCCGAAGCGCCCGAGCCGATCACACCCGGAAGCTGCGCCGAGCTCGAGTCCTGGGCAGGGACCTGGCAGCTCGGGGGCAAGGTCGCGTGGACCGAGTACGCCTACCAGCTCGACTGGTGGCTGGCCTACACGCTCGAGCTGAGCGTCGACGCGCGCTGCCGCTTCACCGTCCGCGTGAGCAAGTATCGACCTTTGGACGAGGCCGAGCCGCGCAGCGAGCCGCTCGTGACCGAGGTCGCCGCGTTGGCGGTGCACGATCCGAGCGCGGGGTCCTGGCGCCTGCCCTTGCAGCTCGAATTCGAGGGCGACACCAACACCTACGGCAAGCCCGAGCGCGAGGTCGTCGAGCTCGAGCTCGATCGCGTCGACGGCAGCGCGCGGATCCGCGGTGGCTTTCGTCGGATCGACAGCGAGGGCAACCTGATCCGCACGGGCATCTTGCTCGGCGCGCGCGAGCAGACGCCCCTGCTCGCGAGCATCGTCGCGCTCGCGCCGACCTGCCGGGCTCGCTGCGCCAACGAGTGCGCCGGCGAGCAAGCCGACCGCGCCTGCGTCGAGCGTCGCTGCGTGCCCGAGCGGCCTGATGATCCTGTCGATCCCGACGACGTCTGCGGCCCGCCGAGCGTCGACTTCGTCCCACCTTTGCGCGCACGGATCGCTCGCAAGGCGCTCGCGCGCGGCGAGAGCCTGCTCGAGCAGAGCCTCGCCCAGGGCAATCGGACCAAGCTGCTCGCGCAGTGCTCCGCCAACGCGCGCGCGATCGCGGGTCGCTGGACCGTCGACTGGACCGACCACGAGGCTCGCTCGGGCCGCGTCGCGCTCGAGCTCGAAGCCGATGGTTGTTTGCTGAGCGGCAACGCCAACGTCGGCGCCGAATCGATCGCGCTCACCGGCGAGGTCAGCGTCGCCGGCACCTGGATGATCCGTCCGAGCGAGCCGACGACCTGGCTGCCGAGCGCCATGGTCGTCGTCGGCGTCGGCCCCGACGCGTCCGCGCTCGGCAGCGACCTCGACGAACCTGCTCGCCAGCTTCGCGCGCACCGTCGATCCCCCTCACGATCCCAGCCGCCCCGCTGAACCCGGCATACTCGCAGCGCATGGCGACCCCGCCCAAGCCCTCGCCCGAGCTCGCCGCGACCGTGCAGGCCAGCTACTCGGTGCTGCGTCGCTTCTTCGCCAAGAAGGTCGGCCCCTCCGAAGTCCAGGACCTCGCCCATGCGACCATCGTCACCTTCCTCGAGAAAGACCTCTCGGGCGTCGAGCACCCGCGCCGCTTCTTGTTCGGCATCGCCCGCAACAAGCTGCTCCAACACTTCGACAAACAGCGCGGCGGGGTCAGCTTCGACAGCCAGCGGATGTCTGCCCGCCAACACTCGACCACGATCGGGACCAAGCTCGATCGCAGCACCCAGATCATCGAGGGCCTGCGCGAGCTCCCGCTCGACTGGCAGATCGCCGTGGAGCTGCGCTACGGCGAGGGCCTCGAGCTGAGCGAGGTCGCCGAGGCGATGGACAAGAGCCTGGCGCAGATCAAACGCTACCTGCGATCCGGGCTCGATCAACTGCGCGGGCAGCTTGGCGCGGGGATCGAGGACGAGGTGCTGCAGCGCAAGCTCGGCGCTGCGTACCAGGAGAGCTGAGCACGCACTAACACCCATGCCAGCGCAGCAGCGCGTCGGCGGTGTCATCGTCGAGCTCGCCGTTGACCTCGAGCTCCTCTTCCCGCTGAACCAACCTCAGGACATGGCGGACCTCGGGCGTCAGCTCGTCGACGCTGCGATCATGGAAGAGCCCGAGGTTGACCAGCCGCTCGACCGCGCCGGTCGGGGTGTTGGGTGGGTCGAGGTCGCCGAAGCGCAGATCGATCTGCTCGTTGCGATCGACGAGCAGCAGGGTGCCTCGCAGCGCAGTGGCCGGGATCGATTGCTCGAGCTGGCCATCGTCGTCGAGCTCGCCCTCGAGGCGCAGGCCGTCGACCTCGAGCACATAGGCGCCGCTGATCGCTTCGCCCACGAGCTGGAGGCGGATCCGAAGCAGCGCGCTCCGATTTCCGACGACGAACTTGTGCTTTTGTCCGGTCGAGACCGAGGCCTCGCCGCGGGTGCGCTCGGGGATGATGAGCTCGTCGCCGGGGCAGAGCAGGTCGGGGTTGGTCCTCGCCTCGCGCAGCGCCTCGTTGTCGGGGTGATCCCAGATCTCGCGCCACGCGAACCCATGGCTCGCGGCGATCGAGTTGATGCAGTCGTGGCGCTTGACGGTGTAGCTGGGCATGCGCTCCGCCTCAGTCGCAGACTCGTTGCACGGGATCGAGGTGAGCCGAGTCATCGGCCGCAGGGACTTCGGCCGCGGGGTCTGGAGTGGGGGCCGGAGTCGGCGTGGTCTCGGCCGGGCGCGGAAACAGCTGCCAATAGCGCTGCATGAACGCGATCGGGTTGTAGTGCCAGACCAGCGGCGAGGCTGGGACCGCGTCGTCGGCCGCGGCCCACCACAGGTAGGGCGCGAGCGAAGGCGCGAGGCAGCGCGTGTTCCAGCCCAGCTCGCGCAGCGCGTCGACGGTGTGGTCCAGGTCCACGCCCCACTCGCTGGTGAAGCGGACCTGGGTCTGACGCAGGAAGCGGCAGCGCTCGCTCGCGTAGAAGGCCTGGATCTCGGCGACCGAGAGCACGTCGTCTTCGCCCAGCGCGGAGCCTTCGTCGGGCTCGCTCGGCGCGAGCTCGGGGTCGCGCTCGGGTGGATCGTAGGCTTCGTCGAAGGGCTCGCTGCCCGTGTCCGCATTCGCGTGCGCGCGGTTGATCAAGGCTGGGACATCGACGGCGAGGTCATCGTCGCGATCGTCGTCGAGCTGGTCCCAGCCGCCGATCAGCGGCTCCTCCGTGAAGATCTCCCAGTGGATCAATGGTTGGGCCGCCGAGGCGTCCGCGGCTCGACTCGCGATCCCGCGACAGCTCGCGTCGCCCTCGACGGCGGTGAAGCCCTGGCCGATCCCGGCGGTCCAGACCACTTCGCCGGCGTAGATCGGCACGTCGAGGCCGGTCACCACTCGGGCCACGCCGGTCGCGTCGTCGAGCTCGCTCGCGCGCCCGATGAAGCGACGATCGAGCGTGCCAGGGCCTGCGGCGTCGGGATCGTGCTCGCGGATCTCGAGCTCGGTCGGGGTCGAGCGGAGCGTTTGCTCGGTCATGCCGCTGGCCGAGATCGCCGCGTCGGCGCGGTGGCGTTGGTAGTAGGCCACGTGCTCGGTCTGAAACGCTCGAATCGCCGCGTCGAGGGCCGCGCTCCATTGGCCATCGGCCGCGCCCGAGAACGCGCCGTGGCGGATCAAGCGACGTTGCACCCACATCACGTCTTCGATCGCGTTGTTCGTGCGGCCGCGACGGCGGGGTGGACCGACGTCGCCGCCGAGCGGGCGGGTGTGGTCGGGGCCATCGAGGGCGATCTCGGCGGTGCATCGCGCCTCTCGTTCGGCTCGCTCGGTCTGCTCGCGCGCGAGCTCGGCCTCGTTGGCCTCGAGGTGGACGCGACCGAGCCAAGCCACGTTCCGGACCAACCCGTCCTCGAGCGGCTCGGGCCGCAAGTGCATCAACACCGAGTAGACCATGTTCGGTCGCGGCGGCGGCTCGCCGCGCGCGGTCGCGGCCGCAGCCTCGGCCGCACGCTCGCGCGCGTCGATGGCCTCCTGCAAGCGCGTGTAGGTTGCGCCGGGGATGTCGATCACGCCATCGGGCGTGCGCGAATAGGTGGCTTGAAACGCGACGATCGCATCGAGGAAGGCTTGCTCGACCTGGCTTCCGTCATCGAGCAGCGCCCGATCTTCGGGGTTGTAGAAGCCCGCGCGGTGAAGCTGCTGCTTGATCTCCCGGACGTCGTTGGCCGCGTTCGGGACCTCGCGGCGACGTCGAGCTCGGCCGCGATAGTGCCCGACCGCGCCTCGCCATGCCTCGCGCGTCGGCGCTCGAGCGCCGCGCAATTGCGAGGCGATGTGCTCGGGCAGCTCGTGCTGCAAGAGCACGAAATTGACGCTGCCGAACACCCCACGCGCGCGCGTCGGATCGGGGTCGAGCCGGATCGCGACGACCTTCGCGTCGAAGGGCGCACGGACCAGCCCATCGGCGTCACCGCGCAGGTGCACGCCGCCGTGCCAGATGTTGTTGGCCCCGAGCGGGAAGTAGCCGCCCGCGTTGGTGTGCTCGGTCGCTTCGAACAAGCGCTCCGTGGACTCGGCCGTGATCTCGTTGGCGCTCGCGTCCGCGGCGGCGCCCTCGACCAGCGGAAAGTAGAACTTCTTGGGCCCCCACGGACCGAGGCCCTCGAGGTGTTGGCGGGGATCGATCCGCGCGCCGGGTGTCTCGAGCGAGGTCTCGCCCGAGGTGATCGGGTAGCGAGCGGTCGCGACTTCGAAGTGGAGGTGCGGACCCATCGTGTCCGAGTGCTCGCTGCCGTCACGCAGGTATTGGGTGCGGCCGACCTTGGCGATGACTTGCTGCTGCGAGACCGGATCGCCGGTCTGGACGAAGACCTCGGCGCAGTGGGCATACATGTAATAGAAGGGGTCGCTGTGGACGACGACGACCTTGCCGTAGCCCGTGTAGCCGTCGCTCGTTGGACCATTGCGCGCGAAATGGACGGTCCCATCGGTGACGCTGATGATGTTCGAAATGCCCTCTTGCCCGCCCACGTCGATGCCTTGGTGGAAGTGCCAAGAGCCGCCGCGAACCAGGCGGGGATACAAAAAACAAGTCTTCGCGCACTTGGTCGGATCACCCGAGCGAAGGTTGGGGCAGGTGAACGACGCGTCTTCGCGCGGGTGGGCGGCGAGGTGGGCCGCGCGTTGCGGCGCGCAGCCGATGCAGGGCAGCGCGTGAATGATCGCCGAGGGCCCCGTGCCCGGGCCCCGCACGTCGATCACCGGGATGCGATAGATCGTCATGGCGCCTCGTTGCCGCGCAGGCTGACTTCTGAGAAGCTGGTGATCATGGCGACGTCCGACTCGACCCCGTCCTCGACCGAAGCCTCGACCACCGACGCTTCGACGAGCGATGCCGCGACCAATGAGGCCCCGCCGATCCAGCGTGGCGTCCGTCGTGTCGCCCGAGCCCGGCGCGACGCGGACCACCACAATACGATCGAGCTCGCCCCGCCTTTTCGCTTCTCGTGCTGAGCGCGACTTCGCACGCCAACACCCTATCGCGCTGGCGCGACGCCGCCAACGCGAAAACGTGCCTCGCTGGGTGACGAGATTTCGTCAGACCAATCCGAAGATGGGTTCCGAGTAAGGGCACTCACCGGCCTTGCACGGAGCGGCTGGCCCGCGGGTGGGCTGCGTCAGCGAGGCCGGGCGATCGCCTCGAGCACCTTGGCTGCTTGGAGCTCGTCGAAGCGAGCGCAGAGCCAGGTGAGCGCCGCCTCGCGATCCAGCGATCCTTCGATCGGCATCGTCGCTTGCAAGTTCGACCACCCCGCCAGTGAACGCTGCCACGTGTCACTCAAGCCGTTCTCGTTGGCGATGGCGAACACCGTGTCTCGACCGGAGGAGTCGGCCGGCTTGAACTCGACCGACAACGAGAGCCGGGCTGCTCGCTCGGGATCATCCTTGTCCGGGATCAGCCCGAAGAAGACGTGGGGGTAGGACTTGGACACGACCACCCAGCGACCGTGCCACTGATATTGCTGACCGAGCACGCGTTGCATGTCGGGGCCGGGGTTTGGAAAGTCGAGGACCTTTGTAGCGGGGCAGGCTTCGAAGAACTCGCGCGCGAGCCGGGCCACCTTGCCGGGCAAATTGCGAGCCTCCCGGGTTGCCGCGAACTCTTGGAGGGTGATCGGGTTGTCGAAGTCGTCGGCCATGCGCTGCCTTTCCACGAACTGTTTGAGATCTTTCCAACGGATGTGCTCGGCCTTGGCCATCTCGTCGCGCAGGTGGTTCCAGCGCAGCGTCGGCACATCCGCGCGAAGTGGACGCTTGGAGAGCATCATGACCAGCGGACGCCCAGGGTGGGTCTTCGCGGCCT
>JAMHUH010000472.1:0-21751 GCA_035904925.1 Nannocystaceae bacterium
GGCGATGGATCGTGACGCCCTTGGTCTCGAGGTTGGCCGCGCAGAGGTTGGCGATGTCGTCGTCCTCGAAGGGCAGGATCCGCGGCGCGCGGTCGATCAGGTAGACCTTGGTCCGGCCGAAGTTGGCGAAGATCGTGGCGAATTCACAGCCGATCACGCCGGCGCCGAGGATCACCAGCGAGCGCGGGAAGTTGCGCAGGCTGCCGATGTGATCCGAGGTGATGATCGCCTCGCCGTCGATCTCGATGTCCGGCAGCGCGCGCGGGCGCGAGCCGGTCGCGATCACGAAGTTGCTGGCGCTGATCCGGCGGCTGTGGCCGGCGTCGACGCTCTCGACCTCGAGCGTGTTGGGATCGACGAAGCGGGCGGTGCCGCGGACGTGGGCGATGCTGCCGGGCATGCCGGGCCGCGGCTCGGCCAGCTCGCGCAGCTGGTGGGCGATCTGCCGGGCCTTGTGATCGCAGGCTTCGTCGACGACCGCGCGGACCTGGGCGAAGTCGGCCTCGACCCGCTCGGCCCGATAGCCGCGATCGAGCCGGCGAGCGCTGCGGTAGTGACGAGACAACTCCCAGAAGGTCTTGCTCGAGAGCGCGCCGTTGTAGAGCCCCGCGCCGCCGAGCGGACCCTTCTCGATCAGGCAGACCCGGCGTCCGTGGTCCCAGCAGCGCATCGCCGCCGCAAAGCCAGCCGGGCCACCACCGATCACACAGACGTCGTAGTCGTGCACGCGGGCCAGGTTAGCTTAGGGTAGCGCCGATGAGCACCCTGCTCGTGTACGCGGCCCCGCGCGAGGGCGAGTCGGTCGTGGGTCGCCACCCCGAAGTCCTGGGCCTCGGCGTCGGCAAGCTGGCCGCGGCGATCAGCTTGACGCAAGCGCTGGCGCGAGCCCGACCCGAGGCGGTGCTCTCGTTCGGGATCGCGGGCGCTTATCCGAGCCGACACCTGCGCGCGGGCCTGCGCGAGCTCGCGCTGCTCGAGGTCTGCGTGGTCAGCCACGAGTGGCTGGCCGACGAGGGGGTCGAGGCGCCCGAGGGCTTTCGCGATCTCGCGACGATGGGCTTGGGCGAGGTCGGGCCCTGGATCGCCGATGGTGATCGAAGCGATCGCCTGGTCGAGCTGCTCGGCTGCGCCCGGGTGGTCGGGGCCACGGTCAGCACGGTCTCTGGCGTCGAGCCGCGCTCGCAAGCCTACGCGGCCCGCACGGGCGCGCAGGTCGAGACGATGGAAGGGGCCGCGCTCGCGGCGGTCTGTCGGCGCTTCGGCGTGCCCTTCGCCCAGCTGCGGGTGATCAGCAACTACACCGGCGATCGCTCGCGCTCGGGCTGGGATCTCGAGGCCGCGCTGGCCAAGCTGGCCGAGGTGATGGGTCGCGTGCTGGCCAGCGACGTGCTGGGCTGACATGCTCGGCGCGTGAACGAGCTCGCGCTTGGCTTCTCGAGCTGCCCCAACGACACCTTCATGTTCCACGCCCTGGTGTTCGGGCTGGCCGAGCTGCCGGGCATTCGCTTTGCGCCGGTGATCGAGGACATCGAGGCGCTCAACCTGCGCGCGCTGGATCCCGAACGCCGGCTCCCGATCACCAAGCTCTCGGCCAGCGTGATGGCCCGGCTCGGTGATCACTACACGGTGCTCGACGCTGGCGCGGCGCTCGGGCGCGGCTGCGGACCCCTGGTCGTGCGCGCGCGTGGGCGTGATCCGTTGGGCACGCTCGACGACCTGCATGGCAAGCGCGTGGCGATCCCGGGCGAGCACACGACCGCCTACTTGCTGCTGCGGATCGCCCTCGCGGCCGGGGTCGAGCTCGAGCCGGTGGTCATGCGCTTCGACCAGATCATGCCGGCGGTCGCGGCGGGCCAGGTCGACGCCGGGCTGATCATCCACGAGAGCCGCTTCACCTACCGCGATCACGACCTGGTCGAGCTCGCCGACCTCGGGGCGATCTGGGAGCAGCGCACGGGTCTGGCGATCCCGCTGGGCATGATCGCGGTCGCGCGTTCGCTCGGCGAGCCGACCATCGCTGCGATCGAGCAGGGCCTGCGCCGCTCGGTCGAGCTGGCCTTTTCGGCGCCCGAGCGCTCGCGGGCGTGGATCCGCGAGCACGCGCAGGAGCTCGACGACGAGGTCTGTGCCCGCCACATCGCGCTCTATGTCAACGACTTCTCGCGCTCGCTCGGGGCCGAGGGTCGAGCGGCGATCACCGAGCTGCTGGCTCGCGGGCGCGCGAGCGGGCTCTTGCCCGCGGGGCCCGAGCCGTGGCGCTGAGCCCTGGCTCGTGAGACGCTCGCTCGCGCGTGGCCGATCGCAACGCCATCGAAGCGAGGCTCGAGCGACTCCACCGGCAGTGGGCCGCGTTCGTGTCCGACAAAGAGGCCAGCGTGCTGCGCTGGATCTTCGCGCCCGACGAGTGGCGGATGTTCGAAGCCTTGCTGGCGATCGAAGATCACCCC
This sequence comes from Nannocystaceae bacterium, assembly GCA_035904925.1. Lineage (GTDB taxonomy): Bacteria > Myxococcota_A > Polyangia > Nannocystales > Nannocystaceae > Plesiocystis. The sequence goes on from JAMHUH010000472.1 coordinate 2,448, forward strand.
GACGGCGAGCTGCCGGTGCTCTTCTTGGTCTTGTCCTCGCCCTTCGAGGCCGGGCCGCGCCACGGCCACGAGCTGCGCCGCGAGCTGGCCGAGCACGCCCACGCCAGCGCCGACGAGTTCACCAAGAGCGGCCTGGCGGTCTGGCGCAGCCCGCTGATCGAGGCGACCACCAGCGACATCGGCATGTTCACGCAGACGCTCGCCTCGCTCGCGCAGCACCTCGCCGATCGGCTCGAGCGGCTGGCGATCGTGCTCTGGCCGGCGAAGGTCCTCGACGCGCCGGCCTACAACGCCTGGCTGCGCCGCCTCGTTCGAGTCGTGCCCGAGCGCGTGCGGGTGATCGTGCCCGATCGCGCCGAGGCGCCCATGTTCGACGTGCTGGTCGAACAAGCCGGCGGACGCGTGCACTCGGTCCGGGCCGATCTCGACATGGCTGGCGCCGCCGAGGAGCTGGCCGCCGCGGCGCCGGGTGGCGACGAGCCGGGCGGTCGCTTTCGGGCCGCGTTCGTGGGCATGGGCGCGGCCTTCGGTCGTGGCCAGCTCGCGCTCGCGCGCGAGCGAGCCGGGCAAGCGCGGGCGATCGCGGAGGCGACCCCGGGCTTCGCCCACCTCGAGGTCGCGCTGGCCTTCGGCTACGCGAGCGGGCTGCTGGGCGCGGGCGAGCAGGTCGAGGCGATCGGCGAATTCGGTCGTGCCGAGCAGCGCGCGGCGTTGGCCCAGCAAGCTGGCGAGGGCTGGGCGCCCGGCTTGCGCATGCGCGCCGCGATGGGCCAAGGCTCGGCCTTGGTCGCCGCGCGAGCCTGGCCCGAAGCAGCGGCGCGCTGGATCTCGGCCGCGGCGTTGGCCCGCGAGCTCGACGAGGGCCACGCCGAGCTCGACTGCCTGCGCATGGCCGCGTGGTCGCACGAGCAAGCCGGCCGCTTCGACGAGGGCTGGGCGGTCGGCCAAGCCGGCCTCGATCGCGCGGCCGAGCTGAGCGAAGAGGTCCGCGCCCACTCGACCTTGCCCTGGTTGGGCGAGCTGATGCTGCGGCTGAGCGAGACCGGGCGACGGGCGGACGAGCGGGGGCCGCTGGTTCGGCAGCTCAACGAGTTGCTCGGGCCCAACTGGCGGGCGCGGCTCAGGCCCGAGTGAGGTCCCGAGTTCGAATTTCAGGTCCCGTCGAAGCGGTAGTGCGCCGTGTCGACGTGCAGATGATGCTTGTGCAGGCTGTCCGAGTTCGGCGTCATCACGACCGAGAACACCCCCTCGGCATAGATCCGCTTGGCCAGTCCGCGCAGGAACTGCCCGCCCGCGTCCTCGTCGAAGTAGTCCTTGCTGATCGTCAGCTCGCTGCCGTCGGCGAGCACGAAGCTCTTGATGTCCATGCCGTTGGCGTAGCTGTGCTCGCTGACGAAGCCCTCGTAGAGGACCATCTGCCGGCAGTTGTAGGTGCCGACGTGGTTGATCTTCACGACCTTCTGGCCAAGCTGGGCCTGGGCCTCTTCTTGGATGATCCGCTCGAAGTCGGCGAAGGCGAGCGCGAGCGGGCAGGCCATCTTGGGCTTGCTGGCGCTGTAGCGGATCTTGCCGGGGCCGCCCTCGTAGCGGACCACCTGGGGCGCGCCACACACGAAGCTGCCGTCGGGGCTCGCGTGCAGGGCGATCTTCGAGGGCGAGAACTGGACCCCGGAGTTGGTCAGGCGCTGCTCGCAGGCGACGATCTCGTCGGGCGGGCGCATGTACTCGGGGTCGACGGGCGTGTCGAGGTGCAGGGCGCTCAGGAGCCAGGCGGGGAGACTCGACAGCAGGTACATCATGGCGCTCCAACGGCTGGAGGGGTCGAGGGGTTCTGGGCGTGATCCTCGACCGCTTGCCAGACCCGCAGCACGTTGGCCGAGCAGAGCTTGTCGAGCTGGGCCTCGGTCCAGCCGCGCTCGAGCAGGACCCGGATCAAGTTGGGGTACATCGACACGTCGCTGAGCCCGACCGGCAAGTTGGGCCCGACGCCGTCGAAGTCGGAGCCGAGCCCGACGTGGTCGATGCCGGCGATCGCGACCACGTGCTCGATGTGATCGGCGACCTGCTCGACCCCGACCACGGGCGCCGGGTGCTCGCTCCGCCACTGCTCGAGCTTGGCCTCGAGCTCGGGGCTGCCCTCGGCGAGTGCGTGCTCTTCGGCCAGCTTGCCCGCGGCTTGGCCGAGCTCGTCTTCCCAGCGGCGGTACTCGTCGGACAAGAACGCGCTGCCGAAGTTGATCTGGATGACGCCGCCCTTGCTGGCGAGCAGGACCAGCAGCTCGTCGCTGACGTTGCGTTCGAAGCCGGGCGTGAAGTGCCGACACGACGAGTGCGAGGCGATGACCGGGACCACGCTGAGCTCGACGGCCTGGCGAAACGCGTCGTCGGAGACATGGGCGACGTCGACCATGATGCCCAGGCGGTTCATCTCGGCCACGACCTCGCGGCCGAAGCGACTCAGGCCGGCGTGGGTGTGCTCGGTCGAGTACGACGAGTCGGCGATCGCGTTGTCGCGGCTGTGGGTCAAGGTGATGTAGCGGACGCCGCGTTGGTGGAAGTGGGCGACGTTGGCCAGGTCGCGCTCGATCGGCGAGCCATTCTCCATCCCGAGCGGCAGCGAGATCAGCCCGCGCTGCGTGTTCGCCCGGACCTCGGCCGGGTTGCGGGCGGCCGCGAATTTGTCGGGGCTCGCGGCGATCAAGCCCTCGACATGATCGATCGCCGCGTCGGCGTGGCGCTTGCTCGCGCCGGCCCGGCGCTGCAGCTCGGCCGGCGTGTAGATCGACATGAAGGGCGCATCGAGGCCGCCCGCTCGCGCGCGGACCCAGTCGAAGTCACCGCGCTCGGTCCGACCCGCGACGTCCTCGAGCGCGCGACCGGCCTCGATGTCTTCGCTGGCTCGGTAGGGCAGGTCGACATGACCGTCGACGAGGATCAGCTGCTGGGCGAGCTCGTCGGCGCGGGCTTGCAGATCGAGGGGCGCGGGTGGTGGGCTGGGCGTGGGTGCGGGCGCTGCCGCGGGCGCGACTGGCTTCGCAGCGTCGGGTTGCGGGGCTGCGGGAGCGGGGTCGCTGCAACCAGCGAAGACGACGATGTTCAGCCCGACGAGCAACCCGAAGGCGAGACGACGCACCCGCACAGCTTGCCACGTCCGCGGGCCGAGGATCAGTCGCGCATGCGGACGCTGCCGAAGCGATGCTCTGCCCACTCGATCAGCGCACCCGAGCTCGGCCGGACCTTGGACTCGAATTCGCGCCCGTCGATCCGGATGACCTCGATGCCGTCGCGCGCGTCGACGGTCGCGCGCAGGACTCCGCGGCCGAGGTCGACGCTGAAGCCACGCAGCGGTCCGCGCTTGCGCCGGGCGATCTCGGCGACCAAGTCGGCCGCGAACGCGACCATCGGCATCAGCGCGGCGCCTTCGAGGTCACGCCCTCGGCCGTCGGAGAAGTGCAGGCGCGCGTGACCGTGCCGCACATGGATCTTGAACGAGCTCAAGGCCACGCCCTCACCTTTACCCGAGACCACGACCCTGACAAGCGCGCTCAGGAGCATGAATTGGGGCTTGGATCGAGCGATCGTCACGATGCAGTGCGAGCGGATTTTTGCCGAGTCTTCGCATCGCGGCGAGGGGCTGGTCTTTGGGTCAGCGCGACGCCCTCGACTCGTGGTGAGCGACTCGTGGCGAGCTCGCGATGCGTGGGCGCTCGACGAAGACGCGTGTAGTCGTGCAGTGGGCGACCTACCTCCACGCCGCTGCGTTCACCTACCTGGCCAGGCAGGGCGGGCTCGGGTGGGGTCGCGGGGGCGCGGCGGACGATGGGGGCGCGCGAGCGACTACTCTGGTGCGGATGCCATCCACGCCGCGCTGTCCCGAGCACCTCGCCGCCGAGATCTCGGCGGGCAATTGCGTGGCCTTCGTCGGGGCAGGTTTCTCGGCGGCGGCCAAGCTGCCGGACTGGACCACGCTCTTGCGCAGGCTGGCGACGCGGGCCGGAATCAGCGGCCAGGTCGAGCGAGCGTTGAGTGATCACGAGGGCTCCGAGGGCCGCTATCTGGCCGCGCAGCTGCTCGAGGACGAGCTCTCGCGGGCCGGGTTGATCGCCGGGCTGCGCCGCGAGCTGATCGGTGATCGTGGCGCGGCGATGGAGCGTCGGCTCGCGCTGCTGCAGCGGATCCCCTTTCGAGCGATCCTCACGACCAACTTCGACAGCATGCTGATCGGCAAGGTCGCGGGCGAGGACAGCTACGTCGACGCGCTGCGACCCGAGGGCCATCGCTGGTGGGAGGAGCAGTTCTGGCGCGACACCTCGGCGCGCCCGGGCGGGCCGATGGTGCTCAAGCTGCACGGCAACCTCGAGGACGAGCGCGACAACGTGGTCCTGACTCGCCGCGACTATCGACGCCGGCTCTACCAGGACGCGGGCTACCAGGCGTTCTTGCGCAGCATCTTGGCCACGCGGACGGTCTTGTACCTCGGCTTCTCGTTCACCGACGCCTACCTCAGCGAGCTGCGCAGCGAGGTCTTGAGCTTGCTCGACTTTCGCGCTGGTTCGGCGCCGGTCGCCTATGCGGTGGTCGCCGACGCGCCGACCGAGCTGCGCGACTTCTATGGTCGGCACGAGGGCATCGAGGTGCTCGACTACACCACCAGCGCGCCCGAGGACGCTGGGGGCAAGCGCGACTTTTCGGGCTTCGATCGCTGGCTCGAGGCGATCGACGAGGTGACCAGCCCGCGTCGTCGCTTCGCCCGGCTCTTCGCCGGTCAGCGCGTGCTCTGGCTCGATCCGCACCCGGCCAACAACGCGATCGTCCACCGCTTCTTCACCGCGATCGCGAGCGAGCAGCGTGGCGTCGCGCCGATCGAGATCGTCGAGGTCGCGCGCGCCGAAGCGGCCCGCGACGAGCTGCACGCGGCCCAGCAGCGCGGCCGACCCTTCGACCTCGTCATCTCGCATTGGGGCGAGCGCGAGCAGGCCGAGTGCGGGGGCGAGACGCTGGCCAACGGCCCGCGCTTGCTCAAGCTGATGCGGCACGAGGACCTGCGCGCGCCGGTCGTGCTCTTCTCGACCAAGACCGACCTTCGAGCGCGGCGCAAGCTCGCGTTGGGCCTCGGCGCGCGAGCGTACTGCCACAGCTTTCAAGCGTTGTTTCGCGAGCTCGAGGCGATCGTCGACGAGGAGGCGGGCTGACTGATACTCTTCGCCGCGATGCCGCCTCTGTCTTCGTCTCTCTCTCTCCTCGCTCAAGTGCCGGGCCTGCCTTCGCTCGGCGCCGTGGGCAGCATCGCCGGGGTCGCGCTGATCCTCCCCGCCACGCTGGCCATCTACCTCCTGCTGCTCTGGGGCCAGCGCGCGCCCGACTCGAAGTGGAAGGCCGACGACCAGATCGGGCTCAAGGTGATCGCCGCGGCGCTGATCATGCTCGGCACGATCTTGTTCGTCACCGGTCTGCAGGGCCTGCTCCACCTGCTCTTGACCTTCAAGGAGTTCGGCACCCGGATGAAAGAGATCCTGCCCCACTTGTTGGTCGGCGCCGCCGCGCTCGGTAGCGCGGTGCTCTTCGTGATCCCGCGGACCAACCATCACGAGTTCCCCAAGGCGATGCGGCTGACGACCGGCGCGATCGCGTTGGTCGCCGTGGTTGCGAGCATCTGGACGCTCGACTCGCTGCTGGTGACCATCTTCAAGTGGCCGGGCTGGAACGAGGTCACCGACGCGCTGACGACCTTGTTGACCGCGCTGATCGTCGCGGGTGGCTCGGGCTACTTCTTCGCCAAGCTCAGCGGGCTCGCGGTGCCCGAGATCCCGATGCCCGCCGCTGCGCCCCAACACCAGCAGCAACAAGGCTACCCGCCCCAGCAGCAGCCGCAGCAGTACGCGACCCAGGGCCAGGTGCCCGGCTACGCGCCCCAACCGGGCTACCAACAGCAGCCCGGCTATCCGCCCCAGCAACAGCCGCAACAGCCCGGCTACTCGCAGCCTGGCTACCCGCCGCAGGGCCAGGGCGGCGGTTACCCGCCCAATCAATAGCGGCGATCAGGCGCTCGCGCGACGGCGCGGCAGTGGGCGTGGACGCTTGCTGCGGCGCCGTCCTGCTGTCACCTCGATCGGCGCGAGCACCCAGCTCAGCGCGACCAGCTTGCGGCCCGGAGCAGGTCGCTCGGACGCCGCGGGCTTGCGCAGCAGCTCGGCGATCGCCTCGAGATGCGCCTCGAGCTCGCGCAGCTCGGCCGCGCTCAGCTCGGCCTCGAGTCGCAGCGCCCACAGGTTGCGGCCAGGTCGGGCTCCCTTGGCACGCGGACTCGCCAGGCCCTCGGCGAAGTCTTGTCCCGCTTGAACGAGGATGGTCTTGGCCAGCTTGGTCAGCGCCTCGGTGTTGCCGGGCTCGCTCGGCGCGTGGGCGACCCGACAGCGATCATGAGCCAGGGCGTAGAGCGCTTCGTCGTGGCGGCGCGTCGGTCGAGTGCCGACGCGCTCGAGCAGCCCAATCTCGACCAGGAGTCGAACGTGGTAGTGCAGCGCGTCGGGCTGAACACCGAGCTGCTCGGCCAGCTCGCGGACCGAAGCCGGCCCTTGGCTCTCGAGCCGCTCGACCAAAGCTGCGCGCAGCGGCGCGGCCAAGGCTGCGATCTGGGCGGGATCGCGGAGCCAGTGGACACGTGTCGACATCCCTCGCACGCAGACCCCTGTCCGTCGGCGATGGTTTCAGTGACAAAAAAAACACGCCCGCGGTGAGACCCGCGGGCGTGGACTCGAGCGCCCCCCGGCACTCGGGTCAGGGACAAGGAAACACTTGGTCGATCAGCTCGATGATCCGCGCGCTGTCTTCGGCCGTCGGCTCGGCGAGCGCGTAGAGACCCTCGAGCTCGCTGGCCGCCGCCGCGTCGCGGGCTCCGGCTTCGCGCTGGAGCGCAGGGCCAACGATCTGGACCAGCGCCCAGTTGGCCTGGGCTGCGTCGCCGCACGAATCTTGCGCGGCGACATGCTGGCGCAGCACGATCGCGAGCCCGCGATGGAGGGCCTGATCGAGCTGCTCCCAGGCTTGCGCGAACAGGTCCTGACCTTCCTGCGGAAGATCGCCGAGCAGCGGATACATGTCCTCGGGGTAGAGGTCGCGAACGCAGCGAAGCGCGAGCAGCCCGTCATAGATGCGCGAGTTGGTGTTGTCGCTGTATTGCGCGATGAACTTGGCCAGGCCGATCACCGCGCCGTCGATCTGGGCGCCACCCGTGTAGTAGGCCCACGCGGAGTCGCAGTCCTTGGCGGCGACGCTGAAGCAGGTCTCGGCCTCCTTGTAGATCGACAGATAGAGGAACCAGAGCAAGGTGCCCTTGATCCGCGCCGCGTGGACGTTGGGATCACCCGTGCCCTCGATGCCGTCGATGAAGGCTTGGCTGAGCAGCGGTCGCATCTGCGCCGGGCCGACGCAGCGATCGGGATAGGCCGCGGCGAGCATGGTGTTGGAGCACTGCTTGTCGGCGTCGAGGCCCGGATCCCACTCGGCCTCGGGGATCGGCGGATAGTGAAGATCCTCGCGACGATCGACCCGCGAGGCCAAGCCCTCGTCGAGCTCGTAGGCCGTGCGCGCCATCGTGAAGTCGTCGGGCGTCGGAGCGCCGTCGAGCCAGAGCAGCGCTGCAATCTGCTCGTAGGCCTCGATCCGGGCGATCGATCCGGGCGGCGTCCCGACGAGCTCGTAGCTGCCGGCGTCGGAGATGCAGGCCGCGTAGTCGTCGTCGGCCCCTGGGACGTAGTCACCCGGGGCGGCCATGCAGGCGCTCTCGTCGAGGGTCGCAGCCGCGGGCGGACAGGGCTCGGCGCCGGTGTCTCCGGTGTCGCCCACTTCGTCCGCTCCATCTCCATCGTCGCTCGCGGGGCAGGCCGTCAGCACGATCATCGGGAGGGCACTCAGGAAGGTAGTCAGCGCTAGTTTTCGCATGGCAGATTGCGAATCGGGGATAACGCCCCCGCTAGCCTCTCGACAATCGGTGGTCTACCGGGGGCTGTGACGGTGGAACCCCTCGTCATCGACCGGTGAAACCCCGGGTCGACTCAGAAACCAAACTCGACGCTGAGGTTCAGCGAGCGCATCGCACCATTCACGCTCGATCCGTGATAGCGATAAGGCGAGTCGATCACGTTCTCGAACACCAAGCCGACGAGAACGTTGGGGTCGAAGCGATAGCCCGCGCGGAGATCCCAGATCGCGTAGCCTGGCGTGCCGCCAGCCGGGATCCGCGGGTCGGCCGAGTCGGAGGGCGCGAGCCGAGTCTGGGGGCCGGCCCAGCGCAGGGCCGAACCGAGCCACAGACCAAAGTCGCCGTACCAGGTCAGCTCGACCGTGCCGTTGAGGGGTGGCACGCGAGAGAGCGCGACGCGGTCGCGGTAGTTGGAGGTCTGGCCCTCGCTCGGTGGTGGTACGGGGTTGGGGCTCTCGCCCCACGCCCACGAGAGCGTGCCGGCCAACGCGAAGCCCATCGGGATGAACACGCGCAGCGAGCTGTCGACCCCGCGCAGCTGCGCCCAACCATCGAGGTTGACCAGCTGAAAGCGAGTCCGCGAGCCGGCGCAGCCGCTGGGATCGACTTGATCGCCCGGGCAGTCGTCGACGTCGCGCGCGGCCCGGCTGATCAAGTTGCGAATGAAGGTCTGCCAGTAGAACAAGCTGGCCTCGACTCGCGCGTGGCGGACCTTGAAGCCGGTGTCGATCGAGAGCGAGCGCTCGGGATCGAGGTTGGCGTTCTCGTACTGAAAGCCAGGCCCGGTCTGCTGGCGGCTGGTCAGGTCGTCGAGGTTGGGCGCGCGAAAGCCTTGGTCGAAGTCGAGGTGCCAGGTCAACCACTCGGTCGCGCGCACGCTCAGGCCCGCGTTGCCGACCGCGCTGGCCCAAGTCTTGTCGACGCTCAGCGAGTCGCTCGCGTCTTCACCCTTGGCGAAGGCGTGGACGGCCGCTGCGCGACCACCCGCACGGATCTGCACGCGCGGCCCGATCGAGAGGGTCGGCTCGAGCCACACGCCCGAGCTCAGGTACCACGAGTCGTCGAGGTACTGGCCGCGCGGCAGCACCGAGGTGACCGGCGGGTTGACGTCGCTGAAGCGCAGCCACGCGTCGCTCGCAAGCCAGTCGATCCACAGGTCCGCGCCGTAGTCGAAGTCGATCGCTGCCTGCTCGCCGATCGCCAGGCGCACGCTGCTCAGCGACGTGCGAAGGCCGAGCGTCTGAACTCGATCGCGGCCGTGGGTCTCGGTCCCGCCCGGGATCTCGGGCAGCCCGTTGTCGCGAAAGCCCAAGGTGCGCTCGTACTGCTGTTGGTAGCTGACGCTGACCCGCGCCTGATCGACGGCAGCGAGCTCGCCTCCGAGCAGGTCCCAGGCCAGGTAGGTCAGGGTCCGATTCTGATGCAGGTACTTCAGGCATTGGTTGTCGGGCGCCTCGGGGGGCGGGCACTTGTCGGTCCGCGGCGCGTCGAACTGGCGGTAGTCGTAGTAGGCGGCGGTCAGCCGCTGCTTGGGGTCGATCTGCCAGACCAGGCGCGCGTCGGCGGTCAGCTCGCGAAAGCCGGTGCCGATCTGCGTGCGCTCGTCGCTGGCCAAGCGCGGCTCCTTCCAAGGTTTGCCGGTCGCCGGGGCGATCACGGCCCCGGCCGTGCGCAGCTGGCCGACGTCGCGGTAGCCGATGCCGGTGAGCAAGGCGATCTTGCCCCGCCAGCCGACGTCGAGCTGCGTGCGCCCACCGAGCTCGCCATCCGAGGTCCGGGTGGTCAGCATCATGCGCGGATGAAAGGTCCAGCGCTTGCTCGGATCGAGGGTCGGATCGAGCGGGGTGGTCAGCAGCGCGCCACCGATCGCGTCGCTGCCCCAGCGGGTCGAGGCCGAGCCGCGCACGACCTCGAGCTTGCGAATGGTTCGCGAGTCGACGGTGAAGAAGTACTGGTTGGGCCCCTGGCGAAAGGTCGCGTTGTTGAGCCGGATGCCGTCGAAAGCCATCAAGGTCTGCTGCCCGGTCAGGCCGCGGACGTAGGGCGAAGCTTGGCTGTGGGCGGTCTGCTGGACGTAGACGCCTGGCTCGTAGCGCAGCGCGTCGGGGGCCGAGCGGGGCAGCCGTTCTTGCATCTGCTTGCGCGTGACCACGCTGCTGTCGCGCTCGTCGTAGTCGGGACGATCGGTGTCGACGACGATCTCGCGCGCGTCGTCGTGCTCGTCGGAGCCGGGCTCGTCGGAGCTGGGCTCGGGGTCGCTCTGTCCATAGCCCGGCTCGGGCTCGGGCTCGGGCTCGATCGGCGGCGCGGCCCATAGCGTGCGCGTCAGGCCGAACACGGCCAGAACGACGAGCACGCTCGCGCCGAGCCGCATCCGCGCATTGTCTCGGGCGCGCTGCCGCGGGCAAGCCGGGGATCCCCTCCATGCCCATGGAAACCCCTGGGTCCAGCGCTTCAACCTCGCGAGACGCGCGCGCGAAACGACTGTGTGGATGCGCAGGAGAGCAGCCCAAACGAGCGGCAGACATCGGGCCGAATCTCGTGGACCGAGCAGCCCTTGTCGAAGTAGGGGCAGGGCCGCTCGCCGCGGCTGAGGTAGCCGGCGTAGTCGAGGTCGGGATCTTCGTCGCCGCCGAGCGGGAGCAGCGGGAGCGAGCGAGTCGTCGTGCCCAACCCTTTGGCGAGCCGCTTGGCGTCGCTGCGGGTGATCGGGATGTCGAGCGAGCCGCAGCAGTCGCCCGTGCAGTGCTTGCACAGCTCCATCATCCGCGTGACGGTCCCATGCGCGTCGACGCTGACCTGCTCCGAGAGCACCGTGTTGGGCAGCTTGGCCCGCTCGAGCTTGGTCGCGAGCACGCCGAGCTGCTCGAGCCGAACGCTGCGGGGTTTGAGGTCGAGCAAGGGACCGATCGGCGGGCGAGGACGAGCCATGGACTACAGGAGGATATCGGGCGACTCGCCGAACAAGCGATCGATCTCGGCGTGGCGGCGACCGAGCACCGCGCGTTGGTTGATGTAGCCTTTGTCGGTGATCTCGTTGGCGTCGATCGAGGGTGGCTCGGCCAAGATCTGCGCGCGGTCGATGCGGGTGCTGGTGCCTGGGTTGGCGCTCGCGTGGGCCGCGAGCCCGGCCGCGATCGCCTCGCGCAGGGCAGGCGCGGCGATCACCTGCTCGACCGGGCTGTCCGCGGGCAAGCCCGCGAGCTCGCGACACGCCGCGAGGTTCGGGAACAAGAGCACGCCCAGCGCCGGGCGATCGTGGCCCGCGATCACGCAGTCGGACACGAGCGGCTCGCAGGCGGCGATCAGCTCGACGCGGAGCTTGCCGACGTGGACCCAGGTGCCGGAGCTGAGCTTGAAGTCCTCGGCCACTCGACCATCGAAGATCAGGCCTTGCTCGGGCCGATCGGGATCGGCCAGCTTGCCGGCGTCGCCGATCCGATAGAAGCCCTCGTCGTCGAAGGCGGCCGCGCTGAGCTCGGGGTTGCGCCAATAGCCAGGCGTGACGTTGGGCCCCTTCACCCGCAGCTCGAGCTTCTCGGCGTTGGGCACCAGCTTGATGGTCGTGCCCGGCATCGGGTTGCCGATCACCCCGGCGCGCTCGATCGGCCAGTGCACTGCGGTCGAGCAGGGCGCGGTCTCGGTCGAGCCCCAGGCCGAGCTCATCATGACCGGCTCGCCGCGGGCCTGCTCGGCCAGCCGCTCGAGCCGAGTCCACAGGTTCTGCGGCAGCGCGGCCGCGGCGTAGAAGATCACCTGCAAGCGGGCGAAGAAGCGCTCGCGCAGCTCGGCGTCGCGCTCGAGCGCGGGGACCAGCAGCTCGAACCCGCGTGGCACGTTGAAGTAGAGCGTCGGCGATCGCTCGCGCAGGTTGGCGAGCGTGGCTTCGAAGCCGCCCGGGGCTGGCTTGCCCTCGTCGATCCAGAGCGTGCCGGCGTGCATCAAGATCAGGTTGAAATTGAAGTTGGCCCCGAAGGTGTGGTTCCAGGGCAGCCAGTCGCAGATCTCGGGCTTGCCCTCGCCGAGGAAGGGCCACAGGCGCGCGAGCGCGGCCTGGTTGGAGCAGAGCATCCGCTGGGTGTTGATCACGCCCTTGGGCAGCCCGGTCGAGCCGGAGGTGAACAAGATCTTGGCCACGCTCTCGGGCGTGAGCGCGGCGAAGGCCGCGTCGACGCGCGGGCCGACGGGCGTGGACACGAGCGCGTCGAAGCTCGCTTCGCTCGCTTCGAAGCTCGCTTCGCTGGCGCTGCCCCTGTGCACGAGCGGCAGGCGATCGAGCCCAGTGGCCGCGAGCGCGGCCGCGAAGGGCTCGCGCCGCTCGACGAAGACGACCCCGGGCGTGATCTGCTCGACGATCGCCCGGAGCTTGGCGAAGTCGCGCGACATCGAGGAGTAGGCGACCGAGACCGGCGTGGCCGGGACGCCGACATGCATGGCCGCGAGGGTCAGCAGCGCGTGCGCGATCGAGTTGCCCGAGAGCAGCAAGAGCGGTCGCTCCGGGCCCGCGCCGCGATCGAGCAGGGCTTGGCCGAGGCTGCGGACCTGCGTGAGCGCCTCGGCCCAGGTCACGCTCCGCCAGCCGTGATCCGCGGGGATCCGCTCGCCGAGGAACACGCCATCCGGGTCGCGGGCGGCGTTGCGGACCAGCAGATCGCCCAGGCAGCGCGGGTACTCGCCGAGCGCGTGACCGCTGCGCAGCAGCAGCGCGCCGTCGCTGCGTCGCTCGCACTCGACCCGCGCCTCGGCGAGCCGAATCACCGCTCGACCTCGATGCCGACCCGCATCGAGTAGGTCGCACCATCGGTCCAGCTGGCCTTGGCGTCGATCATCCAGCGCGCGCACTTGCCCGATCCGAGCTCGAGCGAGCCGAGCTCGCTGCGATCGATCCAGATGATCCAGCTCTCCTCGACCGACGCGTCGCCGACCTGATGCTTGCCCGCCGGCACGATCGCGCTGGCCGGAAGCGCGGCGCTCTTGCCCTTGCAGTCGCTGACGCTGGCCTCGAGTCGCTCGAACGCCGAGGCGGCCGTGAACGCGAGCGCGGCCTTCGAGCCGAGCTTGATGGTTGCGATGTCGGTCGTGCCCTCGCGCGTGCCTCGACGCGAGGCGACCAGTTGGTTGTCCTTGCAGGTCGAGCCTTCGCAGAAGTGGGCGCCGCGATAGGAGAGCTCTTGGCCGCGCAGGTTCTGGCGCAGCTCGGCGCAGCTGGCCACGAGCAGGAGCGAGGTGCCGAAGAGCAGCGAGGAGCGAGCAGCGTTGCGCATGGTCGGAGCTTACACGCTACGCTCGGGCGGATGAGGGATCACCCGCTCGCTCGCCGCCTCGCGCCGCTCGGCTTGGTCTTGCTCGCGAGCTGCGGAGCCGAGGCGGTCGAGCGCTCGCGCGACGTCGTCGACGAGCAGATCGATCAGGCCCGCGATCGCTTGGCCGACGCGGGCGCCGAGTTCGAACGAACTGGCCGCGAGGGCCTGCGCCAAGCCAGCGAGGGCCTCGATCAGTGGCTGGCGCAGGGCCGCGAGACGATCGGCTCGGCTGCCACGCCGCCGCAGCCGATCGCGGGCGCGGCCGAAGCCATTCACTGCGCCGCCGCGACTCGCTGCACGATCAGCGCCGCGTTCATCGATCGGCTCGCGCGTGATCCGATGGTCCTGTCCGGCGAGGCGGTGGCGCTGCCCGCCCAAGGAAATTCCGAGCTGGGGCTGGCGCTGAGCAGCGTGCGTGCCGGGTCGATCCCCAGCTTGCTCGGCTTGCGCGAGGGCGACGTGCTGATCTCGCTCAACGGCACCAACCTGGCCTCGCTCGCGGCTCCACGGGCGCTCGCCGACGCGCTCTCGGGCACCGACGAGGCCACGCTGATCTACGAGCGTGGCGGGCAGCGGCGGACATTGAAGATCGTCCGGGTTGCGAGCTGAGTCGCGGGCCTACCGCAAACGACCAGCGAGCCACGCGGCGCTCGGGCTCGCCCCGGCGAATGGGCTCGCGTTCGGCCCGGCCGTCCCCCTATCATCGTCCCAATGGCCCTCGTGCGTTCGGTTCCGGTGCGTGACACCGCCATCTGTGGTCGGGTGTTCATCGCATACCACCCGACCACGAGTACGCCCGAGCGGGCCGAGCAGGAGGCCCGCGTGTTCACGACCTTCGCGAAGGGCGTGAGCTCGTGCTCCGTGCTCGTCTGGGTCGGCCGGCCCTTCCCGCCGCCGAGCGACGAGGTCAAACAGATCTTCGTGCGTGCCTTCGCGACCGCGAAGATCGACGCGGCGGCCTACGTCGTCGCCGATCTCGCCGGCCTCAGCCGCTCCTTGGTCGGCAGCGTCGCAACCCAGATGTTCGTCGGCGGCCGGTCTTCGGTCCCGGTTCGGGTGTTCACCGATCCACTCGAGGCGGCCCACTGGTTGGTCGAGCAGAACCCGGTCGAGACGACGGCCGACGCGATCCTCGGCGCGCTCGAAGAGCTCGATCGCCTCGCGCCGGCCTGAGCGTTTCGCTGCTGGCCCGGCCAGGCAAATTGAAGACGCCCTCGAACCCAGCGGGTTCGAGGGCGTCGGCGTTCTCGCGCCGCCGATTCAGCGAGCGTTCATCGGCACGTAGTCGCGGATGTCCGCGCCGACGTAGACCTGGCGCGGTCGGGCGATCTTCTGCTCGTCGTCCTCGAGCATCTCCTGCCACTGCGCGAGCCAGCCCGCGGCGCGGGGAATCGCGAAGAGGACCGGGAAGAACTCGACCGGGAAGCCCATGGCCTCGTAGATCAGGCCCGAGTAGAAGTCGACGTTGGGGTAGAGCTGGCGATCGACGAAGAAGGGATCGTCGAGGGCGATCTTCTCGAGCTCGGTGGCGATCTCGAGCAAGGGGTTCTTGCCGGTGACTTCGAACACCTCGTGGGCGAGCCGCTTGATGATGCGCGCGCGCGGGTCGTAGTTCTTGTAGACGCGGTGGCCGAAGCCCATCAGCCGGCGCTCGCGGTTCTTCACGCCCTTGATGAAGTCCGGCACGTTCTTGACGTGGCCGATCTCCTTGAGCATGCGCAGGACCGCCTCGTTGGCGCCGCCGTGGAGCGGGCCGTAGAGCGCCGCAGCAGCGGCCGCGAGCGAGCAGTAGGGATCGGTCTCGGCCGAGCCGACCTGGCGCGCGGTGCTGGCCGAGCAGTTCTGCTCGTGGTCGGCGTGGAGGATGAAGAGCACGTCGAGCGCCCGCTCGAGCACCGGGTGCGGCTTGTACTTGGGCTCGGCCATGCGGAACAACATGGCCATGAAGTTCCCGACGTAGCTGAGCTCGTTGTCCGGGTAGATGTAGGGCTTGCCCTGCATGTGCCGGAAGCACCACGCGGCGATCGTCGGCATCTTGGCGATGATGCGGATGATGTGATCGCGGCGAACCTTGGCGTCGCGGACCTTCTTGCTGCCCTCGTAGAAGGTCGAGAGGTTGCCGAGCATGGAGATCAGCTTGCCCATCGCGTGGGCGTCCCACTTGAAGCCCTCCATGCCGCGGATCAGGTACTGATGCACGTAGGTGTGGTGGGTGATCTCGTCGCTCCACTTGTCGAGCTGCGGCTGCGTCGGCAGCTCGCCCCAGAGCAAGAGGTAGGCGCACTCGATGAAGGTCGACTCCTCCGCGAGCTGCTCGATCGGGTAGCCGCGGTACCTGAGGATGCCCTTGTCGCCGTCGATCAAGGTGATCGCCGATCGGCACGACGCGGTGTTCTTGAAGGCGGGGTCGTACACCATCAACCCGAAGTCGTCGTCGTCGACTCGGATGTCGCGGAACGCCTCGGCACGCACCGTGCCGTCGACGATGTCCATCGTGTATTCCTTGCCCGTGCGGTTGTCCTTGATGCTCAGCGTGTCCGGCATTCGCAGCTCCGTAGATCACAGCCCCCTTGGTGAAGTCTCGTGCGTGCGCGCGCGGCCGAAGGGGCGACGGCCGCGGCAATCATCGTTCGGTGGAAGGTCGTGGGGAGGTTGTCGTCAGGGCGAGAGGGCAGGGGTGAACACCTGCCAACGATCGAGCGCTGTGTCGTCGGTGCCGACGCCTCCGACGACGAAGGTATCACCAGACGAGAGCAAAACGGAATGGCCTGCGCGCGCGCGCAAGGCGATGAAATCGGAGTCCTCGAGGGTCGCGCTGGCACGATCGATCGGGAACCATCGGCCTTCGCCCAGCGCATAAAGCGCGACGTCGTCCTCGAGCAGCATGGGCTCGGGCATGGCGACGGGGAGGAAACTCTCGACCAAGTCGATTGAAGGCCCTGCGCTCGGGAAGCTCGCGTGCATGGCCGCGCCGCTCGGCACACCGTCGAGCGAGCCACCCACGCAGAGCAGCGTGAGCGGATCGGCCTCGCTGGCTGCGAGCCGGACCGCGCAGGCGGGATCGACCCACGCATGCGCCGGACCCAAACTGGCACCCAAGCTGGCCAGCCAGGCGATCGGCAGCGCGGGGTCGCTGCCGCCGATCACGAGCGCGTCGGCGCTGGGGTTGGTGTCGCTCGGCAACCAGATCGCGAGCGCGCCCTGGCGCGGCCCGTCGAGCGTGAACTCGTCGACCGGCGCCGCGCCGAGCTTGCCCTCGGCGTCGGCGAGCAGGGCGATGGCCACGGCGTCGGTGTGGTCGCCACCGCCGAGCAGGTAGAGCTGGCTGAGATCCGGGTCGAGCAACCAGGCGGCGCCGGGCCGCGGACCGACCATGGCGGCCGCGTCGACCTCGAGCGTGTCCCAGCGATCTTCGCCGGGGTCGTAGCGCCAAGCGGCGGCCGAACCCTGCTCCCAGATCATTCGAACGACCGTGCCGTCGCTGACCGTGAAGAGCCCGCCATCGTTGGGGTCGGGCTTGGCGTCGAGCTCGGCGCCGGCTTCGAGCCCGAGCGTGTACTCGTTGAGCAACGAGGTGTCGCCGTCGCTCTCGAGCAAGAGCATGCCGCGGGTCTCGGCCCGGGTCGCGAGCAGGCCCGGGTCGGGGTCGGCGATCGTGCGCGGCCAGGTCGAGAGCAAGCCAGGCCGGCCCAAGAAGAGCGCGAGGTCCACGGACGAGCCGTCGAGCGTGAACGAGGCGGTCGAGCCGTAGCCGAGCAGCTCGTCGTCCTCGGCCAAGAAGAGCTGGAGCTTACGCGGGGTCGAGTCGGGCACGCGCTCGACCTCGAGCGAGAAGTCGAGCCCCTCGACCGCGAAGGTGACGGTCTCGTTGCCTGGTTGCAGGACCAAGCTGGCGTTGTTGGCTCGCTCGTACTCGCTGCTCTCCTCGGGCAAGACCACCGCGATGGCCAGCTCCCGGCTCGACTCGCACGCGGCCGTGCAAGCGAGCGAGGCCAGCAGCGAGAGCCCGAGCGCGCGCCGGACCGCGTCGAGCTCGAGCCCGGCGATCCGCAAGGTCTTGCGCTTGCCCGTCTGACCGCGGACCAAACGGATCGCCTGGCGGGGCAGCTCGAGCACGTCGGCGAGGAGGCGGACGATCGCCTCGTTGGCCTCGCCCTCGACCGGCGGCGCACGGACGTGCAGCTTGAGCCGATCGCCGTGCGGCTTGCCGACCTCGTCGCGCGACGATCGAGGGACCGCCTGGACATCGAGCTCGATCGTTCCGTCGTCGCGCTGTCGGAGCACCCGGGCGGACAGTACCAGCTCGCGGCGTCGCTTCGAAACCGGCGGACCCGAAGGTTGGGCGATCACGACTCGGGCGGGGAGCAACGATGGCCGGAGATCACGGGCCCGCGCCCGACCAATCGATCGCCACGCAACCATAGCGCCTCGCGGTGGAGGTTGACGGTCGTGCACACGTGATCGGGGACCAGCCAGACCAGCGCACCGAGCTCGAGCGCGGGAGCGCCGAACTCGGCGTCGACGCGGCAAGGCAGGTGCTCCTCGCTGGCCCGCAGTGGGGTCAGCTCGGGATGATCGAGGACGGCGCAGACCGGCGGATCGCCGTCGGGCGTGATCGACTTGCTGCCGGCGTCGAGCGTCACCCGGCCGGCGCCGACGCTGATCACCCGCGCCGCGACGAAGGCGGCTTGGCGCAGACCGAGCGACTCGGCGGCCGCGCGCGAGCGAAGGTCGGACAGCACGATCGTCCCGGGCGAGACCTGATGCCGCCAAGGTCCCGCCGCCAAGCCGGGATGCGTCAGCGCATGTTCGAATGCGTGGGTGCCCGAGGTGACGATCTCGAGCCCGCTCGCGCGCCCGGATCCTTCGAGCGCCTGGGCCAGCTCGATCAGCGCGTCGTAGCCCGCGTGGGCCTCGGCGCGCTCGGTCCAGCGCAGGTGGCCCTCGTAGCCGTGAAGGCCCGAGAGGGTCAGGCTCGACCTGGACCAAGCCGACGAAGCCGACGAAGAGCGGGTCCACGCCAGCCACTCGCGCACGGGCGTGCCCGTGCGGCCCATGCCGAGGTCGACGTCGAGTTGGACCGCGAGTTCGGGCGCGTCGGTCCAGGCCGCCAGCTGGTCGAGGTGCGCGGGGCTGTCGGCCAGCCATTGCACGCGCGCGCGTGGGTGGGCGCGAGCGAGCGCGCGGGTGAGCGAGAAGCCGGGCTGGCTCTGCGGATGCGCGAGCAACACGTCGATGCTGGGCTCTCGCTCGCTTCGGTCCGCGCGAGTCAGCGCGAGCGCGAGCTCGTCGGGCGTCGCGACCTTGAACTGCCGGACGCCGCGATCGAGCAGCAGATCGATCACGACCGCCTGCTTGACGGTCTTGAGGTGGGGACGCCAGCGGCTCGGGTCGCCGACGCGGGCGAGCATCGCGGCGATGTTGTGCTCGACGGCGTCGAGGTCGAGCACGAGCGCCGGCGTGAGCCATTGGTCGAGGTCGCGGGTCGAGGGGGCGTCCACGAGCGCACGCTATCAAGGTAGAGTCGCGGCATGTCGGCTCGGGCAGTACTGGTCCTCACGGGTTGCATGCTCGCGGGTTGCAGCGGGGGCAGCCCGCGCGCGGGCGAGCTTCCTGGGGCCGAGCGTGGCCAGGCCGATCGGAGCACCGAGCAGGGCATCGAGCCCAAGCCGGGCCCGGGCTCGAGCGACGCGGCCGAGCCTAGCGAGCACCAAGCCCTGCGGGTGCTGGTCACGGGCTTCAACGACTGGCGCGATCTCGGCGATCCGCCCGTGATCTGGCGCTGCCGTGACAACCCGAGCTGCCGACTCCTGCTCGGTGATCTCGGGCTCGACGCGAGCGGTCCCCCGAGTCGCCACGCGGGGCCCTTGGTCGAGCGGCTCGAGCGTGACCCAGCTCAACGTCAATCTGCAGGTCATCGTGGGCGATGTGCGGCGGGAAGTGGAAGGCATCACGCTGGCGTCCAGCGAGATTGCCAAGGGCAACCACGACCTCGGCACGCGCACCGAATCCCAGGCCAG
>JAMHUH010000473.1:0-17457 GCA_035904925.1 Nannocystaceae bacterium
CCAGCGCCGCGAGCGAGGCCAGCCGGTTGAAGTTGGGCGTGGCCTGGCGAAGATCCATCTCGATCGTCGCTCGACCTTCGTCGCTCGAGCCGGGCCCGGGGCTCGACGCGGGGTCGGGGAGGGGCGTGGCCTCGAAGCCGATCGTCGTGTTTCCAACCGTCAGCGCGGCGTCCAGGCCGAGCCGCTCGCCGCCGGTCAGGGTCTTGCGATGGCCCTCGAGCAGGGTCCAGACCGGGTTGACGCCCACGATCTCGGCGATTCGAATTCGCCCCTCGACCAGCTCGAGGGTCAGGTGATGGCGAGACACGGCTTGGTCCGCGAGCTTGAGCGCCTCGGCCTCACCCCGTCCGACGCTCAGCCGCTCACCCGCGCGCAGCCGCAGCTGCATCCCGACGTCGGGGCCTGCACGCACGATCACGCTGACCGAAGCTGCGCCAGAGCCGGATCGTGGATCGTGCACCGCAATCTTGTACACGATCGCCCGACCGCGCGGCCACGTTGCGGGACGTGGAGGTGTGACGAGGGCCGTCATGAAGCCCAAAAGCAGGCCGAGATCGGCAAATTCGTGCGTTGACAGGGGGGTCCCCAGTGATACGTTCGGGCGGCCAACGGACCTGCCGCATGACCACACCGACGCCGCAGACCGAAGAACTCAAAGACCTCCCCGAGGTCGTTTCCTTGCTCCCCTTGCGCAACTCGGTGCTCTTCCCGGGTTCGATCATCCCGATCGACGTTGGTCGGCCCAAGTCGGTCAAGCTGATCGAAGAGGCGATCGCTGCGGAGCGGCCGGTGATCGGCATCGTCACCCAGCGCGACGCCCGAACCGAAGACCCGAGCGATGCCGACCTGCATCGGGTCGGCTGCGCGGTCCGGATCCTCAAGGTCATCAAGCTCGCCCGCGACAACTACTCGGTGATCTTGCAGGGCGTCACGCGGATCCGCATCGACGAGATCGTCGCCGACGAGCCCTTCTTGCAGGCCCGCGTCCACGCGCTGCCCGAGACCGCGCCCGACCCGATGGAGTCCGAGGCGCTGGTCGCCAACATCAAGGAGACGGCCAAGAAGCTGATCTCGCTGGTGCCCGAGCTGCCGCGCGAGGCCGCGGCGCTGCTCGACAGCGTCACCGATGCCGGGGCGGTCGCCGATCTGGTCGCGTCCAACCTCGACATCGAGCCGCACGAGAAGCAAGAGGTGCTCGAGATCTTCGACGTCGGCCAGCGCCTCCACAAGGTGTTGACCCTGCTGACGCGCCAGCTCGAGATCCTCGAGATCCGCGAGCGCATCAACACCCAGGTCCAAGAAGAGATGGGCCACTCGCAGCGCGAGTACGTGCTGCGTCAGCAGCTCAAGGCGATCAAGGGCGAGCTGGGCGAGATCGACGACGAGCACGCCGACGCCGACGAGTTCGAGCAGAAGATCGCCGAGGCCAAGATGTCGGAGGAGGCCGAGAAGGTCGCCTTCAAGCAGCTCAACCGGCTCAAGCAGATGCAGCCCTCGAGCGCCGAGTACACGGTCACGCGGACCTACCTCGAGTGGCTCGTCGACCTGCCTTGGGCGGTCTCGACCGAGGACCAGCTCGACATCAAGACCGTCCGCAACGTGCTCAACGAGGACCACTACGACCTCGAGCGGGTCAAGAAGCGGATCCTCGAGTACATGGCGGTGCTCAAGCTCAACGCCAGCAAGAAGGGCCCGATCCTGTGCTTGGTCGGCCCGCCCGGGGTCGGCAAGACCTCGCTGGGCAAGAGCATCGCTCGCGCGATCGGCCGCAGCTTCGTCCGCATCAGCCTCGGTGGCGTGCGCGACGAGGCCGAGGTCCGCGGCCACCGACGGACCTACGTCGGCTCGCTGCCCGGCCGCTTGGTCCAGGCGCTCAAGCGGGCCGGGACCAACAACCCGGTGATCGTGCTCGACGAGATCGACAAGCTCGGCCACGACTTCCGCGGGGATCCGGCCTCGGCCCTGCTCGAGGTGCTCGACCCCGAGCAGAACCACACCTTCTCCGATCACTACCTCGAGGTCCCCTTCGATCTCTCGCGGGTCATGTTCATCGCGACCGCGAACAACATCGATCCGGTCCCGCCCGCGCTGCGTGACCGGCTCGAGATCCTCGAGCTGCCCGGCTACACCCGGCAAGAGAAGCTGGCGATCTCCAAGCGCTTCTTGCTGCCCAAGCAGATCGGCGAGCACGGGCTCGAGCGCGACGACTTCAAGCTGCGCTTCACCGACGAAGCGGTGATGGAGATCATCGACAGCTACACGCGCGAGGCCGGCGTTCGCAACCTCCAGCGCGAGATCAGCTCGGTCGTGCGCGGCATCGCGGTCAAGTTCGTCGAGGACGAGGTCTCCGGCGAGGTCACGATCGACGCCGACGTGGTCCCGGACTACCTCGGTCCGCAGAAATTCCAGCCCGAGATGGCCGAGCGGACCGCCAGCCCCGGCGTCTCGACCGGGCTCGCGTGGACCCCGAGCGGCGGCGAGATCATGTTCATCGAGGCGACCTCGATGCCCGGCAAGGGCGGGCTCATGCTCACCGGCCAGCTCGGCGACGTCATGAAGGAGTCGGCGCAGGCGGCGATGAGCTACCTCAAGAGCCACCTCGAGCAGCTCGGCATCGCCCCGTCCAAGCTCGAAGATCGCGACATCCACGTGCATGTCCCCGCGGGTGCGATCCCCAAGGACGGACCCTCGGCGGGCGTCGCGATGTTCGCCGCGCTGGTGTCCTTGCTCACGGGTCGCTGCGTGCGGGCCGATGTCGCGATGACCGGCGAGATCACGCTGCGCGGCCTCGTCCTGCCGGTCGGCGGCATCAAAGAGAAGCTGCTCGCGGCCCATCGGGCCGGAATTCGCCGAATCTTGATGCCCGAGCGGAACGAGAAGGACGTCGTCGACGTGCCCGAGGAGATTCGCCAGGAGATGGAGCTGGTCTACGCGAAGAACGTGGATCAGGTGCTCGCCGGCGCCCTCGAAGAGTTGCCCGCCAGCGATTGACAGGGTCTGCGGCCGACCCATGTTCGGGCCCGTCTGAGGCCGCGTTTCGAGTCACGCCCATCCCGGGCCTGACTCGATTCGTCCGAGGCGATCCACCGGGTCGGCTCTTCGTGACGCGGCCCACGAGTTCCGGCTCAGCCGCCACCCCTGGCTGGGCCTTTGCAGCAACCCCAGAAAGAGGATTTCCAGACCATGGGCAAGATCATCGGCATCGACCTCGGGACCACCAACTCTGTCGTGGCGGTGATGGAGGGCAACGAGCCCGTCGTCATCACCAACGAAGAGGGCGGTCGGACCACACCCTCGGTCGTCGCCTTCGAGGCCAGCGGCAACGTGCTCGTCGGCCAACAGGCGCGACGGCAGGCGATCACCAACCCCGAGAACACCATCTTCTCGGCCAAGCGCTTCATGGGCCGTCGCTTCGACGAGGTCCAGAGCGAGCTCAAGCGAGTGCCCTACAAGGTCATCAGCGCGGCCAATGGCGAGGCGATGTTCGAGGTCCGCGGCAAGGACTACCCGGCGCCGGAGATCAGCGCGCGCGTGCTGATGAAGCTCAAGAAGGCGGCCGAGGACTACCTCGGCGAGTCGGTCAGCGCCGCGGTCATCACCGTGCCGGCCTACTTCAACGACGCGCAGCGGCAGGCGACCAAGGACGCCGGTCGGATCGCCGGCCTCGACGTCAAGCGCATCGTCAACGAGCCGACCGCGGCCGCGCTCGCCTACGGCCGATCCAAGGGCAGCGCCGAAGAGAAGATCATCGCGGTCTACGACCTCGGCGGCGGCACCTTCGACATCTCGATCCTCGAGGTCGCCGAGAACGTGGTCGAGGTCATCTCGACCAACGGCGACACCCACCTCGGTGGCGACGACTTCGACGACCGGATCATGGACTGGCTGGTCACCGAGTTCAAAAAGGACAGCGGCATCGACGTCTCCAACGACAAGTTGGTCCGTCAGCGGCTCAAGGACGCGGCCGAGAAGGCCAAGATCGATCTCTCGAACGCGCCCGAGACCGAGATCCATCTGCCCTTCCTCACCGCCGACGCGAGCGGGCCCAAGCACTTGCAGATCAAGCTCAGCCGGGCGCGCTTCGAAGCGATGATCGAGGACCTCGTGGTCCGCTCGATCGAGCCGGTCAAGAAGGCGCTGGCCGACGCCAAGAAGGAGAAGGGCCAGATCGACGAGATCCTGCTCGTCGGCGGATCGACCCGGATCCCGATGGTCCAAAAGCGGGTCGAAGAGTTCTTCGGCAAGGCGGCCAACAAGGGCGTCAACCCGGACGAGGTCGTCGGCCTCGGCGCGGCGGTCCAGGCCGGCGTGCTCTCGGGCGAGGTCAGCGACATCGTGCTCGTCGACGTCACCCCGCTCTCGCTCGGCATCGAGACCCTCGGTGGCGTGATGACGGTGCTGATCCCCCGCAACACGACGATCCCGACCCGCAAGTCGGAGACCTTCACGACCGCGGCCGACAGCCAGCCGAGCGTCGAGGTCCACGTCATGCAAGGCGAGCGCAAGATGGCCGGCGACAACCGGACCCTCGACAAGTTCAGCCTGACTGGCATCCCGCCCGCTCCCCGTGGCGTGCCGCAGATCGAGGTCACCTTCGACATCGACGCCAACGGCATCGTCAACGTGTCGGCCAAGGACAAGGCGACCAGCAAGGAGCACAAGATCACCATCACCGGCAGCTCCGGCTTGTCCGAAGCCGACATCCAGCGGATGGTCGACGACGCCAAGGCCCACGAGGAAGAGGACAACAAGCGGCGCAAGCAGGTCGAGAACCGCAACAAGCTCGACGCGACCATCTTGCAGGTCGAGAAGCTGGTCGCCGAGCACGGCGACAAGCTCCCGGCCGAGGGCCGGACCGAGGTCGAGAAGGCGCTCGAGGAGGCTCGCGGGGCGCTCGACTCGGGTGACGACGGCAAGGTTCAGGCAGCCGACAAGCGGCTGACCGAGGCCTCGCACAAGCTGGCCCAGGCGATGTACGGCCAAGCCGGCGCGCAGCCGGGCGAAGGTCCGGACGTCGGCGGCGCGGGCCCGGGCCCGAGCGCGGGCGGGCCCTCGCAGGGCGCGGACTCGGATGTGATCGACGCCGAGTTCGAAGAGAAGAACTGATCCGCATCGGGATCGGAGCTCATCAGAACCGATCGAGAGCGAGGGTCCGCGAGGGCCCTCGCTCTTTTCATCTGCTGCGATTGAATATCCGGAACCATCGCGTGGACCCAGGGTCTGGGCGGCATGCTGCGAGGCTCTGTGTCCCTCTCGCTCCCGCTGGCCGCAGCTCTGTCTGCGGCCTTTGTCTTGGCCCCGAACCCTGCACAGGCCGAAGACCGCGTGACCGGGACCCGTGGCGGCGCGCAGATGAGCGAGCGCGAGCACACGATCGCGCTGACCTTCGAGCGAGGCCACGCGACCTTGGTCGTTCGCCGGACGCTCCACAACGCGCTCGATCGCCACGACGAAGCCCAGCTCTGGCTCGACATCCCCGAGGGCGCGGTCGCGACCGGAGTGCGCACGCTCGGCCATGTCGACGGTGAGCCGCGCTGGTACGAGGGCGAGCTGCTCGAGGCCGAGCTCGCGGCGGCCCGCTACCAGGAGCTGACCGGGCTCGGCGGCTACTACCCCAAGGATCCGGTGCTGCTCTCGTGGCGGGATCCGACGCTCTTGGCCATGCAGGTGTTCCCGATCGAGCCGGGCGCCGACAAGGTCGTCGAGTACACGCTGACGATGCCCGCGACCTGGGACGCGGGCCGTTGGCAGATCGATCTCCCGACGATCGGCAGCGCGACGATGCCGGCCGAGATCACGCTGGATCCCGGTCAGACGCTCGATCAGCTCTTCGTCGATGGCGAGGTCGTGGGTCGGCATCACTGGCTCGAGGCCAGCGCGGGCGCCCGGATCGAGCTGGCGCCCCGCGATCCCGATCCAGTCACGATCGCGCTGGCCTCGGTCGACACCGGCGAGCGTCGCTCGTTGGTCGAGTTCGACATCGCGTTGGCGGCCGAGATCAGCGAGCTGCCGCGCAAAGCTCGGATCGTCGTCGCGCTCGATCTCTCGCGTTCATGCTCGGGCGAGGTCGAGGCCCAGCGCGCCGCCGCGATCGCCTACCTCGAGCACTTTCGCGATCCGGCGCTCGAGGCCGAGGTCGCGCTGATCGGCTTCGACCGCGAGATCCACGAGCTCACCCGCGAGTTCGTCGGCGCGAGCGAGGCGATCACCACGCTGAGTCAGGCCACGCTGACGAGCCGCAACGGCAGCGAGATCGACAAGGCGCTCGCGCGGGCGAGCGCGCTGCTCGAGCGCGCGCCGGCTCGGGTGCCACGGCGGATCGTGCTGATGACCGACTTCGAGACCGCCTCGCGCCTGACCCCCGAGGCGCTCGGCCCGATCGTCGATCGCAGCAAGGCGATCGTCCACCTGGCCAGCGTTCGGCCGGGCGAGGCCGTGCTTCGGCGCGACGACAACCATGCGTGGGCGAGCCTGGCTGCGCGCAGCGAGGGCGTGCTCTGGTCGGCCAGCGCGCCGGAGCTCGGCGATCCCGATGCGGCGCTCGAGGCTCGCGCGGTGTTCGAAGAGTGGGCGCGTCCAGTTCGGATCGACGCCTTCGAGGTCGAGCTCGAGGGTCTGCGCCTGGCCGAGTCGAACGACTTCTACGTGCCGCGATCGCTGGAAGAAGGGCAGGGGATCGACGTCCTCGAGCTCTCCGCTGGCGCGGTGACCAAGCTGAGCGCGCGCGGGTTGACTTGGAGTCGGCGCTTCGAACAGGTCGTGCGCCCGAGCGAGGCGCAGGGCGATCTGTGGTCGGCGTTGATCTTCGGCAACAACCTGCGCGAAGAGCTGAGCGAGCCCGAGATGATGGTCTTGGCGATGCGCGGTCGGGCGGTCTCGCCGGTGACCAGCTACCTGGCGATCGAGCCGGGCGTGCGGCCGAGCACCGAGGGGATCGAGTCGTGGGAGCGCAGCTCGACCGGTCGCGGCTCCGGCGGTGGAAGCGGCAGCATGTTCGCCAGCCGTGCCGCCAGCGCCAAGCCGAGCTTCGATCACCACGCCTGGCTGACGGGCGAGCTCGACGAGGCGCGCCGTCGCTGTGGCGGCGCCGATCGTTCGATGGCCATCGAGCTCGAGACGACGCACATCGAAATCGTCGACGTGGTCGTGAACGCCCTCGCTTCCAACCCGGACATCGACACCTGCGTGCGCCAGTCGATCTGGTCGCTCGAGCTGCCGTGGAGTTTCGATCAGCGCTTCGTCACCTGGACGATCGTGTTGTGATCCGAATTCCTCGCTCGGCCTGATAGGCTGGACCGATGCCCGACGAGCTGGTTTCGATCTGCGAGTGTCGCAACTTCGTCGAGGCCCAGGCCATCCGGGCGTCTTTCGAAGCGCGCGGTGTGTTCGTACACGTCGACGGTTGGCACTACCGCGGCATGTTCGGCATGCTCGGCACCGTGGTCGCGCTGCGGATCATGGTCCGATCTTCGCAGCTGCGTTTGGCCCGCGCGCTGGCGGCCGAGATCATCCCCGATCTCTTTCAGCCCGAGGACGAGGACGACGAGGAGGATCCGATTGGCGGCGAGTACTCACCGCTGCGCCGGCCCCCGGCCGAGGACTTGGTCGCCTATCGCGACGACGACGACGAGAACGAAGAGGACGACGAAGAGGACGGCGAAGAGGACGAAGAGGACGAGCAGGACGACGACGAGGAGGACGAGGAGGAGCCCGCCGATCCCGTCAAGAAATCGCTGGTGATCCCGCTGGTGATGCTCGGGCTCGGCCTGTCGGTCGGTACGATTCACCTCTACGCCGAGCATCGCTCGCAAGGCTTGGCCTTGATGTTCGCGGCGGGCTTCGGCTTCTTGGCCATGGTCAGCGGGATGCGCTGGGGCGTGGGCCTGGTCGCGCTGGTCTGGCTGGTCGACGCGGGCCATGGGATCTACCTGCTGCGTCGGCGCAACCGCGAGATCGACCAAGCGAAGCGCCGAGCGCTGACGAACTGAGCTCGAGTGGCAATTCGATCACCCGCCCGCGGGGTCGCCCGCCCCGTCCTCGCGCGGCCATCCGAATCGCTTGTCGCCGCGCCCGCCCCGGCTGTAAGGTCGGGAGATGGCCGAGACCATCCGCTGCGGACTGATCCAGTGCTCGAACCCGCTCAATGACGAGAGTCGCCCCGTCGCCGAGATCTGCGAGGCGATGGTCCAAAAGCACCTGCCGATGATCGACAAGGCGGGCGAGCAGGGCGTGCAGATCCTGTGTCTGCAAGAGATGTTCAACGGGCCCTACTTCTGCCCGAGCCAAGATCCCCGCTGGTACGAGTCGGCCGAGCCGGTCCCGGGCCCGATGACCGAGCGCCTCGCGGCCTACGCCAAGAAGTACGCGATGGTCCTGATCGTCCCGATCTACGAGAAGGCCATGCGCGGCGTGTACTACAACACCGCCGCGGTCATCGACGCCGACGGCACCTACCTGGGCAAGTACCGCAAGCAGCACATTCCCCAGGTCGCGGGCTTCTGGGAGAAGTTCTTCTTCAAGCCGGGCAACGGCGGCTACCCGGTGTTCGACACCCGCTACGCCAAGGTCGGCGTCTACATCTGCTACGACCGCCACTTCCCCGAGGGCGCGCGCTGCCTGGGCCTCAACGGGGCCGAGATCGGGTTCAACCCGAGCGCGACCGTGGCCGGGCTCTCGCAGTACCTGTGGAAGATCGAGCAGCCCGCTCACGCGGTCGCCAACCGCTACTACGTCGGCGCGATCACCCGGGGCGGGACCGAGGCGCCCTGGAACATCGGCAAGTTCTACGGCACCAGCTACTTCGTCAATCCGCGCGGGGAGATCGTCGCGCAGGGCTCGGAGGACGACGACGAGCTGGTCGTCGCCGACCTCGATCTCTCGCTCATCGATCAGGTCCGCTCGACCTGGCAGTTCTACCGCGACCGTCGGCCCGAGGCCTACGACGAGCTGACCAAGATCTGAGGCCCACGATGTCGAAGTACCTGCTGATCCGTGGTGGCACCCTCGTGGGTGAACAGAGCGAGCGTCGGGCCGACCTGCTGGTCTGCGACGAGATCATCGTCGCAGTCGGGCCCGACCTCGACGCGCCCGCGGGCGCCGAGATCCTCGACGTCGGGGGCGCGCTGGTCATGCCTGGCGGCATCGATCCGCACACCCACATGGAGCTGCCCTTCATGGGCACCGTCGCGTCCGAGGACTTCTTCTCGGGCACCTCGGCCGCGGCCGCGGGCGGGACCACGATGATCCTCGACTTCGTGATCCCGAGCCCGAACGAGCCGATCCTCGCCGCCTACGACAAGTGGCGGGGCTGGGCGCAGAAGGCCGCGACCGACTACTCCTTCCACGTCGCGATCACCTGGTGGGACGAGAGCGTGCACGCGGACATGGCCACGCTGTGTCGTGAGCGCGGGGTCAACAGCTTCAAGCACTTCATGGCCTACAAGGGCGCGATCATGGCCGACGACGAGGTGCTGATAAACAGCTTCCGTCGCGCCGGCGAGCTCGGGGCCCTGTGCACGGTCCACGCCGAGAACGGCGAGCTGGTCCACGCGCTGCAAAAGCAGGTGTTCGAAGCCGGCTTCACCGGACCCGAGGGCCACCCGCTCTCGCGCCCGCCCGAGGTCGAGGGCGAGGCCGCCAACCGGGCGATTCGACTCGCCGAGGTCCTCGGCGTCCCGCTCTACCTGGTCCACCACTCGTGCATCGACTCGCTCGAGGCGATCACCCGGGCCCGGCTCGAGGGCCAGCGGGTGTTCGGCGAGGTCCTCGCCCAGCACCTGGTCATCGACGAGTCGGTCTACCGCGACACCGACTGGGACAAGGCCGCCCACCACGTGATGAGCCCGCCCTTTCGGCCCAAGCACCACCAAGACGCGCTCTGGCACGGGCTTCAAGCCGGCATGCTGCAGACCACCGCGACCGACCACTGCTGCTTTTGCACGCCGCAAAAGCGCATGGGCCTCGGCGACTTTCGCAAGATCCCCAACGGCACCAACGGGGTCGAGGATCGCATGGCGATCCTCTGGCACCACGGCGTCCGAACCGGCCGGCTGACGCCCTCGGAATTCGTCGCGGCCACGTCCACGCAGGCGGCCAAGATCTTCAACATCCACCCGCGCAAGGGCTCGCTCGAGCCGGGCGCCGACGCCGATCTGGTCGTCTGGGATCCCGAGGCCTCGCGGACCATCTCGGCCGCGACCCACCACCAAAAGATCGACTTCTCGATCTACGAGGGCATGGAGGTGATCGGCTCGCCGGTCTACACGACCTCGCGCGGCCGCATCGTCTACGCCAAGGGCGAGCTGCGGACCGAGCGAGGCAGCGGCCGCTGGATCGATCGGCCCTGTCACGCGCCCTACTGGACGGCCCAGCGCAAGCGCAACGCCCTGGCCGCGAGCACCCCGGTCGAGCGGACGCTGCCGGATCGCGGTGAGGACTGAGCCCGACGCCATGAAGCTCGAGCTCGAGCGCCCCGATCCCGGCCTGGTCAACGACGACCTTCGCCCCGTCGCGCTGGCCGACCGCCACTGGTCGGTGCTCAGCATGGCCAGCTTGTGGGTCGGCATGGTCGTCTGCGTGCCGACCTACATGCTGGCCTCGGGCTTGATCGATCAAGGCATGAACTGGTGGCAGGCGGTCCTGACCATCTCGCTCGGCAACTTGATCGTGCTGGTCCCGATGCTGCTCAACGGCCACGCCGGGACCAAGTACGGCGTGCCCTTTCCGGTCCTCGCCCGCGCGGCCTTCGGGATCCGCGGCGCCCACGTGCCCAGCTTGCTGCGGGCGCTGGTCGCCTGCGGGTGGTTCGGGATCCAGACCTGGGTCGGCGGCAACGCGATCTACCAGCTGCTCGACGTGTTGATCCCGGCCGACCTCGGCGGGCTCGCGGACTTGCCCGTGCTCGGCATCAACGCGGTCGAGTTCGGCTGCTTCTTGGCCTTCTGGGCCATCCAAGTCGCGATCATTCATCGCGGCGTCGAGTCGATCCGCAAGCTCGAGAGCCTGGCCGCGCCCTTCTTGATCGTGATGGGCCTGGCCCTGCTCGGCTGGGCCTGGTGGCGGGCCGACGGCTTTGGGCCGATGTTGGCCCGGCCCAGCGCCTTCGCGGCCGGGCAGGCGCGCGAGGGCGAGTTCTTGTCGGTGTTCTTCCCCAGCCTGACCGCGATGGTCGGGTTCTGGGCCACGCTCTCGCTCAACATCCCGGACTTCACCCGCTACGCCAAATCGCAGCGCGACCAGATGCTCGGCCAGGCGATCGGGCTCCCGACGACCATGACCTTGTTCGCGTTCATCGGGGTCGCGGTGACCTCGGCGACCTCGGTGATCTTCGGCGAGACCATCTGGGATCCGACCGCGCTGGTCGGCCGCCTCGACGGCGCGCTCGCGGTCGTGCTCGCGCTGCTGGCCTTGAGCGTGGCGACCCTGTCGACCAACATCGCGGCCAACGTGGTCTCGCCCGCCAACGCGCTGATCAACGCGGCCCCGGACAAGTTCGACTTTCGCAAGGGCGGCTACCTGACCGCGGCGCTCGGCCTGGTCATGTTCCCCTGGAAGCTGCTCGAGACGACCGGCGACTACATCTTCACCTGGCTGGTCGGCTACTCGGCCCTGCTCGGGCCGATCGGCGGGATCATCATCGTCGACTACTTCGTGATCCGCCGGACCGAGCTCGACCTCGAGGGCCTCTACCGCGAGCTCGGGCCTTACCGCTACGAGGCCGGCTTCAACCCGATCGCCATGATCGCGCTGATCGTGGCGGTCGCCCCCTGCGTGCCTGGCTTCATTCACGTCGCCGGGCTCGGCTGGGTCCCGGCGATCTGGGACCGCATCTACCAATACGCCTGGTTCGTCGGCTTCCTGCTCGGCGGGGGCCTCTACTGGGCGCTGACCAAAGCGCTGACCAAGCGCTGACCAAGTTCGAATTCGAAGGGACACCAACCATGAGCGAGATCCTCGGCAAGTTCACCACCGACAATTACGCGTTCGTCGAGGTCCCCTCGGCCCGCAACTGGATCGGCGGGGAGTGGAGCGCGGCGGCATCGGGCGAGACCCTGCCGGTGCTCGACCCCCGCCACGGCAAGCCGATGTCGAGCGTGCCGATGTCCGGCGCGCTCGAGGTCGACCGGGCCGTGCAAGCGGGCAAGGCCGCCTTCGCCGAGTGGCGGCACTGGCCGATGCGCGAGCGGGCCCAGGTCTTCTACCGCCTGCGCGACCTGATCACCCGCGAGTACGAGGCGCTCGCCTGGTTGATCTCGCACGAGAACGGCAAGGTGCTCGCGCAGGGCCGGGCCGAGGTCGACAA
Organism: Nannocystaceae bacterium; assembly: GCA_035904925.1. Taxonomy (GTDB): domain Bacteria; phylum Myxococcota_A; class Polyangia; order Nannocystales; family Nannocystaceae; genus Plesiocystis. The sequence continues at coordinate 12,302 of JAMHUH010000473.1, forward strand.
GGCGATCGAGTGCATCGAGTTCGGCTGCTCGCTGCCCAACATGGGCGTCGGCGAGCAGCTCGAGGTCAGCCGCGGTGTGACCTGCCAGGTCGTCCACGAGCCGCTCGGCGTGGTCGCTGGCGTGACCCCCTTCAACTTCCCGCTGATGGTCCCGCTGTGGATGATCCCGCAGGCGCTGATCGGCGGCAACGCGTTCGTGCTCAAGCCCAGCGAGCAGGTCCCGCTCTCGGCCATTCGTCTGGCCGAGCTCTTCGATCAGGCCGGCCTGCCCAAGGGCGTGTTCAACCTCGTGCATGGCGGCGCGCCGGTGGTCGAGGCGCTCTGCGATCACCCGGGCATCCAAGCGCTGGCCTTCGTCGGCTCGACCCGCGTGGCCAAGCTGGTCTATGGCCGGGCCTGCTCGACCGGCAAGTCGGCGCTCTGCCTGGGCGGGGCCAAGAACCACCTGATCGTCGTCCCCGACGCCGACGTCGAGCTGAGCGCCGACAACATCGTCGCCTCGTTCACCGGCTGCTCGGGCCAGCGCTGCATGGCCGCGGCCACGCTGATCGCCGTCGGCGACATCGAGCCGATCATCCGAGCGATCACCGAGCGCGCGGCCAAGCTGATGCCCGGCATCGATCACGGCGCGATCACCAGCGCCGCCAGCGTCGAGCGGATCCGGGGCTTCATCGACGACGCCGAGCAGCGCGGGGCCAAGGTCCTCGTCGATGGTCGGCCCAAGCAGGGCGACCCAGGCGGGTTCTGGATGGGCGCGACCGTGCTCGATCAGGTCACGCCCGACATGCCCGCCGCACGCGACGAGATCTTCGGGCCGGTGCTCAGCATCATTCGGGTGCCCAACCTCGACGCTGCGATCGCGCTCGAGAACGCCAGCCCCTACGGCAACGCGGCCGCCGTCTACACGACCTCCGGCCATGTCGCTCGCGAGGTCATCGCGCGCGTCGAGGCCGGCATGTGCGGGGTCAACATCGGCGTCCCGGTCCCGCGCGAGCCCTTCGGCTTCGGCGGCTGGAACGACTCCAAGTTCGGCCACGGCAACATCACGGGCTGGGACGGGTTCCGGTTTTGGACCCGTCCGCGCAAGATCTCGACCAAGTGGGCCCTGCAGAAGGACACCACCTGGATGAGCTGAGCCGAGCGCGACTCAGCGGGGCGAGCCGGGCCCGGTCCAACGCGAGGCCCGGGCGCTGACCTCGTCGATCACCGCCCGCGAGGGCCGGGTCGGATCGTCCCACCACGCGTCGAAGGCCGTGGTCCCGTAGCGATCGCCGACCGACACGCCCTCGAGGAAGCGCGGGTCGGTCATGCGGACCCGCAGCACGAATTGATGGAGCGGGTAGTCGCGCTCCGTCACCGCGTCGTCGTTCTCGTTGGCCTCGCGGCCGCGAGCCCAGGCGCCCTCGTCGTCGATGATTCCGATCCGCTCGACCAGCTCGGTCGAGGCGATGAACTTGGCGACGTGCTCGCGGTGGTAGGACTCCTCCCAGACGGGCGGGTTGCCCTCGGCCGTCGCCGCCATCGCCTGCTGCAAGGGCGAGGTCTTGGCGTAGGGCAGGTTGTCCTCGATCGCCATCAAGGCGAAGGATCGCGAGCAGGCGAAGTCGTTGAGGCCGCCCGCGGTGGAGGTCGTGCACAGCAGCTCGACGCTGTCGCCCTCGATGGCACGGATCTCGATTCGGAAGGTGTCGCTCGACATTCGACCACGATATCCTCGCCGCCATGACGATGACCAGCGAGGCGATGATTGCGGCCTGTTTGAGCCACTCGATGTTCTCTTGGTCCGCGACCGGCAAGGTCGCGCCGCTGCCGATCGCCCGGGCCGAGGGCGTCTACCTCTACACGCCCGAGGGCAAGCGGCTGCTCGACTTCAACAGCCAGCTGATGTCCGTCAACATCGGCCACTCGCACCCCAAGGTGGTCGCCGCCATGAAGGCCGCGGCCGACGGCGTGCTCTACGTCTATCCCGGCACCGCGACCGAGGCCCGGGCCAAGCTCTCGACCCGCTTGGCCGAGCTGTGCCCGGGCGACATCGACAGCTTCTTCTTCACGCTCGGCGGCGCCGAGGCCAACGAGAACGCGATCCGAGCCGCGCGCCTCTACACCGGTCGGCAGAAGATCCTGTCGAGCTACCGCAGCTATCACGGAGCGACCAACGCGACCATGCAGCTGACCGGCGACCCGCGGCGCCTCGCCAACGAGCCCGGCGGGCCTGGCTACGTCCACGTGATGCCGCCCTGGCCCTACCTCTACTCGTTCGGATCCGACGAGGCCGAGATCACCCGCAACCATCTTCGCTACCTCGAAGAGGTCATCATGTACGAGGGCGGGCACACGATCGCGGCGATGTTCGTCGAGACCGTGGTCGGGACCAACGGGATCCTGCCGCCGCCAGCCGGCTGGTTGCAGGGCTTGCGAGCGCTGCTCGATCGCCACGGCATCCTCTTGGTCTGCGACGAGGTCATGTGCGGCTTTGGCCGGACCGGCAAGCTCTTCGCCTGCGAGCACTACGGCGTCGTGCCCGACATCCTGACCATGGCCAAGGGCCTGACCAGCTCCTACGTGCCGCTCGGGGCGATGGGCGTGCGCCGCAAGATCGCCGACCACTTCCGCGATCACGTGTTCTCGGGCGGCCTGACCTACAACGCGCATCCTTTCGCCTGCGCCGTCGCGCTCGCGGCCGTCGACGTGCTGATCGAAGAGGGCATGGTCGAGAACGCCGCTGCGCTCGAGCCGATCGTTCGTGGTCACATGCAGCAGCTCGCCGGCAAGCACCCGAGCGTCAAGACCAGCCGCTGCATCGGCCTGTTCGGGATCGTCGAGCTGCGCAAGAACGCCGCTGGCGACCCGCTCGCGCCCTACGCCGGCGCCCACCCGGTGATGGCCGAGTTCAACCGATTCTTGCGCGACGAGGGGCTCTTCACCTTCACGGGCTCGAGCAGCTTCATGTGCAACCCGCCGCTCTGCATCGACGAGGCCCAGCTGGCCGAGGGCTTCGAGATCCTCGATCGCGCGCTGGCCCTGGTCGACGCGGTGTTCGAGGGCTGAGCGGAGGCGAGCTTCAGCGGGTCACGGCGAGCATCGATCGCAAGATCGAGGGCGAGATGTCGGCGTGGGCTCGGAAGCTCGGCTCACGCAGCAGGCGAGCGTGGAGCTCCGGCAGCCGATAGTGCGGCACGCTCGGGTACCAGTGGTGCTCGAGGTGATAGCCGACGTTGCGCGGCAAGATCAGCAAGGCCTCGAGCCGGGTCGGGATCGTCGTCCGCGTGCGGCCAAAGTCGGGGTCGTCGCTGTGGACCGCGCTGTGCTCGGCGATCAGCCGCATGTACTGGATGATCACGTGCCAGGTGCAGTAGGGGACGATCCAGAGCAGCGCGAATTCCTGCCAGCCCCCGAACATGGTCAGCATCGACGCCACCATGACGTAGCAAGCGAAGCGTCCGAGCTTGGCCAGCACGGGCTCGCGGATGACCAACATCCCGGCCGCGCCACGGACGATCCAGCCGAGGCCAGTCAGCAGCGCCCCACGGCGCACGAGCAGCGCGATCAAGGCCCGACGGGACTTCGGGAACACCCACTCGGGCCGCAGCTGGCCCGCGTCGTCATGGGTCTTCCAGAGCACGCGGTTGCCATCGTTGGGCCCGGCGAGATCACGGTGGTGATCGCCGTGAAAGAAGCGAAAGCCACGGACGGAGATGAACACCGGCCACGCCAGCAGGAGGTCGGCGAGCGCGTCGTTCCAGCTTCGTCGCCGCAGGTAGCGAAAGTGGCTGGCGTCATGGGCGATCACGGTCAGGGCGTGCTGGCGGGCGCCGATGAACACGACCAAGATCGGGTAGATCAGCGCGGCCGCGATCGGGCTCGAGATCATCAGCCACAGCCCGATCGCCGCCGTGATGCCCAACCACTCGCTGGCGGTCGCGGCCAAGGCCCGCGCAGGTTCGACCCGCGAGAGCTGGCGGATCTCGGCCGCGGGCAGGCGATTCGGGACGCCACCGATCGCGTCGTGGGGGTGAGAATCCGTGGCCATGACGCGGCCGAGCATCGCATGAGCGCTGCGGCGGATTCCACCGCGCGCCCCTCCTCGGCGCTCGCCTCGTGTCGGCCTAGAGCGCCGACCGGTTTGAATTCGCGTGCTGAGGTGCGTCTGGGGCCGTCCGAGGGTAGGAGCGAGGCCGAAGGCGTATTGGACATACGTCGAGCGCCGAGCGACACCGCCTCGGGCGGCCCCAGGCGTGCATCAGCGCGTGGATTCAAACCGGTCGGTGCTCTAAACCCGGGTCGGGCCGCGCCTGAACGCCGGGTTCTTCGCTTGCGCGACCCGGATGCTGCACACTCCGAGCATGCTTCGACCCTGGGCGCTGGCGTTGAGCCTGACGAGCTTGATCGGCTGCGCGGCGCCCTGGCGATGGAGCGACTACACCTCGGTCTCGGTCGGTCGGACCAACGCGGGTCGGATCCATCGGCCGGCACGGATCCCCAATCGCGGGACCGGCTACGAGGTGCCCGAGAATTGGCGTGAGCGCGGCAACGTGTGGGGGACCGACGAGCTGGTCGGGTTGATCGAGCGCGCGGCCGCGACCCTTCGAGCGCAGCGCAAGGTGACGCTCGGCGTCGCCGACCTCTCGCCCTTGCGCGGCGGCAAGACGCCCTGGCACAGCAGCCACCACAGCGGGCGCGACGTCGACTTGATCTTCTATAGCGTCGACGAGAAGGGCAAGTCGCTGCCGCCTCCGCAGGTCGAGATGGTCGCCTACGACGGCGAGGGCGAGCCCTTCGTGCCCAAGGCGATGCTCCGGACCGGCTACGCCGAGCCGACCTGGCAGCAGCGCCGCTTCGACACCCCGCGCAACTGGGCGCTGGTCGAGGCGCTGCTCTCCGATCGTGCCGTTCGAGTCCAATGGATCTTCGTCAGCGCGCCGATCGAGAACCGCTTGCTGGTCTGGGCCGAGCGCCATGACCGTCCGCGTTGGCTGATCGAGTACGCCCGCCAGGTCATGCGCCAGCCCTCCGCCGCGGCGCCTCACGAGGATCATTTTCATGTCCGCATCTACTGTTCGCGATCCGATCGCGAGCAGGGCTGCGAGGACAGCGGCCCGATCTGGGCGCACGAGAAGAAGACCTACAAGTACGGCGGGCCCGAGCGCTACGAGCCC
>JAMHUH010000474.1:0-11308 GCA_035904925.1 Nannocystaceae bacterium
GAAGTACAGTCTCGTCGAGGTCACCGATGACGAGAAGGCGATCGAGCACGCGATGTATACGCTGGCGAATCCCTGCTCGGCGAACTTGGTGAAGAGGTCGAAGCAGTGGCCCGGGTTCTCGACGCTTCGGATGAAGTATGGCGATTCGCGGGCGATCGAGCGGCCGAGGATCGGGCTGTGGAAGCGCGACATGTTGGTCGAGAACCGGCGAAGGAAGAAGCGGCGTGATCCGAAGCGAGCGTGGCGGCGCGGGAAGCCGAGCGTGTTGCCGGACGTGGTCGAGTTCAAGCTCGTGCGGCCGCCGGTCTGTCGGAAGCTGAGCGACCAGGAATTGCGGGCGGAGATCTTGGCGAGGCTCGATGCGCGCGAGCTGGAATTGATCGTGGAGCGGCGGGAGCGAGGGACCGAGGTGTTGGGCGTCGCACGGGTGCTTGCGCAGCCTTGGTATGGGTTTCCGGGTCGACCCGAGGATCTGTTTGGGACGAGCCCCGGCGTGTCGGGCAAGAGCAAGTGGGCGCGGATCGAGGCGCTGCAGCGGCGAGTGGATTTCGTGTTGGCCTATGGTGTGGCGCGGGCGAGGTTTCTCGCCGGCGATCGGGACGTGGTCTGGCCCTTCGGGACCTGGTTGATGCGCGTGAGGCTCGGATTGCCTTGCGTGCACGCACCCTGAGCGATTGCAGGGTTAGCGTTGGGCGGGCATGGCGACCCGCCTGTTCGTGTTGGTTGGGCTGGGAAATTGGGTGATCTTCGCCACGAATTGGCCCGTGGACGGGACGGGTTCGTGGCCGATCACGCGCGCTCGAGGGGTCGTTTCGCGAAAACGGAGACCCCAATCGCCCAGCGTCGCTCCCGCTTTGCGAAGGACCTCCGGGAAGGGCTACTCGAGCCCAAGCACATCCGCGATCCGCCCACAAGCCCGCCCATCCCCAAACACATCACAAGGCAACCGCTCCCGCGGCGTATCCAACAAGCGAAACGCCGCATGCACAATCGCCGATCGCTCGCACCCAACCACGCGACTCAGCCCCGCATAAACCGACTCCGGCCGATCACTCCGCCGCCGAACGATGATCGAAGGCACGCCAAGACTCGTCGCCTCCTCCTGCACTCCACCCGAATCCGTCACGACCACCGCAGCGCGCCGCAACAGCCCACAAAAGCGAATCGGATCCAAAACCGGAACCCGCCGAACCGTCGATCCCTGCAACGCCCGATCGAGCACGGCCCGAACCCGCGGGTTCGGGTGAATCGGCGCAATCACGCTGACGCCCTGAGTCCGGGCGAGATCCCTCAGCGCCCCCGCGATGTCCTCGAGCTCGGCGTCCGGATGCTCGCGCCGATGCACGGTCGCAATGATGATTCGATCATCGGCCGGAACATCGAGCTCCTCGAGGTACGCGTCGAGCTCGGCCGATCGATCCATCGAGCGCCGCTCGAGCCAGCGCAGCGCGTCGATCCCCGTATTGCCCGTCAGCCAGATCCGCTCGCTCTCGATGTTCTCGCGCAGGAGGTTGTTGCGGGCCTCTTCGGTCGGGGCGAAGCACCAGCGCGCCATCGAGTCGATCAAGATCCGGTGCTCTTCCTCGGGGAAGGGCGAGCTGCGGTCGCTGCTGCGCAAGCCGGCCTCGACATGGGCGATCGGTGTCTGGGCGTAAAACGCCGCCAGCGCGCCGCCGAAGGCCGACGAGGTGTCGCCCTGGACGATGCAGAGATCGGGCCGTTGGGCGGCGAAGACCTGACCGAGCTGCTCGACGATCCGGCCGAGCAAGCTGGCGAGGCTCTGGTCCTCGCGCATCACCGCGAGGTCCGAGTCGGGGACCAAGCCGAAGGCCTCGAGCGGCTCGGTCAGCAAGTCGCGGTGCTGGCCGGTCGAGCAGACGTGGACATCGAAGAGCTCGCGGCGGGCTCGAAGCTCGGCGATCAGCGGGGCGAGCTTGATCGCCTCGGGCCGGGTCCCGAACACGACCAGGACCTTGCGGGTCGACCTCACGCGGTCCTGGCCTTGGCCCGCAGGAGGCCGAACTGCCGCAGCTTGGTCTGAAGGAACTGATCCATGACGGTCTCTTGGCGTCCGCGCACAAGTCGCTCGACGAGCGCCGGGATCTTGGCCGGATGCAGAGTGTAGGACAGGCCGAAGAAGCTGAGAAGGAAACCCAGCTGGACCACGCCGAGGGCGGAGCCGGAGAGCAGGGGATGGACGCTCTGCTTGGACCCGGCCGAACGCAGCAGCGCGCTGTAGAAGAAGCGATCGTCGAAGCGGATCTTGCCCTGCTCGCGCAAGCGGTCGTACTCCTCGCTGCCCGGATAAGGGGCGAAGGTCATGACCGCGACCGTGTCGAGACCCCGCCGCGCGAGCTCCAAAACCAGCAGATAGGTCGACCACATCTCGGCCAGCGACTCGTGCGGGAAGCCGATGATGATGCTGGCGTGGGTCGTGAGCCCAGCGTCGATCGCCGCGTCCATCGACTCGACCAGCCGCTCGAGCTTGACCTTCTTGTGGATCCGTTCGAGCGTCGACGCGGCCCCGCTCTCGGGCGCGTAGCAAAAATTGCGGACACCAGCGCGGTACATCCACTGAGCCGCCTCGGCGTCGATCGCCTCCGATCGGGTGCCCGAGGGGAACTGGACCGAGACCCCGAGCTCGCGCTCGGCCAGCTCGCGGCAGAACTCGACCATCCAGTCCTTGGTCAGCATCGCCGTGAGATCGTTGATGTCGACGTTGGTGATCCGATAGCGTTCGACGTAGCCGGCGATCTCGTCGACGACCATGGCCGGCGTACGGCGGACGTAGCGGGTCGTCCACATCTGCGGCGACGAACAAAAGCTGCATCGATAGGGGCAGCCGCGACTGGTCAGCAGCGGCATCGAGCGGCCGCGATCGACCCCGCCGCTGTAGCCCGCGTCGAGGTAAGCGTCGACCGGAAAGAGCTCCCAGGCGGGCGTCTGGAGCTCGTCGACGAGGCTGATCCGGGCCCGCGTGGGCGTCCGCAGCAGCTCGCTCCCGCGCCGCAAGGCCAAGCCGGGCACGTTCACGAGCTGGTCTCGATCGCGGGTAGCGAGCAGCTCGACGAAGGTCTCCTCACCCTCTCCGATCACGCAGACGTCGATGCTGCGCTCGCTGGCGAGGATGTGATCGGCGAAGGCGGTCGCGTTCTCGCCCCCGAGGACGATCAGCGCCTCGGGCAAGCGAGCCCGGATCGCCACGCAGAGCTCGCGCAGCAGCGGCCACTGATGCAGGAACATGTGGCCGATGCCGACGACCTCGGTCGCGGGATCGAGGCGACCGACGATCTGCGGGATGCTCAGACCTTGGACAGCGAGCGCGCCGACGCCCGAGTGGCGAATCAGCACGCTCTCGAGCGCCTCGCCAGCGGCGTCGATGACCTGGACGCGATGGCCCTCGGCTCGCGCCGCGGCGGCGACATAGGCGAGGCCCAGCGGCGGAACCGACCCGTAGTAGCTCAGGCTGGCTCGGGCGGTGATCGTCGGCGGGTTGATCAACGCGACGACCCGGCTGGTCCCCTTGGTTGGGCGTATCCGCACCGGCGCCTGCACGGCCGCAGCTTAGCACCCGCATGCTCGAGCGCGGCGATCGAGTCCCGAGTTCTGGGCCAGCCGCGAGCCACGCAGATCGACTCGACGAGGCCGCACGCGCAATCGAGGGAAGCATGCCGAAGGCTTGCGGCGTCGGCCTTCGGCATGCGTCTATTCTCGGGCCGCGCCATGACCGACTCTGAACGCGGACCCTACCTCGGCCCGGATCGCCGCGTGAACGATCGCCGGGAGTCTCGCGTCGTCGAGGTTCGGCCGACTTGGGCGCGGATCGACGCCGCCGCGCTCGCCCACAACCTGCGCACCGTTCAGACCCACGTCGGGTCGCGCTGTCGCGTGCTCGCGGTGGTCAAGGCCGATGGCTACGGGCACGGGGCGATCGACTCGGCCCGGGCCTTCGTCGACGCGGGCGCCTGGGGCTTGGCGGTCTCGCTGATCGAAGAGGGCGTCGAGCTGCGCCAGGCCGGGATCCGAGCGCCGGTGCTGGTCCTCGGCGGCGTCGCGCCCGGGTCCGAGGACGTGGTCGTGCACGGCAGCCTGACCCCGGTCGTGTGGGCGCCCGCGCATCTGCAATTGCTCGCCGCCGCGGTCCGCCGGACCGGCTCGCAAGCGCTGCCCATCCACATCAAGATCGACACCGGCATGTCTCGGCTCGGCGTGCTGCCCGAGGACCTCGCGGCGCTGCTCGACTGGATCGAAGCGAACACGCAGGGCGAGCTGCGGATCGAGGGCGTGATGACCCACTTCGCCTGCGCCGACGATCCCGAGGACGAGCTGACCAGCCGCCGCCAGCTGGCCCGCTTCCGCGACTGCTTGGCCCTGCTCTCGGCCCGCGGGATCCATCCGCCGCTGCGCCACGTGTGCAACAGCGCGGGCATGGTTCGCTTCGCCGACGCCCACCTCGACATGGTCCGGCCCGGGATCGCGCTCTATGGCGCCGCGTCGAGCTCGGCGGTCGAGCTGCCCGGCCTGCGGATGGCGATGAGCGTGCACTCGCGGCTCTTCGGCATCCGCGAGCTGCCCGAGGGCTCGAAGGTTTCCTACGGCCATCGGCAGACCCTCACACGCGCCAGCCGACTCGCGATCGTGCCGGTCGGCTATGGCGACGGCTATGCCCGCAACATGAGCGGGCGGGCCCAGATGTTGGTCCGAGGCCACCGCTGCTCGGTCGTCGGCAACATCACCATGGATCTGTCGATGCTCGACGTCAGCGACCTGCCCGACGCCCGCGAGGGCGAGCGCGTGACCTTGATGGGCTGCCAGGGGCGCCAGTGCATCGACGTCTACGAGCTCGCCGACTGGGCCGGGGTGATCCCCTACGAAATCACCTGCGGCATCTCCAAGCGGGTGCCGCGGCGGCTCGAAGGCTGACTCGCGTTTCGTTCGCGCGCTTGGTATCGACGAGCTTGGCTGGCTCGGAGATGCCATGAGCGAAGCACCTCGATCGAATCGTACTCGTCTGCTCGTCGTGATCGCGTTCGCGCTGGCGCTGCTCGGCGGCGGTGCGTGGTGGATCTGGGGTCGCGGCGACGCGGCATCCGAGTCCGAGGCCAGCGCCGCGCCGCCCGAGGCCGATCGCCGCGAGGACGCGCTGCGATCGAAGCGAGAGCGCCACCGCGACGCGCCCGCGCTCGAGCGTGCGCGCGTGGGCGGTCGGGTGACCCGCAAGAGCGACGGCGCTGGCGTGGCCGGAGCGACCGTGCTGCTCGCGCGCAAGGGGCTGGCGCAGGGCCAGTCGGCCAGGCCAGGACTCCCGGCCATCCCCTTGGTCGCGACCACCGACGCGAGCGGCGGCTGGTCGATCGCGGCGGTCGATCCGGGTCGCTACTTGCTCTCGGCCAGCGCCGAGGGCTTCTTGCCCGCGACCCGCACGGACGTCCGCGTGCACTCGGCCCGCGACGCGATGGACCTCGATCTGGTCGTCGAAGCCGGCGGCGAGCGACTCTTCGGTCGGGTGACCGACATCGGCGGCGGGCCGATCGAGGGCGTGCTGATCCAGGTCGCCGACACCAGCGAGTTCAGCCTCGGCTTCGGCCGCGCGCCCGCGGCCGCGCTGACCGACGAGGACGGCCACTACGCCATCCAGGTCGCCAACGGCCGCTATTCGCTCTCGACCTGGCACGCCGACTACGTCGCGGCGGTCCGCATGACCGAGGTCCGCGACAGCCCGCGCGAAGAAGACTTCGAGTTGGTCCCCGGCGGCGTGATCGAGGGCGTGGTCCTGGCTCGACCCGAGGGCCAGCCGGTCGCGGGCGCGCTCGTCAGCCCCGCCGACGCGAGCTCGGGCGGCGGGTTCACGACCAACGTCTCGTTCGAGGGCGGGCGAGTGTTCAGCGACGAGCAGGGCCGCTTCGCGATCCGGGGCGTCCGCTCGGGTGTGGTCGCGCTCTCGGCTCGCGCGCCCGGCCACGCCAGCAGCACACCGCTCGAGGTCCCCATGGGGATCGGCGAGCAGGTCTCCGGCGTCGAGCTCTGGGTCGAGCCCGCGTTCACCCTGGCCGGCTTCGTCGTCCCGCGCGGCGAGCCCGAGGGCGCGATCGAGGGCGTGCTGGTCGGCGCCTGGCAGATGTCGCCGCCGACCCTGATGGTTGCGATCGCGCCGACCGGCGACGACGGCTACTTCGAGATCCAAGGCGTTCAGGCGGGCACCTGGCAGGTCGGTGCGCTCGACGAAGACCACTTGATGTCGCTGATGGGCGCGACCGCGATCGTGAAGGACAGCGACGTCCGCGATCTGGTGATCGAGCTCGACGCCGGCCTGAAGATCGCCGGTCGGGTCGACCCGCCGCAGGCGGCCAAGATCACGGTCGAGCTCGACTCCGACAACATGAGCCTCGGCAACCTCGTCTCGGGCATCACCGACAGCTTGGCCAGCGATCACAGCGGCGAGGACGGGCAATTCGAGGTCGGTCCAGTCAACGGCGGCGGGACCTTCGGGACCCGCAAGCTCAAGCTCAGCGCCTTCGCCGAGAGCGGGGCCCGAGGCGAGATCGAGATCGAGATTGGCCGCGAGGATCTCGAGGGCGTGGTCATCCCGCTCACGCCCCGAGCGAGGGTCGCGGGCACGGTCCTCGACGATCTCGGCGCCCCCCAAGACAACGTGAGCGTCGCGGTCCAGCCGATCGACCCCGCCGGCGGCAGCGTCTCGATGAACTTTGGCGGCGAGGGGAGTCCGACCACGCTGGAGGGGCGCTTCGACGTGCGCGGGCTCGATCTGGGCGCGCACCAAGTCGTGGTCCGAGACAAGCGCGGCCGCGCGATCGATTGGGCCGAAGGCTTCAACCCCGAGGGGGCCGACGCACCCTTGGCGATCACGATCGAGGACACCGTCAACGCCGTCTTCCTCGACCTGCGCGTGGTCCCGCGCGACGGCGTCATCACGGGTTCGGTGCTCGACGGCGAGGGCCTGCCGGTCGCCGACGCGTGGGTCCGGGCCAGCCTCGACGGGGCCAGCGAGGCGATGTTCCGGGGCCGCGGCGCGCCCAAACGCGAGGAGCGAGTCGGCGTCGTCCCCGAGCGAAAGGACGAAGGCGAGGACGACTGGACGCGCTCGTCCGGGTTCACCGCGCCCGTGCTGACCGACGAAAATGGGTTCTTCGCGATCGACGAGCTGCGCCGTGGCTCGACCTACCAGGTCGTCGCCGAGGGCGAGCGGGGCGGCGCGCGAGCGGTCGCCAACGCGGTCGCGCCGGGCAGCCGGGTCAGCTTGACGCTCGAATCGCTGACCACGATCGCGGGCAAGGTCGTGCGCGATGGCAAGCCAGTCGAGCGCTACACGCTGCGCTTGCGCGGGCCGGTGCAGCGCCAGCAAGAGGTCGTCGATGCCAAGGGCGAGTTCTCGGTCGAGCGGCTCGACGCGGGCAAATACACCGTCAGCGCGCAGACCGAAGCGGGCAAGGGCGAGGCCGAGGTCGAGCTCGAGTCGGGCGCCAAGGCCAGCGTGACGATCGAGCTCGAAGGTTGGGCGGTGCTGAGCGGCGAGCTGGTCGCGGCCGCGACCGGCGAGCCGATGGCGGGCATGGCCGTGTTCGTGGTCGCGAGCAACAACGACCTCGACGCCAGCAGCGGCATCGAGCTGCTGATGGGCAAGGGGCCCAAGACCGACGCGCGGGGCAAATTCGAGGTCACCAAGGTCGCGCCGGGCAAAGGCACGGTCACGTTCATGGATCGTGACGCGAGCTTGGCCGGCGGCGGCGAGGTGGCCGACGCGAGCTACGAGGTCGAAGCCGGTCAGACCCTCGACCTCGGGACCATCCAGGGCGTCGCCGCGAGCGACATCCCGAAAGATCAACGCGGCAGCCTGCAGATGAGCACCCGCGTGGCCAGCTTCGCCGAGCGCCCGCGTCCACCTGGTACGGTGCTCGAGGACGAAGACGAGGTCGACGAGGACGCCGACGCGGGCCCGCCTCGGCTCTGGATCTACGCGGTCGAGATCGGCGGCGTGGCCGACCTCGCCGGCCTCGAACCGGGCGACGAGATCCTGACCATCGACGGCCAAGCGGTCGCCAACCTCGGCGCCAGCACGGCCCAGGGCCTGGTCAGTCGGGTCCGGCTGCGCATCGGCCAGTCGGTCAGGGTCGAGGTTCAGCGTGGCGACGCACGCAAGGACGCCACGCTCGCGGCGGTCGCGGACAAACCATGAGCGTGTTGATCGGCGGGCTCGCGCTGCTGATCGTCGCGGTCCTCTTGATCGGTGTGCCGCTCGGGCTCGGTCGCGTACTCGCCGATCGTGATCGCGCGCTCGAGCAGGACGACCGGCGCGAGATCGAGGCCGAGGCGCTGTCCTTGATGGTCGGTCAGCCGGTCGTCGTCGACGAATCGGACGCGCCCAAGGCGGGGGCCGAAGCAGGGGCATCCGAAGCCGAATCCGACTCGGGCGCGGAGCAGGACTCTTCGCCCATGTAGTTGCTGTTGCAGGGGTCCACGCAGTCCTCGGGCCCGACGTAGTCGTTGTCGCAAGGATCGCTGATCTTCTGGATCACCGGCTCGGGCCCGCTGGGCGCCGCGCCGCTGCCCTTGCTCGCCTGCACCCAGGTCGCCTTGAACTGCACGGTGGTCGTGTTGGGCCCCTGCGTGCTGGTCATCGTGCTGTCGATGCTGGTCATGTAGTCGGCGTCGACGTCGAAGTGGACCGTGGTCGCGCTGCGGACCCGCGTCGAGGTCGAGCCCGACTTGGTCGTGGTCGTCTCGCTGCGATCTTGATCGATCTTCAGCTGGGCGAAGCGCTGCTTGGGCTCGGTCTGCTCGAAGAGCCCGATCAGCGCGCCGTGGCTGGTCTCCTCGACGTACTTGCCGAGCTTGCCCTCGCGGCCGCGGCTGTCGGAGTCGTCCCAGGTCTCGCCGGCCTTCATCGGCTTGTCCGGCAGCAGGTAGAACGCCGAGGTCAGGCCCTCGATCAGCGAGTCGAGCACGCCGACGGTCGCTTCGTCGAGGTTGGCCGGCGGCGCCGGGATGTCGCTGACCCGGCCATGGCTGTCGACGTTGAAGCGGATGGTCACGTTGTCCAACATCTTCTTGGCGTTGGCGTTGAACTCGTCCATCGACATCGGGATGCCGGGGATCGTCCAGTCGATCGCGATGTTGCTGATGGTCGCGGCGACCCGCGCGTTGCCGGCCTCGTCGACCGCCGTGACCGAGAGCTTGACGGTGAACTTGAGGTTGCGGTTGAAGCGACCGTCGCGGGCCGCGATGGTCTCGCGCCGCTCGATCTTGCCGTCGTAGCTCGCCCCCGCGACCAGCGTGTAGTGCAGCGCGAGCCCCTCGGAGGGGATCTCGAGCGCCTTCATGTCTTGCTTGCGGCAGCCGACGGGCCCGAGCGTGATCAAGCCCAGGGCGAGGCAGGTCGAGACGGCGAGGGAGCGGACCAGAGCGCGCGACATGGCCGGGAGGGTAGCGATCCCGCCCGCCGACTACCAGAGCCACCAAACCGACTCGCTAGCCGCGGAACTCGATCGGCTCGCGGGGCTCGATCCGCGGCGCCTGGCCTTGCTCGCCCGGTTCTCCGGGTTCGGGCAACGCGGCGTCCGGCACGAACTCGGGATCATAGTAGGGCGTGCGCTCGATCGCGTTCTCGGCTCGGCGCTGCTCGGCCTGCTCGGCGCGGGCCTTCTCGGCCTCGCGATCGGGCGGACCGATCGGTCGATCTTGGGTGAAGTCGTCGACGCGGCTGCTGTCGTGGACATGCACGACGGGGCTGCGCTGGAGGTCGCCCGGCAGGTAGCCGGTCCAGCCGATCGGCAAGGTCGGGCCGGTCCAATCGAACACCCAGCGGGCGTCGTGCGGGGCCAGGTTGACGCAGCCGTGGCTCTTGCGGTTGCCGAAGCGATCGTGCCAGTAGGCCCCGTGCAGCGCGTTGTGGGCCTGGAAGAGCAGCACCCAAGGCACGCCTTGGACCATGTAGGGCTCGTCCTCGTAGGCCTGGTTGGCCATGGTCATCGACGCGACCTTGGCCCACACGGGGTAGTTGCCGCGCGGCGTCGGCATGCTGCGACCCGACGAGATCATGGTCGCGAACACCGGCATCTCGCCGCGGTAGGCGACCAGCACCTGCTCGCCGAGGTCGACGTCGATCCACTGGTCGTTGCCACTGTTGAGCTTGCGCCAGTCGTCGAGCACGTCGCGCGGCGGCGCGGCGGCGAGGTGGACCTCGGCCAGCTGCGCGCCGTCGATCCACAGGCCCTCGCCGACGCGCCAGAAGGTCTCGCCCTTGGGCCCGGGCTTGGACTCGAGCAGCGGCACGCGGGTGCGCAGCGCGAGCGAGAGCCGCTTTTCGGCCGCGCTGTCCGGCGCCGCGCGAACGCTCGTGCCCTTGTCGCCGGTCGTCCAGGCGAAGCTCGGCCCTTCGAAGCGGCCATCGATCTCGACGCCCGCCCACTCGCTGCCTTGGCCGCCGTAGCGGATCCCAGCCTTGGGCACCAGCGCGCCGTCACCGGTCTGGATCCACTCGCGGCCGTCGTACTCGAGCTCGCGCGCGACCACCAAGCTCATGCCCTTCTTCAGGGGGCGAGTCGGCACGCTCGCGTCGACGTCGGCGTAGCCAGCGAACATCGGGATGCCGTCGCTCTTCACGAACGCGTAGGTGTGCGGGACTCGGCGGCCAGGCTCGAGCTCTTGCGCGCGGCCAGACGCAGGCGCGCGATCGGTCGGCTTGGCGTGCTCGGAGCAGACGAAGCCGAAGGGCCAGACCGCGTACCAGATCTTGCCCGCGCAGCCCTCCTTGTCGCGGCTGGCGACCGCACCACGCACGACCAGGCGGGTGCCGTCGGCGATCGTCGCGATCCGCTTGTTGGGCACCCAGGGGCGGCCGCGAATCACGGTCTCGGGGTGGGTCGCCTCGATGTAGCGGACCTCGGTCGCGAGCAGCTCGAATTCGTCCGGACTCGGACCGGGTTCGACGCCCCAGAGCGAGCGCAGGACTTGGGTCAGCACGAGGGCAGGGAGCATGGTCATGGTCGTGGCGGGCCGCTCGACGCAGACGCTATCATCCGCGCACGCCGAACGAAAAACATACGGCCGACGCGAAGCCGGCATTCCGGGCTCGGACGCTCGTCTGGCTGCTGCTCGCGCTGGCGTTGGCTGCGCCGTGGATGCAGATCCCCAGCGACAATGCCGACGGCGCCGGCATGCTCGCGCACCTCCACGCCATCTTCGAGTCGGGCGAGCTGCTCTACGACGACGAGTATCGAGCGCTGGGCATGTCGCCGCTCTTCGCCTTCGTGACCGAGCGCGGACTCGTGAGCAACCATTGGCCGATCGG
>JAMHUH010000475.1:0-1527 GCA_035904925.1 Nannocystaceae bacterium
ACCGGCGAAGCAGCCACAGTCGCGGTCTTCACAGCAGGCCATGATCGACATCGGCGGCTCGTTGCCGGTGTCCGTCGTGCCGGTGTCCGTCGTGCCCGTGTCCGTCGTGCCCGTGTCCGTCGTGCCCGTGTCCGTCGTGCCCGTGTCCGTCGTGCCCGTGTCCGTCGTGCCCGTGTCCGTCGTGCCCGTGTCCGTCGTCCCGCCCCAGTCGGTCCAGGGCACCGCCTCACAGACCCCGGGCGCCGCGTCGCAGGTCAGACCATCGGGCGCCGGCTCACAAGGGAAGTCGCCGTCGCCGTCGCCATCGCCCGAGGTGGAGCTCCCAGCGCCGGTGTCGTCCCCGACGCCATCGTCCCCGACGCCATCGTCGTTGCCGCCTTGGCCTTCGCCACCCGGCTGCGGGATCGGGGCCTGAGGCCACTCTGCGTCCCCGCCCGCGAGCGGTCCGCCCTGGGTTTCGTCCTCGCGATTGCATGCGAGGAGCCCGAGCGAGCCGGTGAGGAGCAAGACGAAGGTGTGAAGCGTGAGGCGCATGGCTCGAATGCAGTGCCATGTCCGGCCGATTCGATCGCGCGCAATCGCGTTGTGGTCGGGTCAGACGCACGGCAAACTTCGCGCATGCGCAGCCTGTCGCTCCTCGCCCTGCTCGCGCTCGCCTGCACGCCCCACGAAGACATGGCCTCGCCAACGCCGACGACACCCGCGAGTACGAACCCGATCGAGGCCGAGCCGACGCCGGTCGAGGCGATCGCGGGCGCCGAGTGGTTCCTCGGCTTCGTCAGTCAGACCGGGATCGAGCACTGCCCGAGCGATCACGACGAACAATGGCTGGCGCTCCGCTCGACGCTGGGCTTCATTCCGACCAGCGGCGCGTCGCTCGAGCCCTGGATGGGCAAGCCCGTGTTGGCCAGGGGTCAGGCCATCCCAGCGCCCGCGATCGAGCTCGCCGTCGAGCCCAGGCCCTGTCCGATGGCACAGATGCGCAGCGATTGGGTCAACACGCCGCAGGGCATGCGAGTCGACCACGGCGGGCATCCAGCGATCGATCACTTCTTCGTCAGCTCGGCCGAGCCGCTCACGAGCCTGACGCTTCGGCGCGAGGGCGAGGAGCTGGTCGTCGAGTTCAGCAATCCCCTGCCCTTCGCGCTGGCCGAGCTCGGCATGGTCGTCCACTACGAGGGCTGCTACGGCAAGCCCGGCTCGACCCAGATCCAGCGTGGCTCCCAGCCCCTCGCCGTCGGCGAGACTCGGACCGAGCGCTTCCCGATCGTGGTCGAAGAGCCGCCGCCTCCGGGTGCGCGCAAGGGTGGGCCCAGCGCCCGCTTTCACCTCGCCAGCACGATCGTGCTCGAGGCCGCTTCGGCGCCCGACACCGCCACGCTCCACGTCGATCTCGACGCCCCAGTCTCGGCCTTCGGGCTCGCGCTCGAGTGCCCGGACAAAGCCAAGTGATCGGGCTTGGACGCAATCAGCTGGTCTTCGCCCGCAGCGACGCGCTGGCGGTCGGAAACACATAGCTGGTCGGCG
>JAMHUH010000476.1:0-11541 GCA_035904925.1 Nannocystaceae bacterium
ACACCAACACCACCAGCGACTCGACCGACACCGGCCCTAGCGGCTGCCAGGGCGACCCCGAGAGCTGTGAGCCCGGCACGCTCTGCGACGTGATCACCGGCGACTGCGTCCTGCCCGACACCCCCTGCGCGCTGACGGGTCCCTCGGTCGACTGTGAGGGCCAGCTCTGCGGGCCCGGCTCGGTCTGCGACGATCAGGGCAGCTGCATCCCGATCGCGCCCTGTGGTCAGGTCACCTGCGAAGGCTCGCAGTGCTGGGGCGACGGCTGCGTGTGCGATCGCCCGATCAACTGCACGACGGCGACCGCCGAGCAGCTCAACGGCGGGTTCGCGACCGACATCTTCGGGCTCGACTTCGCCGACGACTGCAACGCCTGGATGGTCACGCTGCGCAGCGGCACCGACTACCTGCGCCGCTTGACGCCGGCCGGCGATCTGAGCGAGTGGCCGGGCGTCTCCAACCTCGACATGGGCGAGGTCAAGGTGCTCAAGGCCCTCAACCCGCAAGCGCCCGCGCAAGGCATCGACGACATCCACGGGCCGCTCGGCGAGAGCCAACAAGAGCAGCCCTACGGCGGCAGTGATCTGGGCGAAGTCGCGATCACCTACACCTGCTGCCCGACCTGCGGCTGCTTCGCCGACCCGCCGCAAGGGGTCGCGCGCCTGCTCGAGGGTGACCCGCAGCCGCTGCCGATCGTGCTGGTCGCGAGCCCCACCCAGGGCGCCGGGCCTTTTGGCAACATCGCCGCCGACTCGGGTCCGATGGGCCTGACCTGGGGCGAAGACCTGCGCCTCTACGTCGGCAACTCGATGGCCAACGGCAACTTCGACACCGCGGATCTCGACTTGGTCACGCAAGAGCTGCTCACGCAGTTCGACAATCGGGTCACCGCAGCCGCGGCGGTCAGCTCGGTCCATTTGTTGGTCGCGCTCGACACCGGCGAGCTGCTCCGCTTCAACACCGCGATCAACCAGACCACCTTCTTGGTCGATCTCGAGGTCGGCGTCACCTCGCTCAGCCACGACAGCTTCACCGGCATGGTCTACGCCGGCCTCTCCGACCTCGGCGTGGTCGAGGTCGACCCCTTCACCGGCGAGTTCGTCGACTTCGAGACCATGCCGAGCAAGGGCCGAGTCGCGGTCAGCCCCGACGGCAAGCTCTGGTACGTGCCGGCCAAATACGCGGGCGGCGATCAGCCGCTCTCGGCCTGGGACCTGCCCAACACGCTCTGACAGGGCCGAGTCTCCCTCCCGGGGATCCCATCCCTCGACTCAGTGCGTGGCCAGGTAGTCGGTCCAGTACGCGATCATCTTGGCGTCGTTCTGGTCATGGCCGGCCTTGCGCAGCGCGAGCGACTTCTTGGCGGGCGCCCGCGCGGCCTCGTGCTCTTCGTGCTGGACCCGGATCCCCGCGAGGGTCTCGTGGATTGCGAGGCTCTCGGGGAATTGCTTGGCGCCGCGCTCGAGCCAGACGATCGCGTCGGCGTGGCGGCCGAGCTCCTCGAGCGGGATCGAGATGTTGACGGACAGGATCTCGCGGCCGGGGTCGAGCTCCCACGAGGTCTCGTAGGCGGCGACCGAGTCGGCCCAGCGCCCCATGCGTCGCAGCGCGAGGCCGCGGTTGTAGTGACAGGACGCGCGCTCCGTGATCTGCTCGGGCAGGTAGTTCGCGAGCGCGGCGTCGTAGAAGCGCAGCGCCTCCTCGTGCTTGCCCTGATCGTCGAGGTCGTTGGCGTAGTTGTTGAGGACCGCCGCGGACGCGTCGCGGTTGGGGTTGCCCTCGGCGTCGGTCGCTTGGGCCGCGAGCAACGAGTCACTGTTCGGGCAGCCGAGCGACGCGACCCCGAGCAAGGCCGAGAGCAGCGCGAGCCGGGCACGCGTTCGCATGCCGTCAAGTCTATCAGGGTCTATCAGGGTCTATCAGGTCGCCGGCTCGAGTCGCTCGAGCCAGGCGACCGACTCGGCCGGCAGCTCGGCGTCGCAGCTGCGGACCAGGGCGATCAGCTCTTCGGCGAGCTCGCGGCCGGCGTCGGCGAAGCCCGGGTCGCGCTCGACCAGGGCCGCGAAGCCGCGCATCGCCGCGCTGGCTTGCTCGATCGCGTCGTCGCGGCGGTCGAGCGCGAAGGCCAAGCGAGCGAGCATTCGCCGGCCGCCGATCCCGAGCGCGGCGTCGTCGGTCAAGCTGATCGCTCGCTCGGCGGCATCGTAGGCCTGGGCCAGCCGGCCGAGCTCGGCGAGCACGTTGCTGCGGTTGGCAAGCACGCGCGCGAGCGTGTCGCGGTGGACCTGCGGCTGCGCGTTGGCGAGTACTTCGAACGCGGTGACGGCCTGACCGAGCAGCTCGGCCGAGGCTTCGAGCTGGCCGGCGTCGTGGAGCCGACGGCCGAAGTTGTTGGTCATCCGGGCGAGCGGATAGACATGCTGCGTGGCCTCGCTGCGGGCGAGCTCGGTCACCAGCCGCAGCGCTCGCTGGGCCGCGTCCAGGGCCGGCTGGGTCTTGCCGAGCTCGGAGAGCACGACCGAGTAGGTGTCGAGCGCCTCGGCGTGGGCGAGCGTGAAGCGATCGGGCAGGCGCTCGGCCAGCGCGGCGTTGATCTCGACGGCTTGCTCGAGCGCGGCGAGGGCATCGTCGCCGCGCTCGAGCTCGAGCAGGACCTTGCCGCGATCGAGCTGGGCGAGCGCGATGCTGGGCAGCTGGCTGCCGTCGCCGCCCTCGGCGTAGGTGAGCTGCTCGAAGCCTTGCAGCGCGAGGTCGAAGTTTTGCAGGGCCTGCTCGCGCCGACCCATCCGGCGCAGGCACTCGCCGGTGTTGAGCGCGTTGCCGGCGAACTCGGCCCACAAGCTGGGATCCTCGGGCGCGTAGTTGCCAAAGAGCTCGGCGGCGCGGTGATAGACCTCGAGCGCCTGCTCGCCGAGGCCGAGCTCGACCAGGGCGTCGGCGTGGAGTCGCAGCGCGCGAGCCAGCACGGGTGCCCAGCGCAGCTCGTCGCGCTCGGCCAGCCACGCGAGCTGGCGGGTCGCCTCGGCGCTGGCGGCCGCGGCCTCTTCGAACTCGTGGTGATCGAGCAGCGCGACCGCGAACTCGAACAACTGCTCGGCGAAGCCAGGCCGGTGGGCGTCGTCGCGCTCGACCGCCTCGGCGGCGGCTCGAACTCGGGCCGCGATCGCGTCGAGATCGGACATCGGCGCCAGCCTACTCCTCGGCGAAGCCCGAGCGGTAGAGGTCGGCATAGATCCCGTCGAGGACCATGAGCTGCTCGTGCGAGCCGGCCTCGGCGATCTCGCCGTCGTCCAAGACCAAGATCTTGTCGGCGTGGCGAACGGTGCTGAGCCGATGCGCGATGACCAGGACCGTGCGGCCGGCGAGCAGACGCTCGATCGCCTGCTGGACCAGCTGCTCGGTCTGGCTGTCGACGCTCGCGGTCGCCTCGTCGAGGATCAGCATGGTCGGCGCTCGCACGGCGACCCGGGCGAAGGCGAGCAGCTGGGCCTCGCCGACCGAGAAGTTGCGCCCGCGCTCGCCGACCTGGCTGTCGAGCCCGCCGCGCTCGGCGATGAACTCGGCCGCTTGCACGGTCTCGAGCGCCTGGTGGATCCGCTTGTCGTCGTCGCTGAGCTCGGGCTCGCCGAGCGTGACGTTGAACCCGGCGCTGTCGTCGAACAAGAACACGTCTTGCTGGACCATCAAGAGCCGGCGACGGACGAGGTCGGGGCTGAGCTCGCGCAGCTCGATCGCCTCGCCCTCGGGCAGCAGCAGCTCGACGCTGCCGCGATAGCCCTCGTACATGCGGGCCAAGATTCGGCCGAGGCTGGTCTTGCCCGAGCCGGTTCGACCGACGACCGCGACGACCTCGCCCGGCGCGATGTCGACGTCGATCCCACGCAGGACCTCGGGCGCGCCCTCGTCGTAGGCGTAGGAGAAGCGAAGGTCGCGGATCCGCAGGCCGCCCTGCCAGGTCGCCAGGGGATCAGCGTCGCCGACCGCGACCCGCGGCTCACTCGGGGTGTCGAGCAGGCCGAAGATCCGCTCGAGCGAGGCCGCGGCCCGCTGCACGGTCGCGAGCTTGCTGGAGAACTCGCGGATCGGCACGAACACGCGCTGGAGATAGTCGACGAAGGCGAAGAGCAGGCCCAAGGTCAGCGCGCTGCCACCGAGCGAGGCGGCGGAGAGCGCTGCGTCTTCGCCGAGCACCGCGGGCGCGGCGAAGTAGAGCAGCAGCGCGACCGACAAGACCGAGATCCCGTCCATCAACGAGTAGAGCGTCGCGTCGAAGATGTTGGCCAGCTTGGTCGCTCGCAGGTAGCGGCGGCCGAGCGCGTCGTAGGTGGCGAAGGCGTGCTGCTCGCGGCCGTAGAGCTGAAGCACGCTGACGCCCGAGAGCTGCTCGGTCAGGTACCCCGTCTGCACGCCCTGGGCCCGCCGGACCTCGAGCTGGAGCTTGCGCAGCGCCTGCGAGAACCACTGGACCAAGATCCACAGCAAGGGCGCGACCGCGAGCGAGAGCAAGGTCAGCTGCCAGCTGAGCACGAACATCGAGACCAAGATCGCGCCGATCATCACGACGTCGGTGAGGATCGTGAACACCCCGAACGAGAGCGTCTCGCCCAGCGCCTCGACGTCGCTGGTGCTGCGCGAGAGCAGCGAGCCGAGCGGGTGCTTGTCGAAGAAGCGGGCCGGCAGGCGCATCACGTGCTGAAAGATGGCCTTGCGCAGATCGAAGATGCTGGCGTGGCCGGCCCGCTGCAGCGCGTAGACCTGCAGGGCCATGGCCACGAACTCGACCAGGACCGCGGCCAGGAAGAGCAGCGCGAGCGACTGCAAGCTGGCCCCGTCCTTGGCCGGGATCGCCTCGTCGATCACGCGCTTGACGAAGAGCGGGCGGACAGCCGAGACGAAGGCGAGCAGCGGGATCATCGAGAGCCCGCCGAAGAGCCAGCGCCGATGCGGCCGGGCGAACATCCAAAAGCGCCGGACCAGGCCCCACGAAGATGTCGACGAGGTCTTGCTGGGCTTGTCGCTGGGCTCAGCCATGGTCGGGCTCCTCGCAGGGCGCTTCGGAGGTCGACTCGGCCTGCTCGCGCTGGTGCTCGTGGGCGGCCGCGTAGCTGCCCCCGAGCGCGAGCAGCTCGGCGTGGGTGCCTCGCTCGAGCACGCGGCCGTGCTCGAGCACGAGGATCTCGTCGGCGTGCTCGAGCACCGAGGTTCGATGCGAGACGATCACGGTGGTCGGGGCCTGCTCGCCGCCCTCGTGCTCGTTGGCGAGCCCGCGGATCGCAGTGACCAGCTTGACCTCGGTCGCCTGGTCGACGGCCGAGAGCACGTCGTCGAGCAGCAGCAGCTTGGGCTTGCGATAGAGCGCCCGCGCCAGCGCGGTCCGCTGCCGCTGCCCGCCCGAGAGCATCACCCCGCGCTCGCCGACGACCGTGTCGAGGCCCTGCGGCAGCGCGGCGACGTCGGGGCCCATGCAGGCCGCGCTGACGACCGCGTCGAGCTGGGGATCGGGCTGGTTGAACTTCGACTCGGGCAGGGCCTCGGCGTCGCGGAGCTTTCGCTTGCGTCGCGCACCCCACAGCCCGCTCGCCGGCGCTTGGGCGTCCTCGGTCAGCAAGTGACCGGTCTGCTCGCCGGCGAGCCGGATGTTGTCGCGCACGCTGGTCGAGAACAAGAAGGGCGTCTGCGGGACCACGGCCATGCCCTCGCGCAAGCTCGCGAGATCGAGCGTGCGGGCGTCGTGACCGTCGATCAGGATCGCGCCCTCGGGCGGCGTGTGAACCCGCGACAAGAGATCGATCAGCGTGGTCTTGCCCGAGCCCGTGCGGCCGAAGATGCCCAGCGTGTGACCGGGCTCGATGAT
Source organism: Nannocystaceae bacterium (assembly GCA_035904925.1). Classification (GTDB taxonomy): domain Bacteria; phylum Myxococcota_A; class Polyangia; order Nannocystales; family Nannocystaceae; genus Plesiocystis. The sequence continues at coordinate 5,855 of JAMHUH010000476.1, forward strand.
CGCCGAGACCTGGTCGAGCGCCGGCTCGTCGCGGCCGGTGTGGGTGTAGCCGAGCCCGCGCAGCTCGAGCCGCGGGGCCTTGCGCAGCGGGTACTTGGCCACGACCTCGGGCAGCTCGGGCGTGGTCTCGAGCAGCGCGTGGACCCGACCGACCGCGACCACGCCACGCGAGACCGCCGTCAGCACCCAGGCCAGCGCGGTCAGCAAGCCGACCAGCGACATCAACAAGGTGGTGAACACCGCCAGCGCGCCGACCTCGATCTGCCCGCTCAACACCCGGTTGCCGCCGATCCACAAGACCAGCGCGGCGGCCAAGAACCCGGCCAGCGAGAGCACCGGCATCGAGAAGGCCCGCAGCGAGGCGATCTTCAGCTGGAGATCGAGGTAGTCGCGGTTGTAGTGGGCGAAGCGATCGACCGCGGCCTGCTCGGCCACGTGGGCGCGGACGGTGCCGACGCCCGAGTAGCTCTCGAGGATCCGCTCGGACAGCGACGAGAGCTTCTCCATCGACGCGCGGACCATCGTGTAGAAGCGGCCGACCGTCCAACGCATGAACACGCCGCCGGCGATGACCGGGATCGCGCACCAGAGCGTCAGCACCCAGTCGGTCCGCAGCATCTGATAGAGGTGCATCGGGATCGCGACCGCGACGTTGCAGACCTGCAAGCCGGCGAAGCCGACCAGCAAACGGAGCGACTGCGTGTCGTTGGCCGCGATCGAGGCCAGCTCGCCGATCTTGCGCCGCGCGTAGAAGGGCCGCTGCAAGGTCAGGAGGTGGCGAAAGAGATCGAGGCCGATCCGATACTCGACCTCGCGGCCCGGGTTGAAGAAGAGCACCCGCGAGAGCGTGCGGACCAGCACCAGCGCGCAGGCCCAGGCGATCATGGCGAGCGAGAGCGCGAGCACCTCGGCCTTGGCCCCGGTCTCGCCGCGGGCCAGCGTGTCGAGCACCTCGCCGAGCAAGGTCGGGATCCGCACGACCGCCCAGTTGGTCGCGAAGAGCATCGCAAACCCGACCAGGTAGGCGAACCACCACGGCTTGGCGTAGTGGGCGAGGAAGCCCGCGATCGTTCGCAGGCTCTTGAACCAACTCAGGCCGGATGTCGGGGTCGTGGGCGTCACCGTCGCGGGCTTTCTACTCGCGACGCGAGGGCCCGACCATCCGTGCCCTTCGCGCCGCGCTCAGAGGGCCCGGCACGCGGTCACTCTCGGAGTTGCTTGGCGAGCGCACGTCCGACCGCGCCCGCCGAGGCCGGGTTTTGCCCGGTGATGAGCTTGCCGTCGCTGACCGATCGAGCCCGGCGCCGCGGGACCATCACACACGGCCAAGACCAGGCCGCCGCGCTCGTAGATCGCCGCGCTGATCCGAGCGCTGTCTTGGTTGCCGACGAGGTCGAAGAGCAGCCCATGGCCGCCCGGGTAGAACACGCCGTCGTAGCGCTCGGGGTCGACCTCGGCGAGCGGCTTGGTGTGCTGGAGTCGAGCGGCGAAGCTCGGATCGGCGAGCATGGTCTTGGTGAGCGCGTCCGCGTCGCGACCGTAGCCTGGGATCGCGCCGCCGAGGGGCGAGGCGAGCTCGTAGGTGATGCCCTGCTGGTCCAGCGCCGCCAAGGCGTGGGTCAGCTCGGGCATGTAGGTGCCGTTGGGCTCACCGGCGAGCTCGCCGTGGTTGCTGCAGATGACGATGACGTGTCGGGGCATGTTGCACGTATAGCAGGATCGAGGGAGGATCTGACGGGTCTGACACGTCGTCGAGACACTCCCCATCCATGAGCATCTTTACATTCATCGTCGACTACAAAGGCGGCATCTACCTCAACAGGTGATTGCACGGAATGTCGAGACGATCTCATGATCATCCACATCGTCGAGGGCAAGTATTGCCGCGAGATCGGCTACCGGCCCGGGTGTCGGCGGGCGTCTTCTCGCTTCTCCACGGTCGTCTCGATCGCGTGCTTCAACTTCACCGCCGCGCCATCGATGGCCTCGTGCACGCTGCCCGCGTGGTGCGTGACGGCGGTCGGCTGCCGGCCCTCCATGCGCGCCTCGAGCATGCAGCGCTTGTCGGCTGGGCCAGTCTTGCCGCCGTTCTCGTCGCCGAGGTGGACCTCGACGCGGGTGATGTGGTCGCTGAAGCGGCCGATGGCGTTGTTCACGACGTCCTTGACATGAGCGGCGAGCGCCTCGGTGCCCTCGATGTTGCTGTCGGTATTGATCTGAATCTGCATGTGTCTCTCGCGGTGGCTCGAGCCCCGCTCGACCTTTGACCCATCGTAGCAGCGATCGACCACCAACTGCCGCGTTTGGGCGCCTGCGCGCCGGCAAAAACCGTCGCGCGCCGAATAAAAATCAGATCGAGACAATCCGTGGCATCATTTTGTCCGATCGAGTTCGAAGCGAATCGGGATCGTGAGCGTGCCACGGATCCACGAGAGCAGCGCCACGACCGTCTCGTAGGGCGCGTCGAGGTCGAAGCAGCGCGCCCGGGTAGGCCCGGGTCCGCGAGCCCGGGTCCGCGAGACGCTCGTTGATCGCCTCGTCCCAGGCGGACCCAGACAGCGGGCAGGTCCGCGAACGGAGCTCGACGTAGACCGAGTCGTCGAAGCGCGAGCGACCCTCGAGGCTGCTGGCCAGTCCCTTCGAGGGCCGCGTTGCGGCCAGAGGGCGGTCACGATCCCTGATCGCCAACCTGCTCGATTCATCGTGGATCTCGATTCAGTGGACTTTGGCGAGCAGCAGCTCGATCGGCAGCGTGGGGTTCCAGTAGTGATAGTTGAGACCACTCAGCAGCAGCGCGCCTTCGGCATCGACCTTGGCGTCGAGAAAATACGGCGCGTATTCGAATGCGCCGGTCTCGGGATCGAAATCGTCCCAGGTAGACTGACAGATCGCGTTGCCCTCGAGGTCCAGCGCGAGCACGAAGCCCTGCGAGAGCTCTTCATTCGTGGTCAGCCAATTCCCGGCCACGAACACCCGCTCGTCCGACAGGGCCAGCGCGGTCAGCCGCGAGCTCACGAGCTCCGGCAATTCGAGCTCGTTCGACTCGACCGTCCACAGGATTACGCCGGTCTCGGGGTCGAGCGCCGAGATCCAAAATTCCTCGCTCTCGAAGTTCTCGTAGATGACCGCGAGCGGCCCGGCGGGGCCCAGCGCGACGCTGCGCAGCGCGACGTTCTGGCCGGGCAGGTCGATCAGCGGCGTCCGCCAGCGCGGCAGCGCGAGGTCGCTCGGGTCGAGGCCGAACACGACCGGCCGCCCCCAGCCATCGCCAACCTCGTTCATGCCGAAGAACACCCCGGCGTCGCCGACCGCGAGCGACCAGCCCGGGTCGAACGAGGTGCCTGCGGGCGTCGGCATGCCGCCGAATTCATGGGTCTCGAGCTGCGCGCCGGTCTCGAGATCGTGCACGACGAGCGCGGCGTCTTGGTCGAGGTCGCCGACCTGGCGCGTCGTGAGCGACAAGCCGCGCCCGTCGGGCAGCCGCGCGAGCCCGGCGAGGAAGACCGAAGCCGGGTCGCTCCAAGTCCAGCGCAACTCGCCATTCGGCCCGAGCCGCCGGACCTCCGCGCCCGCGGCCCCATACGCGGTGCTGCCGAGCAGCAGGTCGCCGTCGGGCAAGCGCGCGAGCGATTGCGGGTAGTCCGTCGTCGCGGACAGGTTGAAGTCGAGGACCTGCCCGATCGTGCCGTCGGACTGGCTCGCCCGCGTGAGCCGGCTGTCGACTTGGCCCTCGTGGGTCCGGGGGTGCGCGATCACGAGGTCCTGACCGTCGAGGACCATCGGGGCGTAGATGGTCAGCTGGGCCCATCCCTCGGCCGTCGGCGTGCGCACGAGCCATTCGAACTCGCAGGCCTCGAACGACTCACCGGTCGTCGAGTCGCTCGAATCGCTCGAATCACTCGATTCGGATCCGCCAGGCTCGGTCGTGCTGCCAGCCTCGTCGTCGGCCATCGGGGGCCCCTCGAAGCAGGCAGTCAGGGTCAGCACGAGCAGGGCGCTCAGGGTCGAAGTTTGATTGATCTCAGGCATGGTTCGATGTCCCCTATCCACGAAGTTTGGCCAGCGCGAGGGTGCCCTCGAGCAGCGGGTTGAATGCAGCGATCGAGTACCCAGCGAGCAGCAAGTCGCCGCTCGCGTCGACGCCGGAAGCCATGAACTCGGTCACCGTCGAGAACGTGTTGGCCTCGGGCACGTAGTCGTCCAGCGTCGCGTGACAGATCAGGTTGCCCGCGTGGTCGAGCTCGAGCACGTAGCCCTGCCACACGTCGACGGCGTCGATCTCGGTCCGCCAGGCCCCGGCCACGAACAGGTGCGTGGCCGAGGCCGCGATCGTCCGCGCGTTCGAGTATTCGATCGTCGGCAGCTCGAGCTCGTCTCGACCGACCGTCCACGCGATCTCGCCGGTCGCGGGGTCGAGCGCGGTGATCCAGAACATTCCGGTCGCGTCGTAGCGCTGATGAATCGCGACCAGCAGGCCATCCGGCGTGCGCACGAACGAGCGCAGATGGACGAGCTGACCCTCGGCTGCGATCAGGGGCGTCGACCACAGCGGCAGCTCGAGATCGAGCGGCGAAAAGGCGTGGATGACTGGAGCGATCGTGTCCCAATCGAGGTAGACGTCGAGGCCGACGAAGAGGCCGCCATCCTCACCCACCACCAGCGACTCGGCCTCGTCGAGCGAAAATCCGTTCGCCGCCACCTCGCCGCCGTAGTCGTGGGTCTCGAGCACCGCGCCCGTGTCGAGCGCGTAGATGGTCAGCCGCGCGTCGTCGTCTTGGTCGCCGACACGACGGGTTGCGAGCGACGCGAGTCGGCCCTCGGGCAGCTCGACCAGCCCACGCGCAAAGGTGGCCAGCGGGTCGCTCGCCATCCAGACCAGCGCGCCCTGATCGTCGAGGCGCCAGACCTGAGCGCCCTCGATCGCGTCCGTGCTGGTGATCGCGTAGCCGCCGGTCGAGGGTCGCACGAGCGCGAGCGGGAGATCGGAGCTGCTGCTCAGGTCGAGATCCAAGCTCGAGATCAGCGCGCCCGTCCCCTGCTGCGCCCGCGTGACGCGAGTGTCGAGCTGGCCCTGCGCGCCGATCTGGTGGGCGATGAACAGCTCTTCGCCCTCGAGCACGAGCGGCGCGTAGGCGCTCGGCGTCGCGTCGCCAGCCAGGATCGGCGCGTTCACGATCCACTCGAAGTCGCACGACTCGAAGCTCGGCTCGCCGGTCGTGGACGTGTCCGTCGAGTCCGTCGAGTCCTCGTCGGTCTGCGTGGACTCGCCGACCTCGTCGTCCACGGGCAGGGGTTCACCCGGACATGCGCTGGTCAGCGCGAGCACGAGCGGGGCGAGGATGCGAACGGGGGGCGATATGGAGTGGGCCATGCGGCGACACTACGTAGAGCGCTCGGGCGCCTGTCATGCCCGGACCTCCACTGCCCTCGCTCGTCGCCGCGACGAGAGCCGATGTCTCGCGAGGTCGAGCGCCGACGCGCTCACCACTTGCGCGCGACTTCGACCACGGCGTCGTAGAAGTGCGGCCGGTTGGGATCCCAGGGGCGGTAGTGGTTGCAGCGATCGATCCGGTCCTCGATCGGCCCCTGCTTCAGATCCCATTCGATGAAGGGCGCGTCCATGTCCTCATAGTTTCGCCCGCGACCCTCGACCACGGCCGCGGTCGCGCAGCCGCGATTGTCGTGGG
>JAMHUH010000477.1:0-15578 GCA_035904925.1 Nannocystaceae bacterium
CCCACCCGTGATCGCGAGCCCGGAAGGCAGCTCGACGTCGACCTTCCAGCTCTGCTCGAGCGCGGCCCGCTGGGTCGGCTCGAGCTGCTTGGCGACCGCGCGCCGACGCAGGCCTTTGCGCTGGCCGTCGAGCGCGAGCGCGAAGCAGGCCTCGGGCATCGAGAGGCCGCTGCGGATCGATCGCAGGTCGACCCCGCAGCCGCCACCGCAGCAGGCGTTCTCGAACTTGTACGAGCCGTTGGCGATCCACACGCCCATGCCGAGCAGGACGGCCGCGAGCTCGGCGTCGGCGTCCCATTGATCGAGGGCCTCGGGGTCGGGCTCGATGCCGGCGCGATCGAGGGCGATGTGGCCGAGGGCGCGGGCGATGCCGGCGAGCATCAGCTCGCGCACGCGGAAGGCCGCGCGGGTGAAGAGCACGATGTACTCGTTGCCCTCGGGCAGCGGGTGGCGCAGGGCGTGGAGCAGCTTGCCGCCGGGGTCGCCGAGGTGGACGAGGCCGCTCGGCAAGGGCGCGGGGTTGCGCTCGTCGATCTCGAGCAAGGTCAGCTCGACCTCGCGCTGGCCGATCACCTCTTGGATCGCGCAGATCATGTCGAAGAGCGAGTCGAGGTCGTCCGGCGGGCGCGAGCGGCCGAGCAGCGCGCTCGGATCACTCAGCAGGTGGGGCATCCGAGCCGGGACCCCGAGCCGTGGACCGAGCTCTGCGAAGCTGTCGAGGACCCACGCGCGGGCGTCGGCGTCGGGCAAGAAGCTGGGGGTCGTCACGGCCGAGCCGAAGAGCGCCATGAAGCCAGGCTATCACGGCTCGCGGGAGGCTCGACGTGCATGGGCTCCGCCGCAACGTCCGCGCGTCGAGTGATACCCTCGCGCCATGATCTCGCGCTGCTTCGCGCTCGCGCTCGGCCTCCTGGCGCTCGCTTGCACCACGCCCACCGAAGTGGCCGAGGTCCCGGGCGACCTCGAGTACTGCGCCGAGGTCGTCGACTGGCCGGGCGAGGCGTCGGCCTTCGAGGTCGAGCTGCTCGATCGCATCAACGAATATCGCGAGGCCGGCGCGATCTGTGGCACGACGCCCTTCGAGCCGAGCGAGCCGCTGACGATGCACCCCTCGCTGCGCTGCGCCGCGCGGGTCCACGCGCTCGACATGGCCGCGCGCGACTACGTCATGCACACGACGCCCGAGGGGATCGGCTTCGCCGATCGAGCCGCCGACGCGGGCTTCGACCTGAGCGCGCTCGGCGAGACCCTCGCGGCCGGACTCCCCTCCGCCGAGGACGTGGCGGTGGCCTGGATCGGTCGCGAGACCGAGTGCGTCAACCTGATGAACCCCGACGCCCGCGAGCTCGGCGTCGGCTTCCTCGCACCGGACGAGGCGACCTTTGTGACCTACTGGGTCGCGGTGTTCGGCGCTTGATCCTGCGGGCCGCTCACTCGACGGTGACCGACTTGGCCAGGTTGCGCGGCTGATCGACGTCGGTGCCCTTGAGATCGGCGACGTGGTAGGCGAGCAGCTGCAAGGGCACCGAGGCGACGATCGGCTGGAGCATCGCGTCGACCTTGGGCACGAGCACGACGTCGTCGGCGACGTCGCCGATCCGCTCGTCGCCGGCGCTGGCGATCGCGATGATCTTGCCGCCGCGGGCCCGGACCTCTTCGAGGCTCGACAGGGTCTTTGGGTAGCCGGGGCCCTCGAGCGCGAGCACGACCACGGGCACGGTGTCGTCGATCAGCGCGATCGGGCCGTGCTTGAGCTCGCCCGCGGCGTAGCCCTCGGCGTGGATGTAGCTGATCTCCTTGAGCTTGAGCGCGCCCTCGAGCGCGACCGGGAAGGCGAGGCCGCGACCGAGGTAGAGCCAGTCGCGGGCGTGCGACCAACGTCGGGCGATGATCTTGATCGCGGCTTGCTGGGCGAGCACGGCGTCGATCGTGAAGGGCAGCTCGCGCAGGCCCTCGACCAGCGCGCTGGCCCGAGCTTGGTCGAGCGCGCCGCTGCGCCGGCCCAGATCGAGCGCGAGCAGGGTCAGCATGGTCAGCTGGGTCGTGAAGGCCTTGGTCGAGGCGACCGAGATCTCGGGCCCGGCGTGGGTGTAGATGACCTTGTCGGCGGCCCGGGCGATCGACGAGTCGACGACGTTGCAGATCGCCAAGGCGCGCGCGCCGAGCCGCTTGGCCTCTTTCATCGCGGCCAGGGTGTCGGCGGTCTCGCCCGACTGGCTGATCGCGATGACCAGATCACCGGCTCGGACGATCGGTGAGCGGTAGCGGAACTCGCTGGCGAGATCGACCTCGACCGGGACCCGAGCGAGCTGCTCGATCAGGTACTTGCCGGCCAGCGCGGCGTGCCAGGAGGTCCCGCAGGCGACGATCGTGATCTTGTTGCGCTCGCTCAGGTGGGCGAGGTCGAGGCCGAGCGCGTCGAGCTGGTCGAGCTCGGCGAAGCTCGGGCCGGCGGCCTCGCCCTGCTCGAGTCGAGCGCCGAGCCGGCCCATCATCGTGTCGCGGATCGCTCGCGGCTGCTCGAAGATCTCCTTGAGCATGAAGTGCTTGAAGCCCGACTTCTCGGCCGCGAGCGGGCTCCAGTCGATCCGCCGCGGCGTCCGGGTGATCGCCCGGCCGCCCGCGTCGAGCAGCGCGACGATGCCCGCGGGCTCGACCAGCGCGGTGTCGCCATCGTCGAGGTCGACGATCATCCGGGTGTGCTGGAGGATCGCCGACACGTCGGAGGCCACGAAGCTTTCGTCGGGCCAGCGTGAACCATCGGGGCCCGGCTCGCCTTGCTCGCCGCCCAGGCCGATCAGCAAGGGCGAGGCATGGCGGGCGGCGACCAGCTGGGTCGGGTGATCGTCGTGGATGACGACCAGCGCGTAGGCGCCCTCGATCAGCTTGATCGCCGCGCGCACGGCCGCGTGGAGATCGCCCTGGTAGTGCTCGTCGACGAGGTGGGCGACGACCTCGGTGTCGGTGTCGCTGGTGAAGGTCCGACCGCGGGCGATCAAGGCGTCGCGGTGATGCTGGTAGTTCTCGATGATCCCGTTGTGGACCACGCAGACCTTGCCCGCGCGCTGCGGGTGGGCGTTGGCTTCACAGGGGCGGCCGTGGGTGGCCCAGCGGGTGTGGCCGACGCCGAGCGTGCCCGAGAGCGGCTCGGCGTCGAGCTTGGCCGCGAGCGCGGCGATCTTGCCCTCGCTGCGGCTGAGCAGCATCGTCGGCGTCCGGCTCGGGTCGATCAGCGCGACTCCTGCCGAGTCGTAGCCGCGGTACTCGAGCCGGCGCAGGCCTTCGACCAGCAAGGGGGCCGCGGGACGTGAACCGGTGTAGCCGATGATGCCGCACATGCGCCTCGCGGTTATAGCAGGACCGCTCGATTCGGCGATCCATGGGTCGAGCGCGCGAACGCAAAGAGCCCCGCACCGAGGTGCGGGGCTCGTTCGAGCGACGGTGGCCGACGCGCGGCCGCCCGGCTACTTCTTGTTCAGATCGGTGTCGTACTCGACGATCTTCGCGTCCTTCAAGTAGGGCACGTTGGCGAGCTGCTCGCGGATCTTCTTGGCCTTGCCGACGATCACGATGACCGGGATCGGGTGGATGTGCTTGGCCGCGGTCGCCTTGATGTCCTCGACCTTCACCTTGCGCACGTCGTCGATGTACGTGTTGTAGTAGGTGTCGGGCAGGTTGTAGGTCAGCATCGTCGCGACCTTGCCGGCGATCTGCGAGGCCGTCTCGATCTGGAGCGGGAAGCTCAACGCCATGTTGTCGAGCGCGCTCTGGACGTAGGCCGCGTCCGGGTCCTTGGTCCGCAGGTCCTCGATGTGCTGGAAGACCGCGTTGAGCATCTTGTCGACCTCCTTGGTCTGGGTCGAGATGCCGAACTCACCGACCGCCTTCTGGCTGCTCTGGAAGGCGTTGATGTTGTAGGTGAGCTTCTGGGTCTCGCGGATGTCGCGGAACAAGATCGAGCTCATGCCGCCGCCGAAGTACTTGACCACGGCCGCCATCGCGTTCCACTCGGGGCTGTTGCGCGCGACCCCGTTGACGTTGGCGAGGATGATGTCCGAGCTGATCTGGTTGCGATCGACGATGTTGACGACCAGCTCGGTCGGGACGGCCTTTTGATAGTCGGCGCCGGCGAACTGCTCGAGCGGATGCGCCGGGAAGCTCGACGCCGGGTTCCAGCTGCCCAGCGTCTTCTCGACCATCTTGCGGACCTCGTCCTTGGTCACGTCACCCGAGAGGATCAGGTAGGCGTTGTTGGGCCGGTACCAGGTGTCGTGGAAGGCCTTGATCGCGTCGAGCGTGATCGCGTCGACGTCGGCGTCGGTCGGCAGCTTGTGCCCGTAGGGGTGACCCGGCGGGTAGAGCAGCATGCTCGAGAGTCGGCCCGCGAGCGCGCCGCCGTCGGACTTCTCGCTCGCGATCGTGACCTTCTGCGAGGCCTTGAGCTTGTCGAGCGCGGCCTGCTCGAAGCGGGGGTTGCGAGCGACGTCGTTGACGAGGTCGAGCGCGAGCGCGAGGTCGGGCTTGAGCACCCGCGTGCTGATCCCGGCGTCGTACATGTCCGTGCCGACGCCGAGGTTCGAACCGACTTGCTCGATGGCCTCGTCGATCTGCGCCTTGGTCCGCTTCTTGGTCCCCTCGGACAAGATGTTCGCGGTCATGCCCGCGAGCAGCTCGTCGTGGATCGTGCCGGCCTTGATGACCAGCTGGACGTCGACGATCGGGACCTCGTGGTTCTCGACCACGTAGACGACCAGCTTGTTGGGCAGCTCGAGCTTTTGAACCTCGGGGAAGTTGACCGGACGCTGCGCGCTCGGGGCGGGCGGCTCCGGGTACTCGCGCTTGGGCGGCTCGGGCGTGGGCTCGGGCGGCGGGGTGACGTCGACCGGCGGGTTGGTGTCGGGCTCGGGCTTGTCGCAGCCAGCGAGCGCGAGGCCGGAGGCGAGGGTCAGGACGCCGAGGGTCGAGCCGAGGTTCGAGAGGAAACGGGAAGTCGTACGAGTCTTCATGGTCAGGTTCTCCGCGATCACTTGGGCATCCCGGTCAGGCTCGGGCCGCTCGCGGGGACGAGCTCGTAGAACACCCAGTTGCCGTTGAGGTACTGCTCGGCGACGCGCTTGATGTCCTTGGCGGTGACCGTGCGGTAGCGGTCGAGGTCGGTCAGCATGCGGCGAGGATCGCCGTACCAGAGCGCGCCCGCGGCGATGGCGTTGGCCCGACCCGAGTTGGTCGCGAGCGTGCTGACGCTCTCCATCAGCTTCATGTTGATCGCCTTCTCGAGCTCCTTGTTCGAGATGCCCTTCTTGGCGATGTTGGCCAGCTCGCTCTCGAGCAGCTTCTTGGCCTCCTCGAGGTTCTTCTCGCCCTCGGGCTTGGGCACGCCGAAGAAGAGCATCGCGCCCGAGTCACGGAAGGCGAAGAAGTGGCCACCGCCAGCGAAGGCCGTCCACTGCTTGTCGTCGGTGAAGAGCTTGGGGATCCGGGCCGAGGCGCCGCCGAACAAGATGTTGCCGAGCAGATCGACGGCCGGACGATCGGGGTGATCGTCGCCGACGGTCGGCCACGCCCACAGCCACTGGGTCTGCTGGGCCTTGTCGTCGGTGACCTTCTTCTCGATCTTGCGCCCGCGGATGACCTCGCCCTTGGGCGCGGCCGGCTTGGGCTCGCCCTTGGCGATGCCGCCGAAGTAGTGCTCGACCCGCTCTTTGACGTTGGCGAAGTCGACGTCGCCGACGATCACCATGACCGCGTTGTTGGGCCGGTAGTAGACCTTGAAGAAGTCCTCGGCGTCCTTGGCCTCGGCCGCGTTGAGGTCCTCGAGCGTGCCGATCGGCAGGTGGCTGTAGGGCGTGCTCTCGAACAGCTCGCCGATCATCTGCTCGATCGCCTTGGCGAAGGGCTGGTTGTCGCCGCGGTCCTTCTCGGACTGGACGGCGTTGCGCTGGACCTCGAACGCCTCGTTGGTGATCTCGAGGTTCTCGAGCCGGTCGGCCTCGCCCCACAGGACCATGTCGAGGTACTGGCTGGGGATCACGTGGAAGTAGGCGGTCGTGTCGAACGAGGTTCCGGCGTTGATGTAGCCGCCCGCGCGCTCGGTGTACTCACCGATCGCGTTGTCGGGCAGGTTCTTCGAGCCTTGGAACATCATGTGCTCGAAGAAGTGCGCGAAGCCGGTTCGGCCGGGCACTTCGTCGACCGAGCCGACGTCGTAGGTGATGTTGATGGTGAACGCGGGCGTCGAGTGGTCCTCGACCACGTAGACGCGCAGTCCGTTGTCGAGGGTGAACTCCTTGACGTCGAGTTCGAAGGTCAGCTTGGGCTTGGCGGCTTCGGCGGGCCCGGTCAGGGCCAAGCCGCCGACGAGCGGCAACATGAGGGCGCTGGCGAGGGCCAGGCGCAGCAGGGGTCGGCGTGTGGTCATGGTCGGGCTTCTCTCTTTCGAGTTGCGGCGCACCCTATCAGGCCGCGTCAGCGCCGGGCACCCGCCGAGCCAAGACTCGGGTCACGCAAAACACATCTATGCCCGAAGCCTTGGTGGCCCGGCCCACGCTTGCCCAGCGCAAACGTGCTCTGGCTCATGGCAGGGCGTGTCGATGGTTCGAAACCCGCGCGGCTGCCACCCGCGGCCAGCCATCACCCGGCCAGCCATCACCCGGGCAATCAGGTCTTCAGGCCAGCTTGGCGAGCAGCGCGTCGGCTTCATCGACCCCGCGCGGCCACTCGAGCAGCTCGGCGAGGCGCCGCGCCTCTTCGGCGAGGCGCCGCGCGTCGTCGGGCTTGCGGCTGGCTCGACGCAGCTCGGCCCGCTCGAGCAGGACCTCGGCGCAGCTGCGACGATCGCCGAGCTTGCGACCCGACTCGAGCGCGCGACCGAGGTGCTGGTCGGCGAGCATCATCTGACCGATGCTCCGCAGCAGCCGGCCCATCAGGTGATGGCTGCGCAGCGAGCCGAGGTCTTCGCGGCGCCGCTCGGCCTGAAAGAGCGCGTGCTCCATCCAGATCCGCGCGTTGCGGTCGTCGCCGGCCCGCATGTGGATCTCGGCGATGGTCAGCAGGTAGCGCCACATCGAGGCGTCGACGTCGGCCCGCGGACCGTCGCCGAGCGTGCACATGTCGAGGCCCTCGCCGAGCTCGGCCAGCGCCCGCGCGTGCTTGCCCGACTGTTCGAAGGCCTTGCCGAGATCGGCGTAGAGCTCGAGCAGCGCCTGCCGACGACCCTGGGCGATCAAGGGGGCCAAGGCGCGCTGGAACGCCGCGATCGCGCCCGGCCAGTCCTGCACGCGGACCAGGCAGCGACCGAGCGCGCGCTGCAGCTCGGACTCGGTCGTCGGCGGGTGCTGATCTTCGAGCAGGGTCCGCAAGGTCGCGACGGCTTCCTCGATCCGATCGGTGAAGCAAAAGGGATCGACGAGCTCGGCGATCAGGTTGGCCTCGTGGATCTGCCGCTCGCGGAAGGGCAGGCGGCGCGCGGCCTTGAGCGCGGTCCGAAGCAAGCGCACGGCCTTGGGGTCGTCGAAGCTGGCGACCGCGCTGACGGCCGCCTCGCGCAGGGCCTCGATCAGCTCGACGGTCGCGACCCGAGCGGCCGCGTCCTCGACCCGACTCGACTGCGCGCGCAGCAGGTAGAGCGCGCGCACGGTGCTCGAGGTCTGGGCTCGCTGCGATCGCGTCGCGGCCTCGCGGTGGAGGTGACGCGAGCGCTGGCGGTCGAGCGAGCCGAGCACGTGCTCGCGGATCCGCCGGTTGCGGAACGCCCAGCTCCGCTCGCCCAGCGGCGCGATCAAGCCGGCCTGCTGGAGGCCGCTGAGCTGCTGATCGAGCGAGCCGCGTTGGCCGAGCGGATCGACCGAGCGCAGCGCGTCGAGGTCGTCCCAATCGAAGTGTTCGCCGAGCACCGAGGCGAGCTCGAGCACCTGCCGCTCGGGGCCCGCGAGCCGGCTGAGCCAGCCAGCGATCGAGGCGTCGATGTCGAGCTTGGCGTCGGCGTCGGGCAGGCAGCGCAAGACCAGCTCGAGCTCGAAGGGCGTGAGCGGGGCGTGGCTGGCCAAGCGGTCCGCGAGCGCCGAGTTGGGGTGGCTGACCGCGTCGACCCAGGCGCGCAGCTCGTCGGCGTCGAGCCCCGGCAGATCGACGACCGGGCTGTGCATCCACTCGCGGTTGGTCTCGGCGGTGCCGATCAAGATCAGCACCGGCCGCTTCGACTGGGCGCGGACGAGTCGCTGGACGATCCGCCGCGAGGGCGCGTCCCAGCGATCGACGTCGTCGAACACGAGCAGGAGCGGATCGTGGCCGCCCTCGGTCAGGACCTGGACGGCCGAGGTCAGGCACTCGCGGCGGCGGACCGCGTACTCGACCGCGACCCCGGCCCCGAACCCGAACAGCTCGTCGAGCCCGGGCAGCGCGTCGTAGGGGAGGCCGGCCAAGCTGGCCGCGCGCTGGAGGTCGGCCGGGCCGAGCTCGAGGTGATCGAGCTGCAAGAGCTTGGCGACCGCGATCCGAATCGGCCACAGCGCCGTCATGGCGCCGGTCGGCTCGCTGCCGGCCGCGATCACCCGCCAGCCGCGGGCCTCGGCTCGGCTCGCGGCCTCGTCGAGCAAGCGGGTCTTGCCCGAGCCGGGCGGGCCCGCGATCACCTGCGCGCGCAGGCCTGGCTTCGAGTTGGACAGGTAGGTGTCGCCCGCCGCGATCAGCCCGTTCGCCGCGTCGCCAGCCAGCTTGCGCGGCAGGGCGCGGAGCAGGACCTCGGCGGTCGACTCGCCGGTCACCTGCCGCAGCGCGCGGGTCGAGTGCGGGGTCGGGCGGCGGCGGCCCGAGGCGAGCTTGGCGTCGGGAACCGCAGTGCCGCAGCTGGCACAGAAGCGGGCGTTGGCCCGCATCGGCTCGCCGCAGTGCTTGCAGTGGAAGTCGACCGCGGCGGCCCGGTTCGCCTCGAGCAGCGCCTCGCGAAACTCGTTGGCGTCGGCGAAGCGATGGTCTCGCTCCTTGGCCAAGGCCTTGAGGCAGACCGCCTCGAGCGGATCGGGATCACCACCCAAGACCGCGCTCGGCGGCTTGGGCTGCTCGTGGATGTGGCGATGCAGGATCTCGACCGCGACGTTCGATTCGAAGGGCGGTCGGCCCGTCATCATCTGGTAGAGGATCACGCCGACCGCGTAGAGATCGGAGCGCTGGTCGAGCTTGAGCCCGCAGGCTTGCTCGGGCGACATGTACTCGGGCGTCCCGCAGACGACCCCTTGGCTGGTCAAGCCCGGCCGCGCGCCCGACCCACCCGAAGCGGGTGCCTCGTCCATCAGCTTGGCGATGCCGAAGTCGAGCACCTTGAGCAGCTCGCCGCGGTCGCGCAGGCTCTGGATCAGGATGTTCTCGGGCTTGAGGTCGCGGTGGAGGATCCCGAGCCCGTGCGCCTCCGTCAGCGCGGCCAGGATCTGCAAGGTCAGGTCGACGATGCGCGAGCGGGCGAGCGGGAATTCGTCGGCGATGATCTGCTCGAGCGAGTGACCCTCGACGTACTCCATGACCAGGTAGGTGACGCCCTCCTTGGTCCGGCCGTAGTCGACGATCGAGACCACGTTGGGATGGTTGAGGCTGGCCGCGTTGTGAGCCTCGTTGGCGAAGCGGGCCTGCGAGTCGGGGTCGTGGGTCAGCTGCGGGCTGAGGATCTTGACCGCGAAGGGCTTGTGCAGCGCCGTCTGTTCAGCCCGGTAGACGCGCCCCATCGCGCCCGCCCCGATCAGCTTGTCGACCCGATAGCGGTCCTGGATCAGCAAGCCGAGGTAAGGATCGGCGCCACTCGATCGCACACCAGACAAGTCCGTCCCGCACGCGGGACAGAAGCGGTGCTCGCCCGATGCGCGCATTTCGCATTTCGGGCAGGTCTTATGTGCAAGATCGTGCACGGGGGGCGCGTGAGATCGAGAGACGGTAGCTCAGCTGTGGTTCAGCAAGAACAAATTTGAGGTCTTTCAGCCAACTTTTTGGTCGTTTGGACACTCGAGATGCGGGATCCACGAGGCTCGCATGAGCTGTGCGGGCGAGTGGGAGGCGCGTGCATCAGACAGGTAGTGGAAGGGGGGATACGATCCGTTGGAAATTAGACCATTGCGATAGCTCACTGATCCAGTTTTCCGCAAAAATCTCGGCCTTCAGGCGCGCAAATGGCCCTGTCCTACTTCCCTAAGTATGCGGATTTCTTCCGTTTTTCGCGTCTCGCGCAGGATTGACAACCCGATCGCTACCCCCTATAAGATGCGCGTTCGGCGGGCCGGATCGCGCGGCGCCGCCATCAGTCAGCCCTTCGTGGCTGATTCGCGCTTTTTGGGGCGTCGGCAAGCGGTAAGCCATCGGGTTTTGATCCCGACATTCGTAGGTTCGAATCCTGCCGCCCCAGACCTTCTCTCCTGCTCGACGACCTCCCCGAACCCGGGCCTTCATGAACCGAACGATCACGATCTTCGGAGGCAACGCCAACCCCGCCCTGGCTTCGGAGATCGCCCGCTATGTCGGGATCCCGACCGGTACGGCCAAGATCTCGCGCTTCTCCGACGGCGAGATCTTCGTCGAGATCGGCGAGAACGTGCGCGGGGTCAACTGCTTCATCCTCCAGTCGACCTGTTCGCCGCCGAACGACAACCTGATGGAGCTGTTGATCATGATCGACGCGCTCAAGCGGGCGAGCGCCGGGTCGATCGTCGCGGTCATGCCCTACTTCGGCTACGCCCGGCAAGACCGCAAGGTCAAGCCGCGCACGCCGATCACCGCCAAGCTGATCGCCGATCTGCTGACCGCCGCCGGGGCCACACGCGTGCTCTCGGTCGATCTGCACGCTGGCCAGATCCAGGGCTTCTTCAACATCCCCTTCGATCACCTCTACGCCACGCCGATCCTGCGCGAGGCGTTCGAGCGCGAGGGGCTGTGCGGCGAGAACACCGTCGTGGTCTCGCCCGACGCCGGCGGGACCGAGCGCGCCCGGGCCTACTCGAAGTACCTCGACTGCTCGCTGGCGATCATCGACAAGCGCCGCGAGTCGCCCAACGTCTCGCAGGTCCACCACCTGATCGGCGACGTCGCGGGCAAGCGAGCGATCTTGATCGACGACATGATCGACACCGCCGGGACCCTGTGCAACGCGGCCAAGGCCGTGATGGAGCACGGGGCCGCCGAGGTCTACGCGGGCGCGACCCATGGGGTGCTCTCGGGGCCGGCGATCGAGCGGATCAACGAGTCGGTGCTGCGCAAGGTGTGGGTGACCAACACGGTGCCGCAGCAGGACAAGACTTCGCGCTGCGACAAGCTCGTGGTGTTGAGCATTGCGAACCTCGTGGGTGAGGCGATCAAGCGGATCCATCACGGGGACTCGATCTCGAGCTTGTTCGACTGAGATCGATCGATCTCGATCGATCTCGGGATCGCACTCGATCTCGGGATCGCACTCGATCTCGTTCGGATCCTTCGCGGGCGTTCGCGCTGGAGATCCTGCGCGAATGCTCGTGCTCCCGAAGTGGGGGGCTTCGCGGGGAATATCGCCGCCCCACGCTCGGCTGCCCCACTCCGGTCCGAACGCCAACGTCCGCCTCGGAGGGACGCCGACATTCCCCGCCGCCCAGGTGTTCGAGCGTCTGCGCCGCCTCGTGGAGGGACCGGAGCCGCAGCTGCGTCGGCGGTCGAAGGGCGCGGGTGTGGGGACCACGTGGTTCGGCGGTCCCTGTTGGGTGCGGCGGCGGCAGTCGAGTTCGAAGGCGCGCGGGGGGAAGAAGGGTCCCTCCGAGGCGAGTCGAGCCCCTGGCTGCGATGCACGAGCGCCACATTGGCCGTGGATCGCCAACCAGGGAGAGCGCATCGGCGATTCGAAGGGCGACGTGTTTGAGCCCGAGCGGGGGACCCTTCTTCCCACCGTGAAGCCTGTTCGTCGGTGGCCCAGGCGAGCGCGAAGGATCCAACGCCAGGATCAGGATCCAACGCGAGTGATCCGACCAACGCGAAGGATCGAAAGGTGGAGGATCGAGGAGCCAGCTTGCGCCCGAGCGCAGTCGGTCATAACGTCCGCGAGTGCTGCTCCGCCGCGACGTGCCGGCCTCCTACGAACCGTGGAATCGTCGCTGGGGCGCTCCCCACGGCCATCCAGTGGGCCGTGCGATCCTCCCCCACAAGTTGCGTTCGTTGCCTGGTGCCGCGCAGTTGATCGGGCCCTTCGGCTTTCAACCCAACAGTGACACGCGGCGGCTCGAGTACCCTTGGGCCTTCGAAGCGCTCGAGCTCGCGCCGGGCATGCGGGTGGTCGAGGTCGGCGGGTCGAACTCGGGCTTTCAGTTCGTGCTCGACCAGGCTGGGTGCACGGTCGTCAACGTCGATCCGGGCGAGGCGGCGCGCGGGGTTGGTTGGCCGGTCACGCCCGAGTTCACGGCCCGGCTCAACCAGCGCTTCGGCAGCCGGGTCGAGCTGCGCAACTGCTTCATCGAGGACGCCAAGCTGGACGACGCGAGCTTCGATCGGGCGCTGAGCATCTCGGCGATCGAGCACATTCCACGCAGCGAGATCCCGGGCATCCTCGACCACGTTCGTCGGGCGCTCAAGCCGGGCGGGCTCTTCGTGGTCACGGTCGATCTCTTCCTCGATCTCGAGCCCTTCACGAGCGCGACCGAGAACCGCTGGGGGACCAACGTGCCGATCCGCTGGTTGGTCGAGCAGAGCGGGCTCGAGCTGGTCGTCGGCAAGCGCGAGGAGCTGCTCGGCTACGACGAGTTCGACGCGGCGCGGATCGACGCGATGCGCGAGCAATTTTATGTCGGGGCCGCCTGGCCGGTGATGGTCCAGGCCTTCGTGTTGCGGAAGCCCGAGGCGTGAGCGACGAGGGCCGCGTGAACGAGCCGAGCGCCGAGGCAGCCCCGAGCACCGAAGCCGAGGCCCAGCGCGAGCGTGACGAGGACAACGAGGCGGCGAACCGCAAGGCGGCCCGCGACGCGGGCATCTACGCGTACAGCCGGGTCGCGGGCTCGCTGCTGCTCTTCTTGGTCATCGCCGTCGGCGCGCGGATCTACACCAAGACCGAGCTCGCCTACCTGGGCGTGATCTTGCTGGTCTACGAGACCTCGCTGGCCCTGGGCACGCTCGGGCTGGTCGACGCGGTCTTCTACTTCATCGGTCGCGATCCGAAGGCCGGCAACCACATCGTCCGGCAGACCTCGCTGCTCTTGGCTTGCTTCGCGATCCCGGCGATCGCGATCGGCTCGCTCGCGGGCTGGGCGACCTCCGACGCGGAGCTCGACATCATGCCGGCGCTGCCTTGGGTCGCGCTCGCGCTCGCGCTCGAGCTGCCGACGCTGCCCGCGGTCAACCAGCTGATCGCCAGCGATCATGTCCGGCTGGCCTCGGGGCTCTTCATTGGGCTGGCCCTGCTGACCACGCTGGCGATGCTCGTGCCGGGCCTGAGCGGGTTCTCGATCACGATGGTGCCCTTTGCGATGGCGGTGGCCGGCGGCGTTCGTCTGCTCGTCCACCTCACGCTGATGCGCCGCTTCTTCCCGCTCCCGCCCAGCGAGGCGCCGCGCGAGTGGCTGAACAAGCCGCGCCTGCGCGAGATCCTGGCCTTCGCGCTGCCGGCCGGGATCGGCATGCTCGCCGGCAAGCTCAACCCGCAGATCGACAAGTTCGCGGCCCGGCTGCTGCTCGACACCGACTCCTTCGCCAACTACACGGCGGCGGCGCGCGAGATCCCGCTGATCACCTTGGTGCCCTACGCGATCGCGGCGGTGATGCAGACCCGCTACGTCCGGCTCTTTCACGCCAACGATCTGGCCGGGCTGCGCGAGCTCTGGTACCGGAACGTGCGCAAGACCGCGCTGATCGTCGTGCCGATGGCGATGGTGATCATCACGCTCGGGCAAGACGTGATCGTGCTGATCGCGGGCGCCAAGTATGCGAACGCGGCCTTGCCCTTCCAAATCTTCACGGCGGTGATCCTCCACCGGGTCGCGGGCTATGGCGCGATGCTGCAGTCGATCGGCCGGACTCGGGTGATCATGGTCTCGGCCTTGATGCTGGTGATCAGCAACGCGCTGCTGACCGTGCCGCTGACCCACCTGCTCGGCTACTCGGGCCCCGCGTTGGCCTCGGTGATCGCCCTGATCCCACCGATGCTGATCACGCTCACCCAGATCGGCAAGGCGTTCGGGCGCGGGCTGGTCGACGCGCTGCCTTGGCGTTTTTATGGCGGCGTGCTCGGGCTCTCGGCGCTGATCGGCGTGGGCGTGTGGCTGGGCCTGCAGCAGCTGCCGCTCGGGATCGCCGGTCGGCTCGGGGTCGGGATCGTCGGCTACCTCGCCGCCTTCGCGCTGCTCGGTCGGCTCTTCGGGCTGATCGAGCGCGACGACCTGCGCTATGTCTGGCGCTGGCTCACGCTGCGCATGTTCTCGAGCCCGACCTGAGCGCAGTCGCATCGAGGGGTCCCCAAGCAGTTGCCGACGCGGCGCGAGCCGAGTAGCTTGCGTCGCGGTGCGCGTGTTGCCTTGGCCGCTCTGGCTCTCGAATCCCTACTTGAGCCGCTTTTGTCGGGAGATCGAGGCGCGCGGGGTCGAGCTCGTGATGCGCCCGCGTCGGGTCGGCATGCGCGAGCTCGAGCGCGGTGATTGGGTTCATCTGCACTGGCCGGGCGGTCCGCTGATCTCGACGAATCGCTGGCTCTACGCGGCCCGGATCCGTCGCTTTGGTCGCTTCGTTCGCGGGGCCAAGCGACGCGGGCTGCGGGTCGCCTGGACGGCCCACAACCTCTACCCCCACGACGATCCGCACCCCGAGCTCGGTCGCCGCGCGCGGCTCGAGCTGATGGGCTCGCTCGATCATGTCTTCGTCCACTTCCCGAGCGCGATCACGACGATCGCCGACGAGCTCGGCTACCGCGGGCCGACCACGATCCTCCCGCACGGCAATTACATCGACGACTACGGCGAGCTCGGCGATCGCTCGGCCGCGCGTGCGCAGCTCGGGCTGCCGGCCGAGGGCTTCGTCGCGCTCATGCTCGGCCAGCTGCGCGCCTACAAGGGCATCGGCGAGGCCCTGAGCGCGTTCTTGGCGATGGCCGGCGAGCACGATCGCCTGATCATCGCGGGTCGGCCGATCGGCGAGGTCGGGCCCGAACTCGCGCTCGCGGCCGGCGACCCACGAGTGATCGTTCGGCTCGGCCACGTGCCCGACGATCAGATCGCGGTCTATCACGCGGCCGCCGACTGCTTCGTCGCGGCCCATCGCGCGACCTTCACCTCGGGCAGCGCCGTCATGGCGCTCTCGCTCGGCTGCCCGATCGTCGGACCCGCCGTACATCACCTCGCCGCGCTCGGGCCCGAGCCGCGCCTCTTCGCCAGCGATGGCAGCGTCGAGGGGCTCAGCGACGCGCTGCGTCGACGCAAGGCGGCCGGGGTGATCGATCGCGAGCAGATCCGCGAGTGGGCCCGCGAGCAGCTGGCCTGGGCGAGCGCGGGCGAGCGGGCGGCCGCGGTCTTCCTCGCGCCGCCCTGAATCGGTGCATGAAAACGAGTCAGGCCGGGCGATGGCAGACGGCCTCGATGTTGTTGCCGTCGGGGTCGAGCACG
>JAMHUH010000478.1:0-25084 GCA_035904925.1 Nannocystaceae bacterium
GATGTTGCCGATCCCTCGGCGGCCGCCGAGCGAGGGCGCGCCGATGTCGACGAGCGCGTGGTAGTAGGTGTTGGCGTCGGCTCCGTCGGCGGTCTTGAGCTGCGACAACAAGGGCAGCAGCGAGGCCACGTCGTCGAGCGTGCTCGCGTAGTCGACCGAATCACGGACCGCGTACGAGACTTGGTTGACCGGGTTCTGCTCGTAGAGGCTGTCGACCAGCAGCGCGATCGCCTCGTCGTCGAGCGCGGGCGTGCTGTCGAGCGCGACGTAGTGGATCGGCACGAACACCACCTTCAACTCCAGCGGGATCGCTTCGAAGCCGATTGGCATCGCGCCCTGGGCGGGGTTGGCCCAGTCGAGCTCGGGCAAGTCCGTGGCGCCGCTCGGATCCCAGAGCTCGACCCGATAGCGGGTGTCGGGCAGGGTCTGGCCTGCGTCCGTCCGGAGCTGAAACCAAAACCCGCCCTCGAGCGGATCCGGCGTCGAGTCGCCCTCGACTTGCTTGGTCTGCTCGAGCGCCTCGATCGTGCCGTCGGCGTGCTCGAGCGTGAGCCGAGCCGTGACCTCGCGCGGGGTCCATTCGGGATCGACCGTGGTGTGGACGCGGAGCAAGGCGTCGCGCGATCCGATCAAGCCGAGCGTGCGCTGGTCGGCGTCGATCCAGTCGCCGCCCTGCCCGACCACCACGCGGACGCCTTGATTGAGCTCGATCTCGCGGATCGCAATTCCGCGCGCAGGAGCCGAATCACCTGGGCTATCGGTGTCCTCGCCCGATCCGAGCTCGAAGTGCTCACCGTTGGCGAGGTCTGGGGAGCAAGCGACGACCAACCACGCCACGCACGAGACCAAGAGAAACTCGCGCACCTCGGGAAGATAGCCAGCAGTGGTGCGCCCGCCCAGTGGTTTCAGCCGCTCGTGAGTTACCGAGGCCAGCCGACATCCGCGCACATCGGGTAGGCCGAAGAGTCACCGAAGATTTTTTCATCCCCTCACCCGCGCGCGAACCCAATCGGAGCGTCGGCTCGGGTGATATTCTGACCGCATGCGACTTCGGCAGCTTGGCGTACCGACCCTTTCTTGCGTGCTCGCGGTGCTCGGCTGCACCGACAAAGGGACCGGTGACGACGAGGCGGCCAGCGTCGGCGAGTCAGACTCGACCTCGGACTCCGACAGCGGCGACACGGGCGTTGCGCAGGACATCCCCGCGCGTGGCGACATCGCCTTGACCACCGTCGTCGTCAACCAAGGCGTCGACGTCCCGATCGCGGTGGACGGCGTCTGGGTCGGCCCCGCCGAGCGCAACACCTACTTGGTCGGCAACCGCGACTCGCTGGTGCGCGCCTACTGGACCATCCCGGACGACTGGGTCGCGCGCGACATCAAGGCCACGCTCGACCTCGAGTACCCGGACGGGACCAAGAAGACCCTGACCGACACGAAGATGGTCGACTCGGCCGCGTTCGCGGGCGACCTCAACCGTGGCTTCTATTGGTCGTTGATCGGCGACGCCTTCGACCCGGGGCTCAAGTTCCAGGTCAAGCTGTGGGAGGCCGGTCCGGGCTTCGAAGACCAGCGCGAGTCGACCAGCGTGTTGGTCTCGCCGCTCGATGGCATCCAGCAGATCGGTGTCCAGCCCGAGCCGATGCAGCTCAAGGTCCAGTTCGTCCCGGTCAAGTACGACGCCGGGTCTTGCCACACCGACACTTCGAAGATCACCGAAGAGGAGATCAAGACCTTCGTCGACAGCATGCACGAGCAGAACCCCGTGCAAGAGGTGCTCTTCACCTTCCGCGACGACGCGACGATCCAGTGGGACACCCCGCTCAACAGCCTCGCCGAGCTGTGGGAACCGCTGCTCGATCTGCGGGCCACCGACAACGCGCCGCCGAACATGTACTACTACGCGCTGGTCGACGTGTGTGGGCCTGGCATCGGCGACGCGGCCGGCATCGCCCCGGGTACGCCGCCTCCGACCAAGGACGCCGCCTCGTCGCGCGTCTGCTCGGGCGTCTGGCTCGGCGGGGACAAGTACGCCTATCACGTGTTCGTGCACGAGATCGGCCACACGCAGGGCCGGCCGCACACCTTTTGCGAGGGCGGCGGAGCGGCGGGCACCGATCCGGCCTACCCCCACGACAACGGCATCATCGGCGTGTGGGGCTTCGGCATCCGCTTCTTCAAGCTCTACAACCCGACCGCGACCTACGACTACATGAGCTATTGCCTGCCGGGTTGGGTCTCCGACTGGACGTGGAGCAAGACCTACTCGCAAGGTCGCGTGCTGACCTCCTGGGACTTCGAAGACGCGAGCCCCGAGCCGAGCGGCGGCCAGCTGCTCTACGGCTTGCTGATGCCGAACGGGACCGAGCGCTGGTACGTGGCCCCCGGCGCGCGCGAGGCCGACTACTTCAGCGGTGAGCAGATGATCGCCTTCGACTACGGCGAAGGCGAGATTCAGATGCCCGCCGCCGTCGAGCTGCTCGAAGACCGATCGCTGATGGTCGTCGCGCCCGTGCCCGAGCCCGATCTGCCGATCCTCGAGCTGCGCCGGATCACCGACCAGGGCGACTCGCGGGCGATCGATCTCGCGCGCGTGCACTCGACGATCGCTCCGCCCAACTGAGCCGAGCCCAGATCGAGTCCACGATCGACGCCACGATCGAAGACAAGATCAACGCGAGCGAGGGACCCCTCGCTCGCGTTCTTCGTTGCTCCGCCAGAGCAGAAGGCCCGTGATCACGCCACGCGATGCAGGCTCGTCGCGGCGACCGTGGGCGTCCGCGGCAGGTCGTTGCCGGTCCCCCGACTCGCTTGATTGAGCGCCTTGCGGAAGCTGCGATCGATCTGGCGAAGCAGCCGGCGCAGGCTCTTGCAGACCGGGGTCGCTTGCCGAACCACGACGCCGATCTGGTAGCCGAGCCGGGTCGGGCCGAGGCGATCGACGACCAGGCGATGCTCGCCGACGGTCGCTTGGATCTCCGAGCCGGCCTCGTCGCCTTGCTGCTCCTCCATGTCGTGAAACACCAAGGAGAGCCGCGAGAGCGCGCGTCCGATCAGCGCTTCGTCGAGCCCGGCGACGCTGCGACCCGTGATGACCTCGGTGTTGCGCAGCAAATAGGCGGCGAGGATGTCCTGCGTCTGCGCGAGCCGATCGAGCTTCTCGATCACGTCGCGCGTGGCGCTGCCCACGACCTCGTCGTCGACCGGCACGACTTCGCGCTCGAGCATGCCTTCGAGTCGACCCACGATCGTCCGAGCGCTCGCGGAGCGACCAGCGATCCACGTCGCGTGGCCCTCGCTTCGGTCGAGCAATTGCCGAACGGCCTCGGCCCCACGCAGCTCACCGACATGGGCGTGGATCGCCTGGCCACCATCGAAGTAGATCGCGCCGTTGCCTTGGCCGCTGCGCAGGTGCAGCACGCCGTCGCTCCCTGCGAGGGCATGCAAGCGGAGCAGCTCGGCGGTCTCGACCCCTTCGACGCGACCCCCAAAGTGGACCCGCTGCTCATGGGCCTTGAGCACCCGTGCGAGCGCAGCGGGCTCACAAGGGCTTGGAACGATGGCGCTGGCCTCGACCTCCGCGGCAGCCTCGATCGCGCGCTCGTCGAAGCGAGGGGCGATCATCACGAGGCCGATGCCGGGGTGACGTTGGCGAACCTCCCGCGAGAGCGCGCCGACATCGGGGCCGGACTCGACGACCATCGCGACCGAGGGATGCTCCTCGGTCGGCTGGTCCTCGCCGAAGCGAATCGTGCGAAGGCCGGGTCGAATGCTGGTGAGCATGTCGGCGAGCGCGGTGGATTGGTGAACATCGGAAGCAGCAAGCAGAACAGTCTGTGAGTTGGCGACGGGGGTCATTGGCGTTCCTCTCCTGCGCGTGGTCGAGCGCGCTGAGGGAAAGCCAGAGCACGTTGCATGCCAAAACAGTCAGTCGACTGGCCCAAAGTACAGTCGGGGTCGGGCCCGCCCTCTGGTGCGACTCCAGCGGCAATTTGGCCATTTCGCGCCCTTCGTGCGAGCCAGCAAACAGTTTCGAGTTCCGGCGTCTTTCGGGACGCTGAGGCGAAAGAGGCCAACCAAATCGCTGATGCGGCCGGTGAGACCGGCTCTTTGCGCTGCTCGAAACCGAGTGGGACGCGATCTCGGATGACCCTTCGCGGCTCGAGAAATCCGCGCTTCGCGTGCTCGATCTCGACTCGATCCGAGGCACGAGGATCGATCGAGTCGCGAGTCGGAGTCCGCGAACCGCGAGCGGATCACCATGATAGAGTCGGCGCGTATTCGCTATCCGAGGTTGTCCTGATGTATCGCCCCCGCGCATCCACTTCCCTGTTCTCGCTCTTCGCCTTGGCCTCTTCGTCCGCGTGCAACGGCGCAGGCAATGACGACAGCATCTACTCGGGCGAGGGCGCGAGCTCGGTGACCGTCGGCAACGACGAAGTGAGCGACAGCTCCTCGGCCAGCGGCGACGGGGATGGCGACCCGACGACGACGTCGTCGAGCGACGAGAGCGGGATCAAGCTCGACGTGCTCGGGGGCGAGACCGGCATGATGACCGCGGGCGACGGCGGCGACTCGAGCGGATGCAAGAAGGTCGACTTCTTGTTCATCGTCGACAACTCCGGCTCGATGCTCGAGGAGCAAGACAACCTCGCGGCCTCGTTCCCCGCGTTCATCAACTCGATTCAGAGCACGCTCGCCGACGCGCAGGACTACCACATCATGGTGCTCGACACCGACGCGTGGGTGTTCGCGGGCTGCCAGATCATCGCCTGCGCGCTGCCCTTGCCGGGCGTCTGCGTCGGCTACACCTGCGGCGATCAGCCAGCCCAATGCGAGAACGTCGTCGGTGCCGGCGTGACCTGGCCGAAGGGGGCCAACGCCAGCAACGTCAATTGCAACTTCAGCACGGGCCTGCGCTTCATGGACTCGGCCCAACCGAACCTCGCCGGCACCTTCCAGTGCGCCGCGCGAGTCGGCACCGACTCGACCGACGATCCCGAGCGGCCAATGGAGGCGATGGTCCAGGCCCTGTCGAACCAGAACCCGGTCTCGACCTGCAACGGGGGCTTCTTGCGCGACGACGCGATCTTGGTCGTGACCTTCATGACCGACGAAGACGACGACGCGGGCGATGGCTCGGCCGGGACCGTCGACAGCTGGCGGCAAGCCTTGATCGACGCCAAGAACGGCGACGACCAAGCGGTGGTCGTGCTCGGCCTCTTCGGTGACGACGACCTGCCGAACGCGACCTGCAACGGCGGCGCCGAGGTCTCGCCGCGACTCCGCCAGTTCGTCGAGTCGTGGGGCCCCAAGGGCTTGTTCGGGTCGATCTGCGCCAGCGACTACGACGACTTCTTCCAGACCGCGGTCGACACCATCGACACGACCTGCGACGAGTTCGAACCGCCGAAGTGAGGCCGATTCGAAGGGCCGACCCTCGAGTCGACCCGACTGGTCGTTCGATCAAGAGCACCGCCCGCGTGGCTGAGAACCGACACCGCGGCCGAAACGCGTTAGCGTGTGAATGCGCGCGCACGACCGCAGGGGTTTCCTGTTTCGCCCTCGCCCTCCGTACTGCACCCTTGCGGCACGCAAACAGGGTTCGAAGCCCAGTTGCCGGCGCCAAGGAGGCCGAATGCTGACACTGACGAGGAAGGCCGGCCAAGTAATCCGCATCGGCGACGACATTCAGATCGTGGTTCGAGAGATCCGAGGTCGACAGGTTCGACTCGGGATTTCGGCGCCCGAAGGTCTGATGGTCTATCGCGAGGAGCTCTACCAGCAGATCCTGTCCGAAGGCGGCGAGGAGGCCGGTTTGACGCGTCGCGCTCGTACGCAGGGCGAGGGCGACGAGACGATCGTCGAGATCGAGCTGCCCGAGGGCGAGCCCTGAGCTCGAGTTCCATCAGGGCCGAGCTCGATCAGGGCTGGCAGCGATAGGGCTCGTCGTACGAGCGACGCCCGCTCGAGTCGGCCCAGCTGAAGTGCCACCACTCGCGCCGATAGGGCTCGAAGCCCGACTCGATCATCGCGTCGCGCAAGTGGAGGCGATGCTCGAGCGCGGGCCCCTCGACGCCGCGCAAGAAGCTCGAGGATCCAAAGTGATCCCAAGCCGAGCCCATGTCGATCGGCTGACCATCGACGAGCCGGTAGAGGCCGAGGTCGATGGCGAGCCCACGGTTGTGAAGCGAGCGCGCGGCCACCCAGCCCTGCTCGAGCAGGTCCTCGCGGCCCTGCGCCTGGGCCCAGGTGACCATCGCCTCGCTCGCGCGGCGTGGTCGATAGGCGTCGTGGATGATCAGGCCGTGGCCAGCGTCGGCGAGCCGCTTGGCCACGCGGGCCAGCGAGGTGGCTGCTTCGGCGTCGAACCAGGCGCCCGCGGCTTCGTAGCCCGGCAGCGGCGCGCCGGTGAAATTGTCGGGACGATGGTAGCCCGCTTCGATCCGAGCGCTGGGGATCTCGACGCGCAGGTCGACCAGACCCGCGGGCGGATCGACCAGGCGACACTCGGACTCGAGCGCCGCAACGACCTCGACTGGCTCGACTCCTGGGCTCGCTTCGACGCCTGCGCTCGCCGGCTCGTCGAGCTCGATCGAGTCGGTCTCGCTCGGCTCGTCCTTCGCTCCACACCCGAACACCAGCGCGCTAGCGATCAGGATCGTCTTCGTGCTCATCGCTGCTCCAGCGCCCGCGCGAGAACGCGTAGCGGCCGGTCAAACGCCGCTCGCCGGCGAGTCGACTGAGCGCCCGCTGCATCTCGGCGCGGACCCGACGATCGCACTCGCGGACCCAGGCTTCGTCCTCGGCCGCTTCCGGTCCCGTGCGCTCGAACTCGATCGGATCGAGCAGCTCGATCAGCATCCGAACCGGAAAGGGCAAGTAGAGCGGCGGCGGACCGGGGGTCACGCCCCAAGGGAAGCTCAAGGTCACCGGCCAGGTCTTGACCCGAAACAACTTGTCCGTGGCCAACCAGCGCGAGAAGCGTTCGCCGCCGCGCAGGACCACGAAGACCTCGTGAGAGCCAGCGACGACGACGGGCACGATCGGGACCCGGTCACGCAAGGCGAGGCGCACGTAGCCAGTCCGGCCGGCGAAGTTGATCCGGTCGCGCTGCGACCAGGGCCTGAGCGTGTCTTGCTCGCCGCCCGGATAGACCAACACCTTGCGGCCGGCTTCGAACACCGCGTGGGCCATCGTCGAGGAGGCTCGAACGACGCCGAGCGGGACGAATTGCCGGAACAAGGGCAAGCCGACGACCATGTCGTGGGCCAGCCAATAGGGCACCGCCGCGATCCCGCGAGCTCGGTAGAGCGCGACACCCAAGACGAAGGAGTCGGGCGACATCGAACCACCGCTGTGGTTGCTGACCAGCAGCGCGGGCCCATCCGGCACTCGCTCGAGCCCGCGGACCTCGGGCTGAAACCAAAAATCGAGCGCCGGAGCGATTCGCTCGACCGTCCGAGCGAGCAGATCGTCGTCGCGCGCGACGTCGTCGGGATCGAAGTACTGAGGGTCGGACACGGTGCTGGCACCAACCATAGCCGAAGCGCCCGCTCGCTTGGCGGGGGCTTCGCGGTCCGAGGTTCCGCCGCCTATACTCGGCGCGATGGCGACCACCACTCACTTTCGCACCTGTCACTTGTGCGAGGCGATGTGCGGACTGGCGATCGAGCACGAAGGCGAGCGGGTCGTGGCGGTCCGCGGCGATCGAGAGGACCCCTTCAGCCGCGGCTATCTGTGTCCGAAGGGCGCGGCGATCGGCCAGCTCCACGACGACCCCGACCGCCTGCGTCGGCCCATGCGCAAGGTCCGCGGCGAGTGGTGCGAGCTCGACTGGGACGAGGCGCTGGACCTGGCCGCCGAGGGGATGCATCGAGTCCAACGCGACCACGGCAGCGACAGCCTCGCCGTCTACATGGGCAACCCGGCCGTCCATCACCACGGCACCTTGCTCTTCGCCCTCCCCTTCCTGCGCCAGCTTCGAACTCGACATCGCTACTCGGCGACCTCGATCGACCAGCTCCCGCAGATGCTCGTCGCCTACCTGATGTTCGGCCATCAGCTGCTCATGCCCGTGCCCGACATCGATCGCGCGAGCTGGCTGCTGGTCGTGGGCGCCAACCCCTTGGTCTCGAACGGCAGCATCATGAGCGCGCCCGACATGCGTCGGCGCCTCCGCGACCTGCGAGAACGCGGCGGCAAGCTGATCGTGATCGATCCTCGGCGCAGCGAGACCGCGCAGGTGGCCGACGAGCACCTCTTCGTCGAGCCCGGCTACGACGCGCTGGTCTTGCTCGCGATGCTGCAGGTCATCCTCGCCGAGGGCCGCGAGCGGCCGGCTCACCTGCGCGAGGTCATCGACGGGCTGCCGCGGCTCCGGATCGCGTTGGAGCGCTTCACCCCCGAGCGCGCGGCGGCCCGCTCGGGCATCGACGCGAACGCGATCCGCCGACTCGCGCGCGAGCTGGTCGATCGCCGCGGGGTGGTCTATGGCCGCGTCGGCGCCTCGGTCCAGCGCTTCGGCAGCCTGACCCATTGGGCGATCCAGCTGCTCAACTTGTTCGCGGGCGCCCTCGATCGACCAGGCGGCTCGATGTTCTCGCGCCCGGCGATCGATCCGCTCACGCTGCCCAAGAAGATCGCTGGCGGGCCCGGCCACTTCGGCCGCTGGCGCAGCCGGGTCCGTGGCCTGCCGGAGTTCGGCGGCGAGCTGCCGATCGCGAGCTTGGCCGAAGACATCGTCGCGGGCGCGAGCGAGGCCGAGCACGCGCGCGAGGGCACGCTCGCGCCGATCCGCGGGCTCCTGACGATCGCCGGCAATCCGGTGCTCTCGAGCCCGGGCGGGCACGCGCTCGGCGACGCGCTCGGCCAGCTCGAGTTCATGGTCAGCGTCGACATGTACGTCAACGAGACCAGCCGCCACGCCGACCTGATCCTGCCGCCCTGCTCGCCGCTCGAGCGCAGCCACTACGACCTCGCGCTCTACAGCTTCGCGGTCCGCAACATGGCCAAGTGGTCGGCGCCGATGATCGAGCCGAGCCGCGAGAGCCGTGCGGACTGGCAGATCGTCCAGGGCCTCGCCACGCGGATCGATCGCCTGCGCGGCGGCAACCTCCAGCAGCGGCTGACCCACGCGGCCTTCGAGCAGCTCGGACCCGAAGGCCTGCTCGATCTCGGCCTGCGCATGGGCCCGCACGGCGATCTGCTCGGCCGCAAGCTGAGCCTGGCCAAGCTGCGCGAGCACCCGCATGGCATCGACCTCGGCCCGCTCGAGCCCTGCCTGCCCGATCGCCTGCCCGGCCCGCACAAGCGGATCAACCTGGTCCCCGAGCTCTTGCTCGACGATCTCGGCCGCCTCGATCGCGCGACGCCGATCGACATCTCGAGGCCGCCCTTGCCGAGCCCCGCGGCGCCCCGCTTCACGCTGATCAGCCGTCGACAGCTGCGCAGCAACAACTCGTGGATGCACAACTTGCCCAAGCTGATGGCCGGCAAGCCGCGCTGCACCTTGCAGATGCACCCCGACGACGCCGAGCTGCTCGACCTGCGGCCGGCCGACCGCGTGTCCGTGCGCTCGAACACCGGCGCGATCGAGGTCGAGCTCGAGCTCAGCGACGAGGTCATGCGCGGCGTGGTCAGCCTGCCGCACGGGTTTGGCCACAACCAACCCGGCGCTCGCCTCCGGGTCGCCGAGCAGGCCGGCCACGCGGGCGCGAGCATCAACGACTTGATCGATCCACGCCGGATCGACGAGCTCAGCGGGGTCGCGGCGCTCTCGGGCGAGCGCGTTCGCGTCGAGCTCGTCGACGCTCGGACATGAACGCATGAGCGATGCGCCACAGACCAAGCTCGAGCGCGAGCGCGTCGTCAGCCACACCCACTTGATCGGCGTGGCGACCAACGCGGGCCTCGCCGCGCTCAAGCTGACGATCGGCAGCCTCGCGGGCTCGCGGGCGCTGGTCGCCGACGGGGTGCACTCGGTCTCCGACGTGGTGATGAACGCCGGCGCGTGGCTGGGCTGGCGCTGGGCCGAGCGGCCGCGCGACGCCGACCACCACTATGGCCACGGCAACGGCGAGGCCTTCGCGACCCTGGTCGTCGGGCTGATCGTCGCGAGCGTGGGCGTCGGGCTGGCCTGGACGGCGTTCACCGGCGAGCCGAGCAGCGTCGGCGCCGACCTGCTCGGCTCGCTGGCGGTCGGCGCCGAGCTGGTCACGATCCTGGTCAAATTCGGACTCGCCCGGCTGACCGCGCGGCGCGGCCAAAAATACGGGAGCTCGCTGCTGACCGCGGTCGCGCGCGACAACAAGGCCGACATGCTGACCTCGTCGCTGATCTTGATCGCGATCGTCGGCAGCATCGCGGGCCTGCGTTGGCTCGAGCCGGTGGCCGCGGTCGCGATCGGGGTGTTGATCGTGATCGAGGGTCTGCGCAGCTGCTGGGATGGAGTCAACGTGCTCATGGATCGCCACACCGACGAGGCCCTGACCGCGCGAGTCCGGGCGATCGCCCGGTCGGTCGAGGGCGTGCGAGCGGTCGACGACATCCGGGTCCACCCGCTCGGGACCCACCTGCGGGTCGACATGGAGATCGCGGTCGAGGGCACGCTCGAGGTCAGCACTGGCCACGCGATCGCCCACGCGGTCGAGGACGCGATCCAGCTCGCGTATCCGCGGATCCGCGAGGTCGCCATCCACGTGAACCCAGCCGACCCGGTCGACCCGACCGACCTGGCCAAACAAGCCAACGAATGAAGGCGCCCCATCGGTCGATGGAGCGCCTTCACGCGAGCAGGGCTGGGCTGCTTCAGCTCGCCGTGTTGCCGAGCTTCTGCCGGAGCATGGCGGTCACGTCGATGCCCGTCGCCGCCTTGATCTGCTCGCTGTAGTCGACGAGCTTGGCAGCGAGGTCGCCCCCACTGGCTGCGCCGCCGCCCTTGCCGAGCACGGTCAGGCGGTCGATCTTGAGGTCGACCATGGTCCCCGACATCCGGGTCAGCAGCGGGACCAGCTTCTGCATGAGCAGAATGTCGCGCCCGGCCCGACCCGACGTGTTGTAGCGATCGGCGAGGTTGGCGAGCACCTGGGCGGTCGCCCGACCTTGCTCGACGATCTTCGCCGCGTCGCCCTTGGCGTTCTCCTCGCTCTCGCGCCGGTTGGCCTCGGCCGGCTGGAGCACGTCGGCATCGAGCTGGAGGCGGACCTGCTCGATGCGAGCGTCTTGCATGTCGACCTCGGCGCGGGACTGGGCGACCGAGGCTTGGACCTGAGCGAGCTGCTCGGCGATCATCGCGTCGCGGCGAGTGCGAGCGTCGGCGACCCGACGATCGTTCTCTTTGCGCGAGATCATGATCTCGGCCTCGAGCTTCGAGAGCTCGCCGGCCATGGTGTTGCGCCACTTCTGCTCGGCGGCCTCGGCTCGGGCCTCGGCCTCGGCGATCTGGGCGTCACGGCGGATCCGGGCGCTGATCTGCCGACCGATGGCGTCGAGGTAGCCGACGTCGTCGGACACGTTCTGGATCTTCAAGGTGTCCATGACCAGCCCGAGCCGGCTGAGATCCTGCTCGGCCTCGTCGGCCAGCTTGAGCGCGAACTGGTCCTTGTCCTTGTTGACCTGCTCGGGGCTGAGCTGGGCCAACACGCCGCGCAAGTTACCCTCGAGGGTCTCGCGGGCGATCTTCATGATCTCCTCGCGCGAATTGCCCAAGAAGCGCTCGAGGCAGTTGTTGAGCAGCGGCTCCTCGCCCGGGACCTTGATGTTGGCGACGCCTTGGACCGAGAGCGGGATGCCGCCCTTGGAGTAGGCGTTCTGGACCCGGACGTCGATGATCATGTTGGTCAGGTCCATCTGATCGACGGTCTCGATCAGCGGGATCCGAATCGCTCGACCGCCGCGGATGATCCGGTAGCCGGCCATGCGCCCGTTGCCGGCGTCGCGCTGGCGACCCGAGAAGATCAGCACCTCGCTGGGCTGACAGACGTAGAGCACGCGCTTGACCACCGCGATGGTGGTGAAGAAGGCGATGATCAAGATGGCCGCGAGCGCACCGATGGCGCCGGGCTCGATGGCAGCGAACAGACTGATGGCGTTCATCGCGACACCCCCTTCGCGCCCGCGGGCGCCAGTAGACTCGAGCCGCCAGGCAAGCTCGGCATCGGCGGACGTGGCCCCGATCCGTTGCCTCCACCACCGCGAAAGTCGCTGCCCTCGAGCACGGCCGGGATGTCGATGCCGACCGTCTCGCGCAAGGTTCGGAGCACGGCTGCGACCGCCTGCGGGTACGAGGCCGCGTAGGCAGCCATCGCCGAGCCATCACCACGATCGAGCACGTTGACCTCGCCGACATGGATCTTGTCCATGTTGTCGAGCACGGTCCCGATGATCTCCTCGAGGTGCTGGATGATGTAGATCTCCTTGGCGTTGTCGCCCATGACCGTCCAGGCGTGGGTCGTGGCCTCGAGCACCTCCATCAGCGCGCGGCCGTTCTCGATCGTCGGCGCGGCGTCGCCCTTGGCCCGAGTGACCTCGGCCTGGCGGCGGAACTCGGCCGGGATGACGACGTCGGCCTGCAAGCGCTTTTGCTCGAGCACCGCGCGGATCCGCTGGAGCTCCTGCTCGGCCTGAACGCGCGCCGTCTGGGCCGCGGCCGTGGCCTCGCGCTCGACCGACATGGCTTCACCGTCGAGCTCGGCGCGGACCTTGGCCAGCTCGTTGCGCTTGGACAAGATCGCCGTCTCGGCGTGGGCCTTGGCGACGTCCGAGCGCTGCTTGGCGGCGGCCTGAGCCTGGGTGATCTCCTGCATCGCCTGGTTCTCGGCGTTCTCCGCGTCGCGGAGGATTCGGGCGATCTGCGGGCGACCGAGCGAGTCGAGGTAGTTGGTCGAGTCCGAGACGTTCTGGATCTTCAAGGTGTCGAGCTCGAGCCCGAGCTTGTCGAAGTCCTTGACCGCGCTGCGGATCAGGTTGTCGGCGAAGGTCAGTCGATCCTCGTTGACCTGCTCGGGCGTCATGTCGGCGACGACCTCGCGGACCGCACCTTCGAGCGTCTGCTGGGCGACCACGTAGATCTCCTTGCGCTCGCGGCCGAGGAAGCGCTCGATCGCGTTGCGAACCTTGGCCGGATCCGCGTGGATCTTGACGTTGGCGATCGCGTGGATGCGCAGCGGGATGTTGCCGCCCGAGTAGGCGTTGTCGACCACGATGTCGATCGACAGGTTGCGCATGTCCATGCGATCGACCCGCTCGAGCACCGGGATCCGCCACTTGCGACCCCGTCCGCCGCCGGCGAAGTGCTCGGGCTGATCCGAGCGACCGTGGGCCATGACGATCACGGGGCCTTGCTTGCGGCCCGTGAAGATCAAGATCTCGTTGGGTCGGCAGATGTAGAGCAGGTTGCGGATCAGGATCATGAAGCAGAGCACGCCGACGGCGAGCCCTGCTGCGACTGCGATCACCGAGCCGACGGTGATGTCGGCGAGAGGCAGGGTCGACGCCCCGCTTCGCACTACGTGTGTGAGGTCCATCGGTATTCGTTCTCCTCGCGAGGATGTTGAAGGGGGAAATTCGTCGTCAGGGGCGGGGCAGAAGTCTCGTCAGCGCTCAGACCGAGGGCTGACTCGGGGTCTCGGCCGGCTTGCCGTCAATCTTGCTGACCAGCGCCTGGGTGCCGCGCATCTCGACGATCAGGGCCTGGCTACCACGCTCGAGCACGTCCTCGTCGCCGGTTGCGAGCACGTCGACGGTGGTGCCCTTGAGCTCGATGCGGATCTTGCCGAGCGTCCCGGGGGCGATCGCGATCAGGACCTCGCCGCTGCGGCCGACGTAGTCGTCGACACCCGCGGCCACGCCCGACTCGCTCGCCGCGAGGTGGTTGATCAAGCGGACCGTGCCCCAGCCACTCAGGGCTCCGACCGCGACCGCGAGGCCGCGGGCCATCCAGAGGCTGGAGGTCAGCGCGAGACCCTCGAGAACCAGCCCGGTCAGACCGAAGAAGGCCGCGAAAAAGGTCCAAAAGCGCATCGAGCCGAGCACGGCGAAGAAGCCACCGAGGTCGCCGTGGGCGTCGCCGTTGTCGATCTCGTGGTCGCCAGCGAGATCATGATCGCCACCGAGATCATGATCGCCGCCATCGCCACCCAACACCATCGATGCAGCGAGCAACACACCACCAAGCACGAGCGCGAACACATACGCGTAGATGAACATCTTGTCTCTGTCTGCGCGAATCGGGATCGCGACCGAGCTATTTCATACCAGCTGAAGACGGCGCTCGCGCACTCGGCCGTAGAATCGCTGTTGGCGGGCTCGCAGGGGCAATTTTGGCGATGCCCGCCACGGCCGCCGAGCCGCGGGTCAGGTCGTGGAACGGGCCGCGCGGACCCGCGGGCCCGTCTCGCTCGGCTCGACGACGAGCTGTGGATGCTGGTCGAGCCAAGCCTCTGCCCGAGCGCTGGCGCTCGTGCCCAACAAGATTCGTCGCGCGCCCTCGGGGCTGCGCGCGCGCGTGTCGAGGAACACTCGGCAGCCTTGCTCGAGCCGACGCAGGATCCAACCGAGCAGCACGCTGGGATCCTCGCGCTTGACGATCACGATCGAGCCGGGGCCGAGCTCGCGGCTCCATTGCGCGGTGGGCTCGGTCTCGTCGTCGAGCAGGACGGCGGGCGCCTGCAAGCTGTCGGCGATCTGCTCGGCCAAGCCCGCGTCGAGCAGATAGACCAAGCTGCCCAAGTCGAGATCGGCCGCGAATGCGACCATGTTCGCGGGCGCTCGAGGCAGCGCGTCGAGTTCGCGATGCGTCTCGGCTTCCGGCGAACCGAGCGCACTGATCTCGCGCTGGGTCTCGGCCTCGGACGAAGCGAGCGAGCGCATCTCGCTGATCGTCCGGCCCTGACCGACGGAACGGACCGCCGCGAGCTTGGCCGAGCTGCGCCGACGCGGCGCCTCGTCGTCGTCGTCGGCCGGCACGCCGATGAAGTCGACGCCGAGCGCGGGCGCATCGTTGACGGTTCGGCGACTCGCGAAGGATGCGGCCTCGCTCCTGGCCCCGCGGCGAGCCTCGACCTGAGCCATCGGCTCGGCCTCGACGACCATGAAGTTGGGCTCCTTGCTCGAGGGCTTGCGCGGGATTCGACCGGCCGGCGTGGAGTCGCTGGCGGGCATCGCGAGCGTGCGCGCGTGCGCGTCGGGGCTGAAGTCGGTGTCGTCGTCGTCTTCGAGCGCCCAGGTCCCGCTCTCGAACGCGGCCGGGGCGGGCTCGCTGTTCGGGGCTCGAGCTTTGGCGAGCCGGACCGAGTCGATCGGATCGTCGGTCAGCGTCGGCGCGAGGCTGGCCGGCCGGCGAGTCGTGGCCGCGCGAGGCGGGGGCATCGGCCCGTCGAGATCGAAGTCGGGATCGTCGAGCTCGGGCGGGTCTTCGAGGCTCAGGCCGAAGTCGTCGGCGTCATCGAGCTCGATCGCCAGCTCGTCGGGAGCCGAGAGCCGACTTCGTGCTTCGGCGCTCCGCTCGGCCCGGACGACCATCGCGTCGGCGCCAGGCACCGCTCGGACACGCCACTCGATCTGCAAGACCCTGAACTCGAACTCGATCGCGTTGCCCAGCATCAGCTCGACTTGATGCTCGTCGCTGACCGCCGCGGCGAGCATGTCGAAGAGGTCGGGTCGGCGCAGGATGTCTTGCTCGGCCTCGCTGCCGCGTGCGGTGCGATAGATGACCGGCTGCTCGGACTCGAGCGTGACCTCGGCGGCAGATCGCTGGATCGCCGCTTCGAGGACGCTCGCGAGGGTACGCATGGCCGGACGATATCAGACCGTTCGGGCGTGGGTGCGCGGTTGCAAGAAGTTGCGCATTCCGGCGGCGCTGCGGCTGTAGCCGAAACCAGACATCTTCCAGCCGACCCAAGGAGCGCCCGCGGCCGCGCTCAGGCCCCGGTTGATGCCGATCATGCCCGCCTCGATCTGCTCGGCGACCGCGTCGGTGCCCGGCCCGGGCGCACCCCAGACCGAAGCCCCCAACCCGTAGTCGGTCGCGTTGGCTCGCCGAATCGCCTCGTCGACTTCGTCGTAGGCGGTGATCGAGACGACCGGCCCGAAGGTCTCCTCGCGGGCGATCTTCATGTCGTCGCGGACCCCACAGAGCACCGCGGGCGAGAGCCAAAAGCCCGGGCTGGTCGGCTGACCGCCGACCACGAGCCGGGCGCCGCCGGCCTGGGCGTCGCGCAGCTGGTCGAGCACGAGCTCGCGCTGGGCCGCGTTCGCCATCGGTCCGAAGTCGGTGGTCTCGGCCAGCGGCTCGCCGACCTCGAGCTTGCCGAGCTCGCGCACGACCGCCTCGACGAAGGCCGCTTCGCGCTCGCGCGGCACGAACACCCGCTCGGTCGCGACGCAGACCTGGCCGCTGTTGGTCAGCGCGTTGCGGACCGCGAACTGGGCCGCGGCCTCGAAGTCGGCGTCGGGCAAGACGATCATCGGATCCTTGCCGCCGAGCTCGAGCATCAGGCGCTTCATCGCGTTGGCGGCCTCGCGCATGATCGCCTGGCCGGTTCGGATCGAGCCGGTGAACGCGATCATGTCGACGTCGCTCTCGACCAGCCCCTTGCCGATCGCCCCGCCGCCTTGGACCAAGCCGAGCACGCCCGGCGGGAGCAGATCGGCGAAGAGCTCGTGGTAGATGGCGCCGCTGCGAGGCGTGTACTCGGAGGGCTTGAGCACGGCCGTGTTGCCGGTCAGCAGCGCCGACATGACCAAATTGTTGGGCGTGCTGAAGGGGAAGTTCCACGGGGCGATGACCGCGACGACCCCGAGCGGTCGCCACTGCGTGGTGACCTCGATGTTGCCCTCGCGCCCGACCTCGTCGGCCAGGGCCTCGCGCGCGCGATCGATGAACGAGGCGGTCCGCTTGTGGACGTTGCCGACCTCGGCCCGCGCTTGCTTGATCGGCTTGCCCATCTCGCTGGCGATGCAGCGAGCGACCCGCTCGCGCGTGGCTTCGTCGTCGAGCCGAGCGAGGAAGCGCTGGGCGAGCTCGGCCCGGCCCTCGAAGCCGAGCGCCCACCAAGCCGGCTGGGCTCGGCGAGCGGCCGCGACGGCCTCGTGCAGCTCGGCGATCGAGTTGACCGGAACGGGCTCGTGCGCCGCTCCAGTGGCAGGATTGAAGGTCTGCAGGACGTCTGGCCCCGACATGCGGCGCACTATAGTCCCCGAGCCGGGCTTTGCCAGAGCCGGGCCACGGACTGCTAAGATGCGCAGCAGCGAGTGCACGATCCGCCGACATGAGTGAAGGTATGAAGTGGCTGCTCGTCGCGAGCGAGGGTGCGCTGGTCCTCTATGGGCTCTTCACCGCCGCGACGATCCTGATCGAGCGACGCAGGCCGACCGCGACGCTGACCTGGATCTTGGTCTTGGTCTTCCTGCCGCCGATCGGGCTGATCGCGTATTGGATGATCGGTCGCCGCAAGGCCAGGCGCAGCCGACGCGCGCGCCGACGTCAGCAGCTTCGCCCGACCGAAGCGACGGCCGCGATGGCCAAGCTCGACGCCTCGCCGCACGATCTCTCGCCGCAGCTGCAAGGTCTGATTCGGCTCGCGCTCCAGCGCTCCGCCGCGCCGCTGCGCCGCGCCGACGAAGTCGAGCTGCTCCCGATCCCGCTCGAAGCCTTTGCGACGATGGAGGCGGCGATCAGCGCGGCTCGCCACCGAATCCACGTGCTCTTCTACATCTGGCGCGACGACGCGACCGGCGAGCGCATGCTCGAGCTGCTCTGCGAGCGCGCGCGCGCGGGCGTGAAGGTCCGCTTGATGTACGACGACTTCGGCGCGATCGGGACGCCGCTTCGCCACTTTCGTCAGCTCGAGTTGGCGGGTGGCGAGGTCGCTCGCTTCGAGCCGCTGCGGATCCGCTTCGCTCGCCGCCGCGGTCGGCTCGACTTTCGCAACCATCGCAAGCTGGTCTGCATCGACGGCCAGACCGGCTTCACCGGCGGGCTCAACGTCGCCGACGAGTATCGCGGCACGACCCGCAACGGGCGGATCTGGAGCGACCTGTGGCTGCGCATGACCGGCGACGCGGTGATCGGGCTCGAGGCCGTGTTCGTCGACGACTGGCTGGGCGCGACCGACGAGCTGATCGAGCTGTGGTCCGATCTGCCCGAATTCGAAGACCAGCCCAGGCCGATGATCGAGCGACCGGTCACGCCGATGCGC
This sequence comes from Nannocystaceae bacterium, assembly GCA_035904925.1. Classification (GTDB taxonomy): domain Bacteria; phylum Myxococcota_A; class Polyangia; order Nannocystales; family Nannocystaceae; genus Plesiocystis. The sequence goes on from JAMHUH010000478.1 coordinate 18,201, forward strand.
TCGACTGGCCCGCTGGTCCAGGTGATCCCGAGCGGGCCCGACCAACGCGCGAGCCGCTTCTCCGACGACAACGTCTCGGTGATCGCGGCCAGCTTCATCGCCGCGATCGGCTGCGCGCTCGAGCGGGTCTGGATCGCCACGCCCTACTTCATCCCCGACGACGCGATCACCCAGGTGCTCTGCGCGACCGCGCTGCGCGGCGTCGACGTCGAGATCCTGGTCCCCAACCTGCGCGACAACGACAACCGCCTCGTCGCCCTGGCCGCGCGCAGCTACTACGACACGCTGATCGACGCGGGCTGCAAGATCTTCGAGTACCGGCCGGGGATGCTCCACGCCAAGTACATGGTCATCGACCATACGCTCGCGGTGATCGGCTCGGCCAACATGGACGTGCGCAGCCTCTACCTCAACTACGAGGTCACGACGATGTTCTATGATCGTGGCGTCGCCAGTGATCTCGCCAAGGTCTACGAGCGCGATCGAGCGCTCGGGCTCGAGATCGACCTCGAGTCGCGCTTGCACACCTCGCTCGGCGAGCGCCTGAAAGAAGGCGTCGCCCGGATCCTCTCGCCGCTGCTCTGAGGCATTGACCGCGATCGACAAAGGCGCCAGCGTCCCGCCATGACCAGCACGCTGCTCGGCACGGTGATCGACGTGGAGACCAAAGAGCCGCTCTCGGACGTGGTCGTCACCGCGACCTCGCCCAACATGCAGGGCGAAGTCACGGTCGTCACGGACAAGTCGGGTGATTATCGAATTTCCAACCTGCCGCCTGGGAGCTACATGCTCCGAATCGACACAGATCGGTATCTCGCCTACGCGCGCGGCGGTATCGTGGTGAAGCTCGGCGAGAGCGTCCGGGCCAACGCCGAGTTGGTGCCGAGCTCGGTCGGCTGAGCTCGAGGCTCGACGGGTTCAAGGCACGAGCCGGAGCTCGCGCGGGAGCTCGGGCTCGGCGTTCGAGGGCGAGGGCTGGACCTTGGCGAAGGCCTTGGTCGTCTGGAGGCCGAAGAGCCGCTCGTGCGTGGCGGCTTCGTGGCAATCCATGCAGCGGCTGACCTGCCCAGCCGAGGTCACCCGCTGGCCGTCCGGAGTCAGCGTGCCGTAGATCCAGCCTGCGTCGGTGCCGGGCATGTCGGCCGCGCCGACCTTGGTCATGACGAAGAGCTCGGCTTGCTCGCCGACGTGGAGGCGCTGGCCTTCGTGCTCGACCCAGCTGATCGGCGCGGGCGGATCGAAGCTGACGAGGGTCGGATCGACGATCACCGGCGCCGCGGCGGCGGCTGGCTTCGCGGAAGCGACCCACGACTGCTTGACGACCGTGAAGCCGATCGGGAGCGTCGGATCCGGTGTGGGCTGGCCAGCCGCGGGCTGGCCGAGCGCGGTGTAGCGTTCGCGCGCGCTCGAGCTCGCCGCGTCCCCGATGATCCCAGCGAAGAGGTAGTAGAGCTTCTTGCCGTGCTCGGCGTCGTCGGCCTGGCTCAGCCGGGCGTGGCTGGGGAAGCCGAAGTCGAGACCCATCGGCGCCCGACACAGCGCCGGCGCGATGTTGGGTCGCTCGTCGACCCGGCCCCAGCCGCGATAGTCCTTCGCCGCGGCTTGCAGGACGGGCACGAAGCGAGGGTCGAGCGGCTCGTCGTTGGCGTGGGCGTCGGCCTCGACGACGAGAGGCGGCGTGCTCGGCTCGATCTCCGACGCGGGTTGGTTGGTGTCGGGTTGTTGAGTCTCGGGTTCGTGAGTGTCGGGTGTCGGGCTCGTGGGCGAGCAGGCGCCGAGCGAGACCAGCGAGGCGAACGAGAGCAGCGAGATCGGAGCGCGCGTGACCGAGAGCATGACCCGACCAGCATGCGCTGAACGAGCCCGCGAGGCTGTAAGAACTCGGTAATGGATCCCGCGAGCTCAGAGGGCGGCGTCGCCAGGGCGGACCAACGCCGCGGCGACCAAGCTCGCGAGCAGCAGCATCGCGCCCGCCGGGACCACGAGGATCGGCAAGCCAGGATCGCTGGGACCGTGGAGCAGGCCGCCGAGCATGAAGCCGAGCCCGACCAAGAGCGCGCCCGACCAGGCCGCGACGCGGATCTTGCTGGCCCAGCTCGCAGGCGTGGCCAGACGCTCGAGCGCCCACGCGAGGCCGAGGTTGACGAGCCCGAGCAGCCCGCCGTGGGCGTGACCGAGGCGGAGGAATTCGCGGCGCAGCGGATCGTCGATCCAGCCCTCCGCCCGGAGCCCGAGCATGGCCTCGAGCCAGAGCCCGCTGGCCAAGAAGAGCGCGACGAGGGCGAGCGAGGCTCGCAGATGACGTTCGGCGGTCACGGTCGGCCGCCAGTATCGGTCGGCATCCTTCGCCGATCCAGATCGCCCTGCGAGCGCGTGGCCGAGCGCCGATACTCCGCCGGCGTGCGCTCGGTCCATCGCTTGAACGCGCGGTGGAACGCGCTCACCTCTGCAAAGCCGAGCAAGAACCCGACCTCGTGGATCGAGATGCGACGATCCTCGAGGTAGCGCAGCGCCAGGTCTCGGCGCAGATCGGAGAGCACCTCGGCGAAGCTCGTGCCCTCGCTCTGCAGCCCGCGCTGGAGGCTGCGCGCGCTCATGTGCAGCTTCGTCGCGACCGCAGCCACCACCGGCTTGCCCTCGGGTAGCTCGTCCATCAGGCAGCGCCTGACCTCGTCGCGCAAGCGTCGGCTCTCGGGCAGCACCGACAGGAGTCCGCCGAGCTGACGGTCGAGCAGCGCCAGCAAGCGCAGCTCGGCGTGACGCTGCGGTCGCGCCAAGAGATCGCGAGCCAGCACCAACTCGTTGCGCGGGCAGGCGTACTCCACCGGCGCCCGAAACACCCGCTCCTGCTCGCTCACCCGCGGCGGCCGGGGATGGGCAAAGCGAACCACCTGCGGCGTGAAAACCGAGTCCGCCACCCGTGGCGGAGAATCCTCCCCGAGGGTCCGTCGCCCCATCAGGTACATCAGCGCCAGCATGCCCTCGACGGGGTGCCGCGGCCCAATCTGCTCGGGTGAGTGACCGTGCACCAGCCGCGCCACGTCACCGTCCTGCTCGAGCGACAGATAGATGCCCTCGTGGATCAGACGGATGTAGCGCCCCGCCAGCCGATAGTGCTCGCCGAGCGTGGCGCTGCTGCGCACCGCGAAGGCCAGCACATCGAAGTGGTCCTCGGGGCTGCCAGCCACCCACTCGGCGAGGTGCACACCGAAGTCCTGATCGCCGGTCATCCGCACGGCCTCGTCCCACACGCGCAGCTCTTGGGCGTGCGGCAGGTAGGCGTCTGGATCGGCGAAGATCTGCGGATCCAGCCCCGCGGCCTGCAGGAGCTCCGGTGGCGACACCCCAACGCTCGCAGCGAACCCGACCACGGTCAGGATCGTCTTGCTGGGGCAGTCCTGGCTCACGATCGCGGATCGTAGGACTCCTTGGCGTAATCGGTCAATTCATCTGGCGCGATCGGCAACGCGCGGACGAACGCGTCGAGTCCAGAGTGACATGGTCTTCGATCCATCGAGGGTCCCATGAATCGCTTCTTCGCCCACGTTCCACTGCTGTCCATACCCGTGTTCGTGCTCGTCGCATCCGCGTGCGCCAAGCAGCCCCCGCCCGCATTGCCGCCCCCCCGCGAGGTCGCGCAGGGCTTTGGCGAACGCGCCGGCTTGGTGCTCGTCGACGACGCCTACGGCGACGGTGCCGAGCAGCTGGTCTACCTCGATCAGGGCTGGGGCCCGCTCGTGACGCTCTGGTACTACCACGCCGACCAGGGCTCGACGCTGATGCCCTACGACTTGCTGATCCACCTCGAGCAGGCCGACAGCGAGCAGGCATTCATCGCGCCAGAGAACCTCACTCGTTTCCGTCTGCTCAACCAGCACCGCACCCCGAACAACCCCGACGCGCTCCCGGTCGGCTTCGCCCGCCACGACGACCAGGTGGGCCTCACCTGCGCCGCGTGCCACACCGGTCAGATCAACTACCAGGGAAAGGCCGTGCGCATCGACGGCGCCCCAGCGATGGCCGACATCATCGGGTTCCTGCGTGCGGTCCGGGCCGCGATCGCGGCCACGCTGGCCGACGAGGCCAAGCTCCGGCGCCTCGCCGCCACCATGAAAGGTGGCGCCGCCGCTGCCCAGGCGGCCCTGACCGAGACTCAGGCCTGGCTCGACAGCTACGAGCAGTCCAATCACCCGAGCATCGACGAGGGCTTCGCTCGGCTCGACGCGGTCACGCGGATCGTCAACCAGACCATCCGCTTCACCAGCGACCCGAGCAAGGGGTTGGCCGTCAGCGCCCCGGCCAGCTATCCCGAGCTGTGGGATGCCCCGCACCACGACTACGTGCAGTGGACGGGCTTCGCCTCCAACGCCGAGATCGGCCCGCTCGGCCGCAACATGGGCGAAGTCCTGGGCGTCTACGGACGCATCGACGTGCAGCACTACGAGAGCGAAGACGCGGCCAAGCGGGGCTACACCTCGACCACCGAGGCCAACGAGATGGTCGCGATGGAGGACACCCTGCGCAAGCTCGAGTCGCCGCGCTGGCCCGAGGACGTGCTCCCGCCGATCGATCTCGCCCTCGCCAAGCGCGGCGAGGCGCTCTATCGCGACAACTGCAGCTCATGCCACGCGCTGATCGACCGCTCGGATCCCCAGCGCAAGGTCGTGGCCATGATCACCGACATCGACGTGGTCGGCACCGACCCGACCGCCGCCAACGTGGTCGCGCACGCGCGCGTGCCTGCGGGCAAGCTCGAGGGCGCCATCTCGCCCGAGGGCGAGACCTACGGCGCGGACATGCCCGCGCTGACGATGATCGGCGACCTCGTCGCGCGCGGTCTGGCGACCAAGCGCGACGCGGTGATCAAGGCGCTCGCGCTCGCCAAGCTCCACCACATGGAGAAGTCGGCCAAGCAGGGCGACCACCGGAAGCCGACGCAAGACGAGCCGAACGCCGACCTGCTGGCCTACAAGGCGCGACCGCTCAACGGGATCTGGGCATCGGCGCCCTATCTCCACAACGGCTCGGTCCCGAGTCTCTACGATCTGCTGCTCCCGCCCGAATCCCGACCGACGCGCTTTTGCGTGGGCCGCTGGGAGTACGACCCGCGCGAGGTCGGCTACGTCAGCGATGGCGAGCTGCCCTTCGTGGTCGACACGACCCTGCCCGGCAACGGCAAGGGCGGGCACGAGTTCGGCACCCAGCTGGGCGACGAAGACCGCTGGGCGCTGGTCGAATACCTGAAGACCCTCTGAGCGCAGGCGTGGTCCGCCACCAACTTCGGCCCGATCATTCGCCGATCCAGATCGCCGTGCGAGCGCGGGCTTCGGAGAGTTCGTCGAAGAGCGCCTCGGCCTCGGCCTGGGCGTCCGCGTGCTGGCCCTCGGACAGCGCCGCGTCGAGCGAGGCGTGGATCCGGTCGAGCGCCGCGACCCGGGCCTCGATCGGGCCGAGGTAGTCGAAGCTGGCCAGCGCCGCGACCAGCTCGTCGGCCTGCTCGGCCTCGGCCAGGCTTCGCAGGCCTCGCCAGGCGAACCAGCGGACCGAGGGGTACTCGTCCTCGAGCGCGGCGGCGATCCAGATCATCCGCTGCGCGATCGATCCGCTCGCGTCCGCTTGGGCGAGCGCGTGGGCGGCCAAGTTGCGCTGGATCGGATCGCCACCGTGGAGATCGAGCAGCACCCGCGAGGCCTCGCGCTCGAGCGGATCTTCGTCGCCGGGCGGGCTCCCGCGTAGACCGAGCGAGGCCATCGACTCGGCCGCCCAGCGCCGCGAACGATCGACATGGCACTGCGTACAGGCGTCGGGCTGATCCTGGCGACCGACGAGCAAGCCCGGATCGGGGCTGGTGATCCGATGGCTGACCATGCCCTCGAGCAGGCCGTAGGTGATCGCCGGCATGTGGCAGTCGAGGCAGTCGACCGACGCGACTTCACGGTGGCCGCCATGCTCGGGCGCGAGCTCGTGACAGCCGACGCAAGCGCCCTCCCCTGCTCGACCCGCGCGAAGCTGACCGGCTGGATCGTCGCCGTGCATGTCGTGACAGTGGTTGCAGCCGAGCCCGGCTCCGTCGGCGTAGCAGGGCGAGAGCAGCAGGGCCTGATACTCGTAGGCCGACAAGCGCGGCGTGCCATCCGGCCAAAAGCGCATGGCGAAGGGCAGCGCCTCGGTCCCGATCGTCGAGTCGGCGAAGATCGGCCGCGAGACGGCGGCGAGCGAGTCACCGGGCACGAAGCCGTCGCCGTGGGCCATCACGCTGGCGATGTCTCGGGCGATCCGCTGCCCGTGGCAGCGACCACAGATCGCGCTCTCGCGGCCGGCGTCGAGCCTCGCCGGCTGGGTGATCGATCCATCGCCGAGGTCGCGTCCGGCCAGCATCCGGCGCAGCGGGTTGCGCTGGCGATCGACGTGGGCCTGCGCGGGCCCATGGCAGGCCTCGCATGCGATCCCGAGCTCCCCGACCGCGCTCTCGAATTCCTGGGTCGGCAACAAGCCCGGGACCGGCTCGGTGTTGTGGCAGAAAATACAGTTGTCGTTCCAGCGGCTGAGGTGGCGCTGGTAGTCGTCGAGCGAGCCTGGTTCGCCCTCGGGCTCGACGAAGGCCCCGTTCATGTGGATCCATCGCGCCTCGCCGCGGTGCCAAGCGAGCGGCAAGCGAAACAGCTCGCCCTCGATCGCGCCGACGTACTGCTGATAGCGATGGCTGCCGACCGTGAGCGCGACCTCGACGTCGAGCACGACCTCGCCGAGCTCGCCCGACTCGCCCAGCCGAGCCACGCGAACGCGCGGGATCCCGGCTCGGCGATCCATGGTCGCGCGAAAGCCCGCGTAGTCGAGCGTCTCGCCGGCGAAGGGCGCGAGCACGATCGCCGGCTCGGGCGAGG
>JAMHUH010000479.1:0-3903 GCA_035904925.1 Nannocystaceae bacterium
GGTGCAGATTGTCGTATGGTCTTCCTGAACTTGTCGACTGCAAGCGCCGTGGAATCCGATCGCTAACGCGACTAGCGTTAATTTCGCGAGGCTGGACTTGGTCATCCTTGGAAATCAATAGCATCCCGATGTCGTTGGATCAACATCGTTCGCTGAACGATCAGGCGACGAACCGGTCGGCCGGACTCAACCGCTAATTCGGTTCTTGCGTCCGAAAGGGCACGGTATGGCTGCGCGGCGCCGAAGCAGGCACGCCGGTCATGTCGACCATGCCGGTGACGTTCCAGATCGGGATCGGCTCGGCTTTGCCTTTGACCTGCACGGGCACGCGTTGCTCGGCCACGATCAGGCCCTCGCAGGCGCCCATGGTCGAGGGGGAGATGATGATCTCACCGGCCTTGGCGACGTTGCACAGGCGCGAGGCGAGGTTCACGGCGTCGCCGATCACGGTGTACTGCAAGGTTCGCGACGAGCCGATGGCGCCGGCGATGACGCGGCCGGTGTTGAGGCCGATGCCGATCGCGATTCGCTCTTGGCCCTGGCTCTCGCGCGAGCGGTTGAACTCCTCGAGCGCCTTGAGCATGTCGATCGCGGCTCGGACGGCCCGCAGCGGGGCGTCGGGCAGGGTCACGGGGGCGCCGAAGAGGCCGATGATCTCGTCGCCGACGTACTTGTCGAGCGTGCCGCCGTACTTGAAGAGCACGTCGACCATGAGCTCGAAGTAGGCGTTGAGCGTGGCGACCATCTGCTCGGGCGTGTGCCGCTCGCTCATCGAGGTGAAGCCGCGAATGTCGGCGAAGAGCATGGTCACCTCGCGGCTGGCTCCGCCCTGGTCGAGGGTCAGCTTGCCCGAGACGATCTCGTCGACGAGGTTGGGCGAGAGCAGGCGCTGGAACTGGGCTCGGGTCGAGGCCTCTTGCTCGATCTTCTGGGCCAGGCGGTTGTTCTGGATCGCGATCGCGGCCTGGGTCGCGATGCCCGAGAAGAGCAGCAGGTCCTTCTCGACGAAGGCCCCGGTCGCGAGCATCGAGTCGATGTGGAAGGCGCCGACGAGCTGGTCGCCGATCAGCAAGGGCACGCACATGGTCGAGCGGATGCCCTGCATGATGATGCTCTTGGCCGCCTTGAAGCGCTCGTCGACCATCGCGTCGGACGAGAGCACCGCGGCCTTGTTGCGCTTGACCTCCTCGAGGATCGTGTTCGAGAGCTTGATCTCTTCGTCGACTCGCTTTTGCCTGACGTAGGCCGGGGTCAGCTGGTCCGTGTCCGTATCGTAGAGCAGGATCACGGCTCGGTCGGCGCGGATGATCTGGAAGGTCTCGTCGACGATCTGCTGGAGCAGCTTGTCGAGGTCGGTGTCGAGCGCGAGCTTTTGGCTGAGCTCGTGGGCGACGCGGAGCTTCTCGTAGTCGGCCCGCAGGGTCTCGACGTCGGTGATCTGGGCGACCGGCAAGAAGCGCTTGGCGGCGTCGATCCGGTTGCGGACCTCGCTCTGGACCTGGCCGGGCATCATCGTGACCCGGCTGCGATCGGGCGCGTGCTGGCCGGGCGCCGGGGTCTCTTCGAAGCGGAAGGTCGTGTTGCCGAGCTGGATCTGGTCGCCGTTGTTGAGCGTGGCCTCGCCGATCCGCTCGCCGTTGACCAGGGTGCCGTTGAGGCTGCCCGCGTCGCGGACCAACCATCGGCCGGTCGGCCCGGCGGTGACCCGGCAGTGCTCTTTCGAAACGATCCGATCGAGCACCTGGATGCTGTTGTCGGGGTGGCGCCCGAGGGTGTTGAACGCCGTGAGCGGGTACTCGATCGGCTTTTCCCCGAGCAGGATGAGCTTGGCTGGCATCCGGTTGTGACAACCTCGACGGTCGGGGGCCATCGTAGGGCAGCGGACCGGACGAGATCAACCACCGCCGGGCTTTGCCAAGCGGCTGGCCAGCGTGCGGCTCCCTCGGTGTCGCGCATTGCAACGGCGCGGGCGGGCTCAGGGCGCGTTGACGAGCTCGTCCCGCCGGTCTTCCTGGAGGTTGCGGGTCTCGCAGGTCCAGGCCGAGCCGGGGCCGTTGCGAGCGCAGAGCATCTCGAGCTCGTGGATGCGCTCCCAGGGCTCGCGGAAGGGCAGCTCGATCCAGTCGGAGTAGAGCACCCCGAAGCGGACCGCGTCGTCGCTGTCGATCTCGATCCAGTACTCGGCGTTCGGATCCTCGACCCCGACCGCTTGGAGGTCGCCGATCATCTTGCGCTGCAGCTTCTTGACCTCGTCGGGCACCGCGAGCATCCGCGGGGCCTTGCCGGTGAATTCGGACGAGATCTCGTCGAGCACCCGCAGGACCTCGGACTCGCGCAGCTTGACCGGCAAGAACACGTAGGCGAGGTAGGCCAGCGAACCCAGCACCAAGATCAGCACGATCAAGACGATGTTGAACCGCTTCTTCTTGTAGTGGACGGGTGCAGTCATCGGCGCACGACCACAGTAACAGCGGACGCCGCCGCCGGGGAGTTCGGCGCGCTGGGCTCGGTTGCGGCCGCGCAGGCGCAGGGCCGCGAATTCGAGCGGCTCGGCTTCGAGCGTCGACCTGCGCTCGGGATCGGTCAGGGACCTTTGCGTGTGTCGGTGACCTTCAGGCCAGGAATGGGGTTCGACCCCGACGCGCTCGACAGCACGTGCACGGGCCTCTCGCTCAGCCACTCGACCTGTCGCTTGAGCATGGCGGTCAGCGTGCCCAAGTTGACCTTGCTGCGCGGCGACAAGCCCTTCGATGTCGGCTCCCCTTCGACCCACAGGACGACGCGGACCTTGTACCCGGCGCTCCGGTGGGCCGCGAGCGCCCCCGCGAGCGCTTGGGCGAAGGGCTGGTCCTGCATCCGAGCGGCGCCCACGAGCCCGGCGAGGGTGCCGACGACTTTGTGGGCGACTTGCTCGGTGAGCTTGCCCGCGACCTGGGCTTCGGTCGGCGGCTCGGCCTTGCCGCGCGGCTTGGACCGCTTCGGGTCGGCCGCCTGGTTCTGATCACGGAAGTCCTTGATCTCGAGCAGCAGGCACTCTTTTCGCTGGTCCGAGAACGCGACGATGTCCAACGCGTCGATCCCCTGGACCCGCTGAATGCCGGTCTTGCAGGCCGCCGAGTCGTCCCACTTCTCGACGTGATCCCAGCTCGAGTCGAACTCGAAGCGCAGATGGCCCTCGTCGATTCTCACGGCTTGCCTCCGGCAAGTGCCGGCTTGCCTCCGGCGAGTTCGAAGTCGTAGAGCGCCTCGTGTTCGTCGAGGATCGGGTTCGCCGGGAGTCCCGCGAGCGTGTCCGCATGCGAGACCGCGACCGGACCGGTCTTGCCGCCCGTCCGCACCAACGAAAAGAAGCGGAGGAGATCGGGCTCGACGAGGCCGTTCTCGGCGAGGATCGAGAGCCGAGTCGTCACCGCATAGTCGTGGGTGGCGAGGATCACTTGTACGCCTCGCTTGGCGAGCTCGACGAGGAAGTGAACGACGACGCGCGAGAGCGCGGGGTTGAGGTTGGCCTCGGGCTCGTCCCAGAACAAGATGTCGTTCTCTTCGAGGCTGCCGTTGTTGATCAAGTGGGTGATCGTCGCGAGCTTGCGCAGACCCTCCGAGACCAGATGGGCCTCGAGCTGCGCGTTGCCTTGCTCGACGTAGAAGCGTCCGCTCTTCTGAAATACTCGACCACCGAGCGCATCGAGCAGCGGTTCGAGCAGCTTTTGGGCGTCCGCCTTGCGTACGCCCTTGGTCAGCGGCGCGTTGAGGGCGACGCAGGTGTCGTAGTAGACCTCGCTGAACGAGAGCTCCGAGTGCTGGTAGGCGCCGATGAAGCCCTCGTACATGGCCAGCGGCTCGCGGCTGGGAATGAAGATCGAGGAGCCGGTCGGGTGGTGGCGGATCTGCGTGGTCGCGAAG
>JAMHUH010000480.1:0-6502 GCA_035904925.1 Nannocystaceae bacterium
CGTAGCGGTTGGCGAACTCGCTCGCGGCGAGGCCGACCCCGAGCGCGAGCGAGGCGATGCCGATTCGACCGCCGTCGAGCGCCATCATCGCGACCGGGAAGCCGCGATCGATCTCACCGAGAAGCGCTTCGTTCGGCAGCTCGACGCCTTCGAACTCGAGCGCGGTGGTCGTGCTGCCGTGCTGGCCGAGCTTCTCTTCGGGCTTGCCTCGGGTCACGCCGGGCGCGTCGCCGGGGACCAGGAAGGTCGAGATGCCGCGCGGGCCGGGCTTGTCGCTGGTTCGCGCCCAAACCACGAAGAGGCCGGCGTGGGTGCCCGAGGTGATCCACAGCTTGGACCCGTCGATGACCCAGCCGCGATCGGTCTTGCGCGCGCGAGTCGTCATGCCGCCGGGGTCACTGCCCGCGCCGGTCTCGGAGAGCGCGAAGCCACCGACGATGTACTCGCCGCCGCAGAGCTTGGGGACATGCTCTTGCCGCTGCTCGGGGGTCCCAAACGCCCCGATCACCTCGGCGACCATGTTCGACACGCAGATCGCCACGGTCGTGGCCGCGCATGCGCGAGCGAGCTCGGTGATCGCGAGGCTGTAGGCGACCGCGCCCGCCTCGACGCCACCGAAGTCGGCCGGCACGTTGATGCCGAGCAAGCCGAGCTCGGCGGCCTCGGCCAAGCTCTCGCGTGGGAAGGGGCCGCCATGGTCGAGCGCGGCGGCACGCGGCGCGAGCACCCGCTCGGCGAATTGCCGAGCGGTGTCGCGGATCATCGCTTGGGTTTCGTCGAGCTCGAGGTCCATCGCTGGTGATCAAGATGGCGATGCGACGTCGTTACCAGGCTTCGCCGATGCGACCGTTGTAGGTGTGCGTGTAGGTCACCTCGGGCGCGGGATCGAATTCCCACTTGTAGATCTTGGCGACGATGCAGTCGCCGAAGCCATCGGCGAGCCGAGCCGCAGCGCCGCCCTCCGTCACGAAGTCACCCTTGGCGTTCTTGGTCTTGCGCTCCTTGATGTCGGAGGACAAGAACTTCGCGCCGCTGACCATGCCCGAGGTCTCGATCGTGAACTCGACCGCGAACTCGCCACCGACCCAGCGGTTGCTCAAGCGGTCCATCTCGACCTCGAGGCAGGTCTCGAAGTCGGTCACCCAGACGGTCTCGATCGCGTCCTGGATCGACGCTTGGGTGCGCGGGTCGATCGAGTCGCCCTGGCTCTTCGTCTCCTCGTAGTCGGAGGCGACGATGTCCTCTTCGTACTTTTCGCCGCCGTACGAGGCCAGCAATTCTTGGTTGGTCTGCTGCTTGGGACGACAGCCGAGGCCCGCCACCAGGCTGGCAATGCCGACCAGCGTGATTGTCTTGATGTTGTTCATCTTCGCTCTCCTCGGGGAAGGTGGGGATCAGGCCGACAGCGCCTTGATGATGTTCGAGGCTATCACCACGCGCTGAATTTCGCTCGTGCCCTCGTAGATCTCGGTGATCTTGGCGTCGCGGTAATGCCGCTCGGCCGGGTACTCGGTCACGTAGCCGTTGCCGCCGAAGATCTGCAAGGCGTTCTTGGCGACCTTGTTGGCGACCTCGGAGGCCATGAGCTTGCACATCGCCGACTCGGTCGTGTGCCGCTTGCCGGCGGCCTTGAGTGCGGCGGCGCGGTAGGTCAGCAGCCGCGCCGCGTCGATCTCGGTCGCCATGTCGGCGATCATGAAGCTGATCGCCTGGTGCTCGGCGATCGGCTTGCCGAAGGTCTTGCGGTCGTTGGCGTAGCGAGCGGCGTCCTCGAAGGCCGAGCGAGCGATGCCCAGCGCCTGCGCGGCGATGCCGATGCGCCCGCAGTCGAGCGTGCTCATCGCGACCTTGAAGCCGTCGCCGACGTTGCCGATCAGCTGGTCGCGGCCGACCCGGTGATCGGTGAAGAAGACCTGGCACGAGTGACTGGCGCGGATGCCCAGCTTGTCGTCCTTGGGCCCGCGAGTGACCCCTTCCCCGTTCATGTCGATGATGAACGAGCTGATGCCGCGGTGGCCTTTGCTCGAGTCCGTCATGCACATCAGGATCCCGACGTCGGCCTGGGGCCCGTTGGTGATCCAGTTCTTGACCCCGTTGATCACGAAACCATCGCCGTCGGCGATCGCCTTGGTCTGCTGCGCGGCGGCGTCGGAGCCCGCGTTGGGCTCGCTGAGCATGAAGCAGCCGAGCTTGTCGCCACGGGCCAAGGGCCGCAGCCACTGGTCTTTTTGCTCATCGCTGGCGAACTTGCGCAGCGGGTCGCAGACCAGCGAATTGTTGACCGACATGATCACGCCGGTCGAGGCACAAGCCGCGCTGATCTCCTCCATGGCGATCACGTAGGCGAGCGGATCGAGGCCCGCGCCGTCCCACTCGGGATCGACCTCGATGCCCATGAACCCGAGCTCGCCCATCTCGCGGACGAGCTCGGCCGGGTAACGGTGATCGCGGTCGATCTCGGCCGCGATCGGGGCGACGCTGCGCTGGGCAAAATCGTGGGCGGTCTTGCGGATCGCCTCGTGCTCTTCGCTGAACTCGAAATTCACGGTGTCGTGGTCCTCTTGGGCTTCAGATGCGAATCAGTGGCCGGAGAATTCGGCCGCTCGCTTGCCGAGGAAGGCCTGCATGCCTTCTTTTTGGTCGGCCGTGGCGAAGAGGTCGGCGAAGGCCTCGACCTCGAGCTGGTTGGCGGCCGCGAGCGGGAGCTCGGCGCCGCGATGGATGACGCGCTTGGCCGCGGCGACCGCCAGCGGGCCCATCGTCGCCATCGACTCGACCATGGTCGTGCAGGTGGCGAGCAGCTGATCGGGCGCGACGACTCGGTTGGCCAGGCCGATCCGCAGCGCCTCTGCGGCGTCGAAGGTGGCCCCGGTCGTGCACAGCTCGAGCGCGCGGGCGATGCCGACGCGACGGCTCAGCCGCTGGGTTCCGCCGAAGCCGGGGATGACCCCGAGCTTGACCTCGGGCTGGCCGAACTTGGCCTTGTCGTTGGCGATGATGAAGTCGCAGGCGAGCGCGAGCTCGCAGCCGCCACCGAGCGCGAACCCGTTGACCGCGGCGATCGTCGGGACCGGCAGGTTGGCCAACATCTCGCCGACCGCGTGGCCGTGGCTGGCGAAGGACATCGCCTGCTCCGGGGTCATGTCGGCCATCGCCGCGATGTCGGCCCCGGCGACGAAGGCCTTGTCGCCCGCGCCGGTCAGGATCAGCCCGCGGACCGACCAGTCGCCGGCCTCGAGCGCTTCGTGCAGGGCCTCGAGCGCGCGCGAGAGCTCGGCGATGACGGTCTGGTTGAGGGCGTTGAGCGCCTTGGGCCGATTGATCGTGATGATCTGGGCTCGGCCCGCGTGGGTGATCTCGATGGTCTCGAACTCGGACATGATCTCTCGCTCGTCGCGTCGTGTCAGCGCTTGGCGTAGTCGTAGAAGCCGCGGCCGGTCTTGCGGCCCAGCCAGCCCGCGGCCACGTGCATGCGCAGGACGTTGGCGGCCCGGTACTTGCTGTCGCCGAGCTCGCGGTGGAGCACGTCGGCGATCGCCAGGCAGGTGTCGAGGCCGATCAGGTCGGCGAGCTCGAGCGGGCCGAGCGGGTGGTTGAGCCCGAGCTTGGCGCCCGTGTCGATGTCCTGGGCGCTGCCGAGCCCCTCTTGCAGGGCGAAGCAGGCCTCGTTGATCAGCGGAATCAGGATCCGGTTGACGATGAAGCCGGGCGAGTCCTGCGAGGTGATGACGGTCTTGCCGAGCTTCTCGGCCAGGGCCTTGGTCGCTTCGTAGGTGGCGTCGTCGGTCGGCAGCCCGCGAATCAGCTCGACCAGCTTCATGACCGGGACCGGGTTCATGAAGTGCATGCCGACGACCTTGCTGGGCCGCTTGGTGACCGCGCTGAGCAAGGTGATCGAGATCGACGAGGTGTTGGTCGCGAGGATCGCGTCGGGCCCGAGCACGGCATCGAGCGCACTAAAGAGCTTGCGCTTGAGCTCGATGTTCTCGCTCGCGGCTTCGATCGCGAAGTCCGAGGGCGCCAGCCCAGCGAGCCCGTCGACGCAGGTGATCCGGGCGAGGATCGCCGCGCGCGTGTCGGCGTCGAGCTTGCCCTTCTCGACCTGACGGTCGAGCTGCTTGGCGATCCCGGCCTTGCCCTTCTCGGCTTGGGCGAGGTCGACGTCGGCGAGCAACACGGCGTAACCGCCGGTCGCAGCGACCTGGGCGATCCCGGCGCCCATCTGGCCCGCGCCCAGCACTCCAATGGTCCTGATGTCGATCATGTGGATCTCCTCGAAAGTTGGCCGTGGATGTCCTCGAAAGTTGGGCGTGAAGGTTCAGCGCTCGACCATCAGCGCGACGGCCTCGCCGCCACCCAGGCAGAGCGACGCGACGCCGCGATGCTTGCCGAGCTGAGTCAGCGCGTGGATCAAGGTGACCAGCACGCGCGCGCCCGAGCAGCCGATCGGATGCCCGAGCGCGACCGCACCACCGCGGACGTTGAGGCGATCGCTGGCGATGCCGAGCTTGTCTTGGTTGACCAACGCGACCACGGAGAAGGCCTCGTTGATCTCCCAGAGATCGATGTCCGAGACCTGCTTGCCGGTCTTGCCGAGCAGCGCCTGCATGGCGCCCGCGGGCGCGGTCGTGAACCACTCGGGCGCCTGGGCGTAGCCGGCGTAGCCCGTGATGGTGGCGAGCGGGGTGATGCCGCGCTTGTCGGCTTGCTCGCGCGACATCACGACCAGCGCCGCGGCGCCGTCGTTGATCGCGGGCGCGTTGCCGGCCGTGACCGTGCCGTCCTTGCTGAAGGCCGCACGCAAGCTCGGCAGCTTGGCGATGTCGCCCCGGAAGGGCTCCTCGTCGCGCGCGACCTTGGTGACGTCGCCCTTGCGACCCGTGACCTCGACCGGGACGATCTCGGCGTCGAAGAGGCCCTCGCTGACGGCGTGCTGAGCTCGGCGGTAGCTCTCCGCGGCGAAGCCATCTTGGCGATCGCGGCTGACGCTGCACTCGCGCGCACACAGATCGCCCGCGTTGCCCATGTGATAGTCGTGGTAGGGGTCCCACAGGCCGTCGTGGACCATGCCGTCGAGGGCCGTGCGGTTGCCGAGCCGGAAGCCCTCGCGCGCGCCCGGGAGCAAGTAGGGCACGTTCGACATCGACTCCATGCCGCCCGCGACCAGGATCTCCGCGTCGCCGGCCTTGATGGCCTGAGCGGCGAGCATGACCGCCTTGAGCCCCGATCCGCAGACCTTGTTGAGCGTCAGCGCGCCGACCGAGTCGGGGATGCCTGCGCCCTTGCTGGCTTGACGTGCAGGCGCCTGGCCGACGCCCGCCGGCAGGACCATGCCCATGAACACCTCGTCGACCTCGCGACCCTCGACGCCGGCGCGTCGAAGCGCCTCCGCGATCGCAATCGAACCGAGCTTGGTCGCGGCGACGCTGGCGAGCGCACCTTGAAAGCTACCAATGGGAGTACGTACTGCGCTGGCAATGACGACTTCACGAGACATGGACGAAATCCTCCACGGAACGTTGGTCGAGTACCACGAGCCTGCGCACGGGCCCAGGTGTCGCCGCTGCGCGCAGGAGTGCGTTTGCTCGACGCCAAGCGTGGGTCAGACGTGAGCCGTGGCGTGCACTCGAATTCACGTCGAGCGCAGCGCAATGGCGTCCGGGATGTCGTCGAGGAACGCGGCGATGCGCTCGGCAATCTCGTCGGGGTACTCGGCCGGCAACGCGTGGGTCGCATCGTCGAACACCTCCCAGCGCGCGCCGGGGATGGCGAAGGCCATCTCGCGCAGGCGCGGCAGCGGGACGAATTCGTCGCGCGCGCCGGCGATGACCAACGTCGGCACGCGGATGCGCGGGAGCAGATCGTCGGCGCAGTGACGGTGGGCTTGCTCGAGCATCGCGACGAAGAGCTCGGGGCTGATGTCCGCCATGCCGCGCAAGTAGAGTTCGAAGTCGCGGCTGTCGATGCGCGCGCGGTTGACCTCGAAGCGCAAGCCGATGTCGAACACCTGCCGGCTCGGCAGAATCGAACGCCACGCCCGCGTGGTCAGCTGGGTCGCCATCCGCGTCGCGGCGACCATGAAGGGCAGCGCGAACGCGAAGGTGTTGGTCCCGCGAAACGACTCGAGCGGCTGACCCGGAGGACCCGCGAGCGAGATCAGCCCGGCCGTCCGCTCGTGGTGGCGGCGATAGAACTCGAGCGCGACCTGAAAGCCCATCGAGAACCCGAGCACCACCACGCGATCGATGCCGAGGGCCGTGGAGGCGGCGGCGGCGTCATCGGCCAAGGTGTGCATGCCGAGATGCCAAGGTCGCGGCGGAGTCGGCGATCGCCCATGTCCGCGGTAGTGGACGAACACGACCTGCCGGCGCTTGGCGATCTGCGGGGCGATCTTGCGGAAGGCCCAACCCGCACAGCCGATCCCGTCGAGGATCAACAGCGCGGGCTCGGTCGACTCGCGCGGACCCAACGCGCGCACGTAGATCCGCGCTCCATCAGCTCG
>JAMHUH010000481.1:0-5847 GCA_035904925.1 Nannocystaceae bacterium
GGCCGCGAAGATGCGGACGAGCGCCGCGACATTGTCGGCTGCGTCGCGCAGACCGGCAAAAACCAGGCTGATCCCAGCGACGCCCGTGGCGCCCGCCTCGAGCACGCTCGCCGCGTTGGCCGGGGTGATGCCGCCGAGCGCCAGCAGGTTAGGCCGCCCAAGCCAGCCGCGCAGGCCCTCGAGCCCGATCGGCGTCTTCACGACGCCCGGCTGATCGGTCATCGGCGTGAAGATCGGCGCGAGCACGCTGTAGTCGACCAAGTCGTCGGCTGGTTCGGTCGGCTGGAGCCCGTGGCACGAGCGACCGAGCAAGCCCGACACGCGCGGGCGGACGCGAGCGAGCGTCGTCGTCGAGGGGTCGCCGCGCAGCTGCACGCCCGCCAGCGGGGGCTCGGCATGATCGAACCCGTCGAGCTCGTGGGCATCGACCGAGGCGAGCGCCGGGATCCCGCGCTCGGCGAGCCGACGACGCAGCCCTGCGAGCCGCTCCGAGGCGAGCAGCTGCGCGAGTCCGAGACCCGGCTCGCGCAGCAGCACCGCGATCCCCAACGTCCGGCCGCCCGCGTCCAACCACGCGTCGACCAGCTCGGGATCGATCACGCCCCGCGGCGGCGTGATGGCGAGCAAGCGCGGGACCACGTCACTCGATCAGCCCGAGCGTCGGGCTCGAAGCGTGGGCATGCATGCGCTTGGGCATGCGTCCGGCCAAGAAGGCCTGGCGTCCGGCGAGGATGCCCAGGCGCATCGCCTCGGCCATGCGGACCGGCTGCTGGGCGGCCGCGATCGCGGTGTTCATGAGCACGCCGGTGCAGCCGAGCTCCATCGCGACCGCGGCGTCGGAGGCCGTGCCCACGCCCGC
The DNA here is from genome assembly GCA_035904925.1 of Nannocystaceae bacterium. GTDB lineage: Bacteria > Myxococcota_A > Polyangia > Nannocystales > Nannocystaceae > Plesiocystis. The sequence continues at coordinate 860 of JAMHUH010000481.1, forward strand.
GTCGACGATCACCGGGACGGTCGCTTGCTCGATGATCAGCGCGAGGTTGTGGGGGTTGCGAATGCCCAGGCCGCTGCCGATCGGCGCCGCCAAGGGCATGACCGCCGCGCAGCCGATGTCCTGCAGCTTGCGGCACAAGATCGGATCGTCGGTGCAGTAAGGCAGGACCGTGAAGCCCTCGGCGACCAGGATCTTGGCGGCCTCGAGCGTCTGCTCGTTGTCGGGCAGCAAGGTCTTGGGATCGCCGATGACCTCGAGCTTGACCAGATCGGCGATCCCCAGCTCGCGGGCGAGCCGGAGCGTGCGGACGGCCTCTTCCGCCGAGTAGCAGCCCGCGGTGTTGGGCAGCAGCAGGTAGCGGCTGCGATCGATCCAGCTCAGGAGGTTGTCCTTGGCGCTCAGGTCGACCCGCCGCAGCGCGACGGTGACGATCTCGGCCCCGCTCGCGGCGAGGCAAGCCACGGTCTCTTCGGCGTCCTTGTACTTGCCGGTGCCGACGATCAGGCGAGAGGTGAGGGTGCGGCCAGCGAGCTGCCAGGTGTCGTTTTGGGTGTCGGTCACGATCACGGTCACGGATCAACCTCCACCGACGAAGGTGACGACCTCGACTTGGTCGCCCTCGGCCAGCACGGTCTCGCCGTGGTTGGCTCGCGGGACGACCTCGCGGTTGCGCTCCACGGCGACCTGCCGGGAGTCGAGGCCGAGCTCGGCGATCAAGCTCGAGACCGTCGCGCCGGGGCGCAGCGCTCGGGATTCGCCGTTCAACACGATCGTCGGCACGCGCGGAGGCTAACCGACGCACTCGAGGGTGGGAAAGTGGTCGGACCACTCGGTCGTCCAAGGTGCTGTGTGTCACACTTCACAGTGACCCGAGACCACCAGGTGTCGTGTGCACGCAACAGTCGATCTCCATGGGCCCGACCTCGGGGAGTGCAAACAGAATGTAATGATCTCGAATGGTTGGGAACTTGGGCCAACGAAGCATGGGGTGGCACGACAAGTGCTCTAGGCCACGGTCATGCAGACCCCGCGAACGTCGATCCCGCTCGAGCGCATGAGCTCCGAAGAGATGCTCGCCTGCATCGACCCCTTTCTCGCCAGCCGTCCCGAAGAGGTCGACACGCTGGCCCGGTCGGTGGTTCGAGTGCGAAAGGGCAGCGGCACCGTGCTCCTGCGCGAGGGCCAACCGGCCGATGGACTCTATGTGGTCCTGCGCGGTCGCGTGAACCTGACCCGCGCCGCCGAAGGTGGCCGCGACATCATCCTCGCCTCGCTCGGTCCCGGCGACGTCTTCGGTGAGACCGCCGCGCTCGACGGCGTCGGAGCCTCGACCACGGCGATCACCGCCGTCGCCAGCGACCTGGCCCGCATCCCCGCCGAGGTACTCTCGGCCCACATCCGCCGCGACCCCAACACGATGGTCCGCTTGATGCGGCTGATGACCCAGAAGCTGCGCGACGTCGAGTCGGTCGCCAGCGGCCTCGCCCTCTTCGACGTCGAGGAGCGGCTGCGCCAGACCTTGATCCGGCTCGCCAAGCGACAGGGTCGCCACTCGCCGGCCGATCAGGGCTGGATCCTGGCGCCCGTCCCGACCCAGTCGGAGCTCGCGCGCATGGTCGGATCCTGCCGTGAGACCGTCTCGCGCACGCTCAGCTCGATGGCCCGCTCGGGTCTGCTCAGCTCGAGCGGTCGCCGGATGGTGCTCGGCGAGTCGCTGGTCGGCCTCGAGCTCGACCCCACCACCGTCAACTGAGTCCTCGCCTTCGGGCATTGGGCATCCTCGGGCAGCGCAGCCAACGCTGCCCGAAGCCGTGTTATGAGGCGAGGGTGTCGACGCCAGCGCGAGCCGAGCGACTGGCCAACCGAGCGCGGATGGTCCTTCGACTGTCCGAGACCTGGTTTCGCCGGCCCGACTCGCCGACGCGCGTGGTCTTCGACGTGACCCGCCGCTGCAACCTCCGCTGCGGGATGTGCCAGACCTGGAAGCACGAGGGCGCGGGCGAGCTCTCGGTCCCCGAGATCGCCGACATCCTGCGTCAGCTCCCGCGCCTGTGCTGGCTCGATCTGACCGGCGGCGAGCCCTTCCTGCGCAAGGACGCGGCCGAGCTGCTCGTCGCCGTGGCCGAGACCACGCCGCAGCTGTTGGTTCTGCACTTCCCGACCAACGGCAGCTTCACTCGACGCACGGTCGAGGCCTGCACCGAATTCGTCGCGCGTCGGCCCGAGGTCGAGCTGATCGTGACCGTCAGCATCGACGGTCCGCCCGAGGTCCACGATCGCATCCGCGGCCAGGTCGGCGCCTTCGCTCGCGCGATCGAGACCTTCGCCGCGCTGCGGGCGATGCCGCAGGTCTCGGTCTTCATCGGCACGACGCTGACGCCCGAGAGCGAGCCGCACCTCGACGCGCTCGAGGCCGAGCTGCTCCGCCGCTTCCCCGACTTCGAGCCCCGCGAGTGGCATTGGAACCGCTTGCAGATCAGCGAGCACTTCTTCGCCAACGGCCATCTGGCCGAGGCCGCCCGGGCGCGTCGGTCCTCGATCGACGAGCACGTGCGCCGCCGCGGGCTGCCCAAGGGCTTCGTCGATCTGATGGAGCTCGGCTTCTTGATCAACGCCGAGTTCGTCGATCGTGGCGAGCCCTCGAACATCCCTTGCCAGTCGCTGCGCTCGACCGCGTTCATCAGCCCCGAGGGCCAGCTCTATCCTTGCCATGTCTGGGATCGACCGCTCGGCTCCCTGCGCGAGCACTCGTTCGCCTCGCTCTGGCACTCCGTCGAGGTCCGCAACGCTCGGGGCGAGGTCGAAAGGCTCGACTGTGGCGGCTGCTTCACCCCTTGCGAGGCCTACCCGGCGCTCGCCGGCGCGCCGCTGCGGGCCAGCGTCGAGACCTTGCGCCGCGGCCTCGAGATTCTACGGACATGAGCGGACCCGACGAATCGAGGCTGCTCGCGTGGCTGCGCGGCGAGGCTGTCCGCGCTGACGGGGCCGTGCTCTCGTGGGTCAACCCGAGCCACCCGGGCTACGCCTATCCCGAGGTCGCGGGGCTGTGGCTGACGGTGTTGGCGAGCGAAGACTCGATCACGGACGCCGAGCTCGAGCGCGTCGCAGGTTGGGTTGCGAGCGAGGTCGACGAGGCCGGTCGGGTCGGCCGAGGCGAGGTCCGCTACAGCTTCGACTCGGCGATCGTCGTGGTTGGCCTGGTTCAGGCCGCGCGACGTGGGCTCGGCATCGATCGTGCGCTGCTCGAGCGCATGGGCCTGGCCCTCGCGGCCGATCTTCGCGCGGGCGCGGTCGCGTTCCCGGCCGGCGAGGCGCGCTGGAGCACGCGGGCTTCGGCTCACCTCGGCAAGCTTCGCTGGGCCTTCGCCGAGCTCGACGCGCTGCTCGGTGAAGACCCTCGTCGGGATCGCGGCGAGCTCGCCGAGCACTTCGCTCGGCTCGACCAGATGACTAGCCTCGACGATGGCCGGATTCGAATCCGCGCCGACGATCCGCGCAGCTATGTCCACGCGTCCTGCTACGCGCTCGAGGGCATGCTGCTCGAGCCCCAACGCGAGCACGCGCGCCTGCTCGCGGGCGCGCGCTGGCTGACCACGATCCAGGACGCCCAGGGCAGCTTGCCGAATTGGGTCGCGGCGCCCGAGCAAGCGGTCGCCTGGCCGAGCGACGTCATCGCCCAAGCCGTGCGAATCTGGGCTCGGATCGATCCGATCGAGTTCGCCCGGCCGATCGCGCTGGCGCTCGATCAGCTGCGGCTTCGACAGACCGAGTCTGGCGGTCTGAGCTACCTCGCGGGTGCGTCCGGGCACGTCGACGTCAACGTCTGGGCCTCGCTCTTCGCCCTCCAAGCCGTGCGGTGGGCGGCGGGCCGTGATACTTCGGGGGTCATCGCATGAGCCCCGAGCCACTCGTATCCGTCGTCCTGCCGGCTCACGACGAGGCCGCGACCATCTCGGCGATCGTCGCGGGTTGCCGAGCACACACCCGGACGCCCCACGAGGTCTGGGTCATCGACGACGGCTCGCGCGACGCCACCGCCGAGCTGGCCGAGCGGGCCGGCGCCAAGGTGCTTCGCTTGTCGCCCAATCGCGGCAAGGGTGGGGCGATCCGCGAGGCGCTGGACCACATCGAGGGCGAGATCATCGTGCTGCTCGACGCCGACGGCCAGGACGACCCCGCCGAGATTCCCCGCCTGCTCGACGCGCTCGTGCCCGGGGTCGACCTCGTGATCGGCTCGCGCTTCTTGGGCACCTTCCGCCGCGGCGCCATCTCGACCATCAACCGGTTCGGGACCATGGCGATCAACGGCCTGTTCAACCTCGCCTTCGGGGCCAAGGTGACCGACACCCAAGCCGGGTTCCGAGCGATTCGAAGCGACACCCTGCGCGGGCTCGAGCTCAGCGCCCGCCACTACGACGTCGAGACCGAGATGCTCTGCCAGGTCGTCGCCCGCGGCGGTCGAGTCGTCGAGGTCCCGGTCACGCGCCACGGTCGCGACCACGGGACGACCGACTTCTCGCGGGTTCGCGATGGCCTGCGGATCGTCCGCCGCATCGCCCAGACTCGCCTGGGATACTGATTTGGACGCCTTCGTGGCGGGCGAAGAGCTGTTTCGTGCAAGGCCGCGAGGCCGCGGCCGACAAGCCCGGGTGCATGACTGCGCCGCGATCCGTCGTCCCTGGTCGGCTCTGCTTCGTCACTGCCCGAGCCGTGTGTCGGATGTTCAGGTTCGTGCCCGTCGCCGAGGTCGTGCGGGTGTTCGAATATCTCTTTGCTGTCGCGGCTGCGCGCTATCGGATGGACGTGCACGAGGTGCTCTGCATGTCGAATCACTTTCATGCGTTGATGACCGACGTCGACGGGGTGCTGCCCGAATTCATGGGGTATTTCGACTCCTTGCTTGCGCGATCGTGGTCTGATCATCGAACTGGATGGAGGTCTCGAACGCGCGCGCTATGCGCTCGGCCACGCGCAGCGCGGCCTGCGCG
>JAMHUH010000482.1:0-6693 GCA_035904925.1 Nannocystaceae bacterium
CTGCGAGAGAAGTCCAGCATCAACGTCAACGACTACACCAAGGTCGTCGCGGCCCTGAAGGACATCGGCTACGAGGGTCCGGTCGAGCGCTGGAGGAGCAAGCGCGAGAAGGTCAAGGACGTGCTGCCGGCGAAGATCGAGTGGTTGGTCAAGAACAACGTCGACAAGGCGACGCCGGTGCTCGTTCGCCAGGCGCTCAACCGCGGCAGCATCTACGTCTGAGCTGGATCGCGCGACTCGCCGAGCTCGCTTCGGCGAGTCGGCGAGCGCGGTCGCTCTCTCGCTCTGGGCTCGCTGGATCGCCGTCGGGATTCGAGTGTGATCGGGATCACCCTAGCGTGAATTACGCCAGGCTTATCCTGGCCCATGCTTCAACGGCTCCCCATTTCTCTGGTTGGTCTGTCCCTCGCTTGTGGTTTGGTGGTCGTTGGCTGTGGCGATAGCTCGGCCGACGAGGGCAATGACGAGGTCGATACGACCGGCGACACCACCGGAGACACCGGCGACACGACCAGCAGCACGACCGATACGACGACGGACACGACGACCGACACGACGGACGCGACCGACACGACGACGGACACGACGACCGACACGACGACGGACACGACCACCGACACGACCACGGGGATGGGCAACTGCCAGGTCTGGGAGATCACCTACGATCTCACGGGCAGCGAGTTCGAGATCAGCGGGACGCCGCTGGGCGCGGGCGACCAGGTCAACGTGGTCGAAGAGCCCTACGACGACAACAAGAACATCGGGCCGGGCTCGATGGTCCTGCACTTCCAAGATGTCGCCGGTGAGCCGGGTGGACAGGCCTTCATCAACGCCTACGCCATGGACATCAACTTCGTGGTCACCGGCCCCACGACCGTGACCACCGACCTGGTGGCGACGGCCGGACCCACGGACTGCGGCCTGACCTCGGGCCCGCTCGACAACGGCACGGTCAACTGGGCCCCGGCCGAGATGGCCGACGTCCACACGATGGGCACCATCTTGTGCATGGGCGGTCTGTGTGGCCTCGGCGGTCTGCCCAACGGCATGGCGGTCCCGGTCGACGACACGGTCGCGCAGCCGACCAACCCCTTCAGCTTCGGCAACAACCTCGACAGCTTCACGATGAACCAGGTCGTCATCCAGATGACCAACCAGTCGACGACGAGCTGGCAGTACACCGGGACCGAGACCGGCCGCGAGCTGGTCGATGCGCCCGACTGCGAGTGCCAATGAGGCGCCGCTGATCCCTCGCTGATCTTCGCGGGAGCGCTCGCTCGAGCTTGCGGGCGCTCGCGCGAAGGATCGGCGTCAGCCGATCGGCGTCAGCCGATCGGCGGCTCGTTGCAGCCGTAGACGATGTCGATGTCGGTGATCGTGCCGGCCTTGATCGCCTCGCACGAAGTGCCGTGGAAGGTGATCGTGTTGGCGACAGGATCGTAGGTCCAGCCGTTCAGCGGGTCGTTGGCCACGCCCGGCACGACCTTGTCGAAGAACACGTAGATCTCGTTGGGATCGGGCGGGACCTGATCGAGCTGGAACACGCAGGTCGCGACCGCGTTGGCGATCTGCTCGAGCGCCAGCTCCAGCTGATCGGCCTGGTCGGCCTGGAAGCCCATCCCTGTCCCGCCGGCCTGGGCGATGTTGTTGATCTCGTCGAGGTTGGCGCCGCCGAACCCGACCGCGAAGGTCTTGACCGGGACCGCCTGGCCAAACAGGTTGGCGGCCGCGACCGGGCCGTTGACGCCATTTTGCACGCACGCGCCGCTCTCGGAGCCGTCGGTGATCAGCAAGATCGCGTTGTCGCGCAGGCTGTCTTGCAGGGCCGGGTTGCCGACCTGAGCGTCGAGCGAGGTTCCGGTGCTGGTCTCGGGATCGCCCGAGTCGCACAGGTACTGGATCTTGCCTTGGCCATCGATCGCGTCGCCGTTGTTGGAGCCGACGCCGACGGTCATGTCGAGGAAGCCGTTGATCGCTCCGGCGTTCATGTCGGCGATCGGCACGACCACCGTGCCCGCCGAGCAGCCGTTGCCGACGCAGGCCGAGTAGGTCGCGAGGCCAAAGCGGATCTTGGCGTCGAAGCTGTTGGTCAGCTGGGCGATCGCGACCTTGGCGACCTCCCAACGGTTGAGGTTGGTGTTGGGCACCGCGGCGTCCATGCTGCCGCTGCGGTCGAGCAAGATCAGCAGGTTGGGTGGGATCGCCTCGATCTCGAATTGGAACCCGCCACACTCGCCGCCGATCATGCAGACGTTGTCGGTGCAGACCTGGCCCTCGGGGCAGTCGCCGGCGAAGAAGCACGAGCCTGGATCGCCGCAGGTCGCCGACTCGGGCAAGCAGACCTGACCCGGACAGTCGGCGTCGCTCGTGCAGGGTGGGCCCGCGCCATCGTCGGTGAAGTCGTTGCTGGTCGCGTCTTCGCTCGACGCGCTCTCGCTCGCGCTGCCAGCTTCGTCGAGCGAGGAGAGGCCCTCGTCGCTCGCGGGCCGAGGGTCGGCGGCGCAGCTCGAGCCGAGCAGGGTCAACGAGAGCGCGAGGATCGTGCGAGCCATGTCCACAGGATCGTGCGCCGAGGTCCTCTCGTGCAAGCGCGCCGGCGATCGGGCCGCTCTCGTAAGCGGGCCGACGCTCGTAACCCGATCGACGCCCAAGCGTAGCCAGACCTCGTCATGTCCAACACGCCGCGCAGCGTCACCCGCGTCATCGACACCGTCCGCGTGCTCGAAGGCGGCGGCTTCCCGGTTCGACGGCCCTTTCCGACCGCGACCCTCGATCACGTCGATCCCTTCTTGCTGCTCGATCACTTCGGCCCGATCGAGTGGGGCCCGAACCAGGCGATCGGTGCCCCAGCGCATCCACACCGCGGGTTCGAGACCGTCAGCTACATCCTCGCGGGCGCGATGATGCACAGCGACTCGGCGGGCAACCAGGGCAAGCTCGGGCCCGGCGACGTCCAGTGGATGACGGCCGGCGCGGGCGTGATCCATTCGGAGCTGCCCGACCCCGAGTTCAAGCGTCGCGGCGGGGTCATGCACGGCTTCCAGATCTGGGTGAACCTGCCGGCGAGCGACAAGATGATGGCGCCGCGCTACCAAGAGATCGGCAAGGCCGAGATTCCGGTCGCACGCAGCGAGGACGGCAAGGTCGAGGTCAAGGTGATCGCCGGCGAGGCGCTCGGCGTGCACGCGAAGATCGCCACGCGCACGCCGATCCTCTACCAACACTGGACGCTCGAGCCCGGGGCTTCGATCGTCGCGGCCGTGCCGGCGGGCTATCGCGGGCTGGTCTACGTGTTCGCGGGCGCGCTCGAGCTCGGCGGCCGGCGGGTCCGCGAGGGTCAGCTCGCGCGCTTGTCCGACACCGGCGATACGATCGAATTCTCGACCCAGACGGCGACGGGCGAGGCGAGCGAGCGGGCCGAGCTGCTCTTGCTCGCAGGCGTCCCGCTCGACGAGCCGGTCGCCCGCCATGGGCCCTTCGTGATGAACACCCGCGAGCAGCTGATCGAGGCCTTCGCGGACTACCAAGCAGGCCGGCTGACCACGCGGGTGTGATCGAGCTCAGCAGCCCTCGCCCTGCGCGTCGAGCTTGCAGGCCCAGATGTTGGCGTAGTTCGAGTTCATCGTCGCCCAGTTGCCGGTCAGCATCAGCCCGCCCTCGGGGGTGGCGACAAGCGCTTCGAGGGCGTTGCGACTCGGCTGGAAGGTGCGCGCCCGAATTTGTTCGTGATCGGGCCCAACCCAACCCAGCCAAGCGCCCGGGAGACCCTCGTCGACGACCCCGCCGACCGCCCAGCCGCTCGGCAACGCGACGACGTCGAGCAGCACGCCAGGCTTGCTGCGACGCTCGTCGACCACCTTGCCCTCGGCGTCGTACCAGACCAGCCAGCCCGCCTCGTTGGACTCGCCGACCGCGAGCCAGCCCTGCTCGAGCGCGACCAGCCCGTAGAGGCGATCTTGACCTTCGCCGCCGTGGGCATGCGAGCCGCGAAGCTTGCCTTGGTCGTCGATCTGGACCAGCCATGCGTCGTCGTTCGGGTCCGCGCTCGCGGACGTGGTGCTGCCGACGATCGTCCAGCCACCCGCGTCGGGGACCAGCGCCGAGCCGACATCGTAGCGCGTGTCGCCGAGCACCGAGGTCCACAGCAGCGTGCCCTCGGCGTCGAGCCGCCAGGCCATCGTCTGCTCGCGCTCGCTCGACTTGGTCCCACCGAGGACCAGCACGCCCGAGTCGGGCGCCGCCGCGACATCACGGGCGAAGTCTTTGCCCGCGCCACCCAAGGTATGCGCCCAACGTTGCTCGCCCGACCAGTCGAGCCGAACGACCCACGCGTCGTCGGAGCCCGCGCCTTCACCATCGGTGGTGCCGACGACGACCATGCCCTCGGCGTCGACGACCAAGGCCGCGCCGACCTGGTAGCTGCCCTCGCCCCCGAGATACTGCTTCCAGCGCTCCTCGCCTCCGCCATCGATCACGATGACCGCGAGCTGGTAGTCGTCGCTGTAGCGATCGTCGACCCGCTGCGAGCGACCGACCAAGACGTAGCCGCCCTCGGGCGCGAGCGCGACGTCTTTGCCGACGTCGACCCAGAGCCCGCCGAAGCGCTTTTCGAAGCTGGCGGGCTCGAGCTTGGCGGGCTCGAGTTCGGGTTTGGCGGGCTCGGGCTGGACCTCCGACTTCGCAGGCGCCTGCTCGGTCTTCGGCGTGGGATCCGAAGTGGCCGTGCAGGCGGTCAGCGAGAGCGTCAACGAGATCGAAGCGGCCAGGCGCATCGTGTGAGCGTAAGCCCCGAATGACTCAGTCGAGCGTGTCGGCCCGCTCGATCAGCGTGAGAAATTCCCGTCGATAGTGGCCGGGATCGGCACCGATCGCGCCCTCGGCCAGCGCCTTGGTCTGGGCCCAGTTCGCGGTCCCGCGCTGGGCCGAGTCGCGCAAGAGCAGGCCGAACTCGGCCACGGCCGCGGCGAAGCGAAAGTCGATCGAGCTCGCCTCGAGGCTGCCACCCATGTCGACGATCGAAAACTCGATCTGCTGGCTCTGCTCGCCCTCGGGCTGCTTGTAGCGGAGTCGGAGATCGGCGAGGGGCTTGCCCGGTTCGGCGTGCTCGGCCGCGACGATCTCGTAGAGCGCGGTGACCGAGTGGCCGGCACCGATCTCGCCAGCGTCCTTGCGATCGTCGGCGAAGTCTTGGTTGTCGAGCACTCGATTCTCGTAGCCGATCAGCCGGTAGGACGCGACCTGGGCCGGATCGAACTCGACTTGGATCTTCACGTCCTTGGCGACCGTCACCAGCGTGCCGCCGGCCTCTTCGACCAAGACCTTGCGGGCTTCGCTGATCGTGTCGAGGTAGGCGTAGTTGCCGTTGCCCTTGTCGGCCAACATCTCCATCGTCGAGTCCTTCAAGTTGCCGGTCCCGAGCCCGAGCACCGACAAGAACACGCCCGAATCGCGCTCTTGCACGATCAAGTCCTCGAGCGCCGATTGCGAGGATGTGCCGACGTTGAAGTCGCCGTCGGTCGCGAGGATCACCCGATTGATCGCGCCGGCCTCGAAGTGCTCGCGGGCGAGCGCATAGGCCCGCTCGATCCCGGCCCCGCCGTTGGTCGAGCCGCCGGCTTGGAGGCGATCGAGCGCGGCCATGATGGTCTGCTGCTCGGCGCCCGAGGTCGGCTCGAGCACGACGCCAGCCGCTCCTGCGTAGACGACGATCGCCACGTGATCGTCGGCGTCGAGGTTGGCGACCAGCAGCTTCATCGCGTTGCGCAGCAAGGGCAACTTGTCGGGCGACTCCATCGAGCCGGACACGTCGAGCAAGAACACCAGGTTGCGCGCCGGGAGCTGCTGAGCGGCGATGGTCTTGGCCTGGAGGCCGATGTGGACCAAGCGGGCCTCGGCGTTCCAAGGGCAGTCGGCGACCTCGTGGATGACCGCGAAAGGCTCGGGCCCGCTTGGCGGGGCGTAGTCGTAGCGAAAGTAGTTGATCAGCTCTTCGATCCGGACGGCGTCGATCGGGGGCAGGGCGCCATCGTTCAAGAAGCGGCGGACGTTGCTGTAGGAGGCCGTGTCGACGTCGATCGAGAAGGTCGAGATCGCGGCCTGGTCGACCGGCATCAACTGGTTCTCGCCGAGGGCCGCGTAGTCTTCTCGAGCGGGCGCGGGCGAGATTCGTGCTTCGGCGTAGCTGCCCGCGCTGCGGTCTTCCGAGCTCTCTCGCATCGCGCAGCCGCTCAGACCGAGCAGCACGAGCATTCCAAACACGGGACGAAGGCCGAGGGGACGACGGGGACTTGGCACGCAGGGCCCAACGCCAGGTCCACTTGGCCGCTCACACCCACTGAGAAAATAGTTTCACACCCCCCAAGAATGGGTCGAACTCGAGCGATCACGAGCACGGAATCAGCGAGGGGGGTCTGCGCGTGAGGGCCACATGCGAGGCGTCCGAGAGCTCGAGTTCGTGGTCGGTGCAGGGTTCTTGTTGGGGCCGATGATCTTCGCGCTGAGCTTGCCGCGGACGCAGATCATCGAGGACTGCGCGACGCCGGTGGCCGCGAGCGTCGAGGCGCCCGCATGCTCCGAGCCGAGCGTGACCGAGCCGAGCGTGACCGAGCCGAGCGTGACCGAGCCCGAGCTCGCGTCCTCGACTCGCCCGCACTTCACCGCCCGGCCCTTCATGTTCGTCGCCGAGGGCAAGCT
>JAMHUH010000483.1:0-1890 GCA_035904925.1 Nannocystaceae bacterium
CGTCGAGCACGTTTGGTTGGCCGGGGATCTGCGCGTTGCAGGTCCACGGAAGGTCGAGCCAGCGGCCGCGGAAGCGCTGCTGCTGGCGAGCGCGGGCCGTGGTGATCCTCGAGCGGACCACCCGAGTTGGCGCGCCGGCCTGGTCGAGATCCTCGGGGTCGGACTCGGCGACCAACGCCACACACTCGGCGAGCGCCCGCGGGCGCGCGAGCAAGCCCGGCCGACGATGCTTGGGCGTTCGCGTGGTCGCCAGCACGACGAAATCAGCCGCTCGCGGACCCAGGCAGCCGCTCGCGGCTCGGCGGACCGCGTCGAGCAGCGGGGCCGAGTAGCGGCGAAGGTCGTCGAGCACGAGCACGCCGCCATGCGCCAGGCATGCCGGTCCCGGTCGAGCCGGGTGCGAGCCGAGCAGCTCGGCGGGCGCGAGTGTGGGATCGAGGCGCTGCACGAAGGCCCGCGGATCGGCGCCGACGCGACCCAAGGCGAGGCGCTCGGCGGCGAGGGTCTCGTCGGGTTCGGGGATCAGACCGGCGAGTCGGCGGATCAACATCGTCGACACGCGGGCCGGCGCCATCACGAGCGCGCCGTGCCGACCCGCGATCATGATCTCGAGCGCCCCGCGGACGCGAGCCAGCCCGCGCAGGTCGGCCAAGTCGGGCGCGCCCGGGCGCGCGGGCAAGGTGAGCCGACTCGACTCGCCGAACCCCAGCGCGAGCTCGTCGCGGAGGTTGGCGACGAGCGTGGCAACGTCGGGCACGAGCACGATGCTCAGGCCCGGCGCGTCGCCGAGCTCGGGCGCACTCGCGGCGCTCACGAAGAGCCGACGCATGCCCGCCGCGCGAGCGAGCTCGGCGACGCGTCGAGCTCCTGGCGTCGGCCCAAGCCGGCCCTCGTGGTCGAGCGTGCCCCACAGCAGCGCGTCGCTCAGCGACTCGGCCGGGATGATCTCGTGGCTCGCCAGCAAGGCGCACAACGCCGCGAGATCGATCCCCGGGCTCGCGCCCGCCGGCCCGAGCACGACTCGTCGAGCGCGAGGCGGCAGCACGTGACCGCAGCGCGCCAGCCCAACCCGAAGCCGCAGGGCCAAGCCTTCCACGCCCTCGTGCGATGCCCCGTGGCTCAGCGTGAGTCCCGGCGAGCCCGGACCGACGCAGGCGTCGAGCGAGACCACGCGACCACCCTCGTCGAGCCGGGCCGAGTACGCGCGGGCTCGCATCGCTACTCGCGCTCCTCGTCGGGCGGCGCGTCGTCGGGCGGCTCGTCGTCGTCGCTCTCTCCATGGGCTTTCGCGTCGATCGCATCGAAGAACACGATCAACACCCGCAGCGCTCGATTGAGATCGTGGGCCGAGCGCGAGGCGAGCAGGTCGACGATCTCTTGCTCGCGCCGCGTCTCCCCCAGCTCGAACGCTTCGAAGATCGTGCCCAGGTTCAGTCCGAGCCCGAACGCGAACTTGCGAAGGGTTTGCAGGCTCGGCGAAAACATCCCCGCCTCCACGCGCCGGATCGTGTCCGCCGACAGACCGCAGCGCTTCGCCAGCGCCTCTTGGGTCATGCCACGAGCATGCCGAAGGCTGCGAACCAGCTCACCGAACGAGCGATCGTCGATCAACGCCACGCGGCGAGTGTCGACACGAGCCCCGCCCTCGGCAAGTCGACAATTGTCGACTTGCGCATCCGCGACGACCCGCGCCAAGGTGAGCGGATGACCGCTGGATTCCCCGACGACGCCACGATCAAAGACCTCGAGCGCCGGCTCACCACGTTCTTCTCGTGTCGCTTACCGGAGTCCGTCGACGTCCGAGACCTCGTCGCCGACGTGATCATGACCCTGCCCAACTACCGCGGCGAGGCCAGCCTCAAGACCTACATGTTCACCGTCGCCCGCGGT
>JAMHUH010000484.1:0-3040 GCA_035904925.1 Nannocystaceae bacterium
GGCCGACCACGATCCTCCCGCACGGCAATTACATCGACGACTACGGCGAGCTCGGCGATCGCTTGGCCGCGCGTGCGCAGCTCGGGCTGCCGGCCGAGGGCTTCGTCGCGCTCATGCTCGGCCAGCTGCGCGCCTACAAGGGCATCGGCGAGGCCCTGGGCGCGTTCTTGGCGATGGCCGGCGAGCACGATCGCCTGATCATCGCGGGCCGGCCGATCGGCGAGGTCGGGCCCGAACTCGCGCTCGCGGCCGGCGACCCACGGGTGATCGTTCGGCTCGGCCACGTGCCCGACGATCAGATCGCGGTCTATCACGCGGCCGCCGACTGCTTCGTCGCGGCCCATCGCGCGACCTTCACCTCGGGCAGCGCCGTCATGGCGCTCTCGCTCGGCTGCCCGATCGTCGGACCGGCCGTACATCACCTCGCCGCGCTCGGGCCCGAGCCGCGCCTCTTCGCCAGCGATGGCAGCGTCGAGGGGCTCAGCGACGCGCTGCGTCGACGCAAGGCGGCCGGGGTGATCGATCGCGAGCAGATCCGCGAGTGGGCCCGCGAGCAGCTGGCCTGGGCGAGCGCGGGCGAGCGGGCGGCCGCGGTCTTCCTCGCGCCGCCTTGAATTGGTGCATGCTCGACGACGATGTCACGCCGATATCTCGTCATGGTCGGTCCACTCGCTTGTCTGCTCGCGATGCGATGCGACTGTGGCAGGGGTTGGGAGCCCTACCAAATCTCTGTCGACGACGCGCCATTCGTCTCGAGCTCCTACGCCTGCTATCACGTCGCGCGATCGCCTCCCCCGGATGGGTACCACGAGTGCGTGCCGCCTTCCTTTACCTCTCAGGGAGCTTGCTTCGCCGAAGTCCAACCCTATTTCGAGGCATCAGTCCAAGCGGCATCGGACGCGGGTTTGGTGCTTGCGGTCGATTGCTTCGAGCGCCTGGAAAATCTCGGCGGTCCACCGAAAGCGGCCTCGGGCACATGGTTCGATTGTGCGAACGACTGCCAATTCTTCCACGGCGAGCTGCCCGAAGGCGAAGTCTGCGAATCCTTCGGCCACCGCATGTCCGACTGCGCCCAAGGCCTCGTGTGCGCGCCCGACCGGACTTGCCATCGACCTTGCACCTACTCGTTCACCGCCCCCGAGGGCGGCTTTTGTGGCCCGGCGCGCGGAATGTGGTTCGTGAGCTGCGATGCCGGCCTGGCTTGTGGAAGCGAGGGGACCTGCGAGCCGGGAGTCGCGATTGGAGCGACCTGCGATTCGGCGACGCCTTGCGCCGTCGAAGGTTGGTGTGATCCCGCCATCGCGTCGTGCGTGGCTCGGCTGCCAGCGGACGCTCCGTGTGAAGCGCACGAGCAGTGTGCCTCCGACCTTTGCCTTGAGGGACGTTGCATCGAGCCGCAATGGCTGGAATGCGGGCGCTGGGCCTGGTGAGCCGTCAAGAATCGCTGGTCGGGCGATGGCAGACGGCCTCGATGTTGTTGCCGTCGGGGTCGAGCACGAAGGCGCCGTAGTAGTCGGCGTGATAGTGCGGCCGCGGTCCGGGGGCGCCGTTGTCGATCCCACCAGCCGCGATCGCGGCGGCGTGGAATGCATCGACGGCGGCTCGATCCTTGGCCGTGAACGCGAGGTGGCGCGGCGTCGCGGCGTCGCGAGTCTCGGCGATCCAGAAGATCGGGCGCTCGACGCCGAACGCACACATTCGCTGCTCGGGCCAGTCGGGGTTCCAGGTCGCGCTCATCTGCATGACCACGCGGGCGCCGAGCGGCGCGAGGGCCTGCTCGTAGAAGCGCTGGGTCGTTGGATAGTCGGTCGCGTAGAAGCTGAGGTGGTCGATCATCTCGAGCGCGTCGGAATCATGGCGAGTCCCACGGTCAAGCCAGCACGCGGGCGAGGGTCCAGATCAAATATTCGCCCTCGGAGAAGCCGAGCGGGATCGGGTGATCGAAGTCGGCGCTGCCCCGCTCGACCACCTGCAGCTCGACCCGCTGGGCCCTCGCGGCCTTGCGCAGCGTGTCTTCGAAGGCCGCGCGATCGACATGGCTCGAGCACGACGCGGCCAGGTAAAAGCCGCCGAGCTTCACCGCGGGCAGAGCCGCGGCGTGCAGCGCTCGATAGGCCGCGAGCCCGCGCTCGCGGCTCTCGTGGTTGGGCGCGAAGCTGGGCGGATCGGCGACGACCAGATCGAAGCCGCGGCGCGGGGCCGAGCTCAACCACGCCTCGACCTCGCGCGCGGCCGCGTGGTGGCGCGCGGGCGCGAGGCCATTGGCCGCCCACGCCCGCGTCGCCAGCTCGAGCGCCGGCGCGGCGACGTCGACGGTCGTGACCTCGGCCGCGCCACCGAGCCCGGCCGCGATCGAGAACCCGCCGGTGTAGCCGAACAAGTTGGCGACCCTCGCCGCATCGCCGAGCCCCGCGATCAGCCCTCGCACCCTTCGCCTCGCGGCCCGCAGATCGAGGAACATCCCGGTCTTCTGCCCGCGGACGAGATCGACCAACAGCCGCATGCCGCACTCGTGGATCTCGATCA
The DNA here is from genome assembly GCA_035904925.1 of Nannocystaceae bacterium. Classification (GTDB taxonomy): domain Bacteria; phylum Myxococcota_A; class Polyangia; order Nannocystales; family Nannocystaceae; genus Plesiocystis. The sequence continues at coordinate 2,527 of JAMHUH010000484.1, forward strand.
CCTCGGTCGGCGCCTCGCCCCAGATCACCTCGACCTGCTTGGTCTCGCCGCGGCCGCTCCGGCGCAGCAGCGTGTGAACACCGAGCGCTCGAAGTCGGCCCCCGAGCTCGCGCTCGACCACGCTCGCGATCGCCGGCGCAGCGCTGCCGTCGTAGCGCAGGACCGCGAAGCCAGCGTAGCGATCACAGACCACGCCCGGGAGGCGATCACCCTCGCCGTGCACGAGCCGCAGCGCGTCGGTCTCGGCCGGGGCCAGCCGCGCGCGCAGCTCGAGCGCGCTGGCGATCCGCTCGGCGATCAGCTCGCGCTCGAGCGGCTCGTCGCGGGTCGTGAACACGCGGACGCCGATCGGCCCGGCCTCGGCCAAGCCGCGGGCGAGGAAGCGACCTTGGCGATCGAGCACCGTGACCACGCGGCCCGGCTCGGGCAGCGTGCCCGCGAGCGCGTCGCGGTAGATCCATGGGTGGCCCTGACCGATCGAGCGCTCGAGCGGCTTGCTCAAGCGGACCACGCC
>JAMHUH010000485.1:0-66919 GCA_035904925.1 Nannocystaceae bacterium
AACTCGAGGAGTCGGTCGGAGGGTGAGAAGGCAGCGATCTCTGCCGGATCAAATTCGGGGTCTTCTACCGCCCTCTCCATAGCTGCGTGATAGGGCAGCAAGAAGCCATCTTCGAAGTCGGGACGGATGGAGTGTCGAACCATTCGCTCCCACAACATCGAGCGCAGTTTTCCGTCGAGATCTTTCGTGGTGTAGGCGTACTCCTGCGCGGCGCCAACCTGTAGCACCCGTCCAACACCGATCAGGATGCGACCGCCAGCCGCATCTTCGACGAACGGCACCTGCTTGGCGTAGAAGAAACAAAGGGAGCGTTCGGGCACGAGGTGGCCGGCGAAACAGTCGAGCAGGGCGGTCTGGTTCAGATGCTCTTGAATCCACTGTGTCTTGAAGCCCAGGTCCGGTTCACGGTCGCCCTGGACATCCAGCCCATGCTCCTCGCCCAAGGTCTCCATCGCCTCGCGCAGCATCCAGGCGAACGGCACCGCCGGCGCAGAGTAGGGCGGGTGGCGCAGGCCCGTTGGCTTGAAGTGGCCGTGGCTGGTCTCGGGACCACGGTTGTAGGGATGATTGGCCTCGCGGACGTACTCGAAAGGAGCCATGAACCCCACGCGCTCGGCAATACACGATGGCCACTTCGATTGCGGCAACTCCCTGATGCTGCGCCCGGCGATGGCCTCCTCCGCGTCGTCGTCACGGTCCTCCGCAATGCGTTTGAGCTTGAGACACGCTCCATTCAGTCGTGGCGCTGCGCAGACTCGGCCGTCCCACCCAGTGTCATGCCAAGGAACGCGGATGGAGATGTGTTTCAACGGGTAGCGCATGGCGTTCGCCTCTGGTAGGTGACTATCACAGTCCGGCACCCCGCCACCATAGACATCAAGCCCCCCATTCCTTGGCGACCCGGGCGTAGCTCATGATCGAGTCCGGCAGACCTGCGTCCTGCACATCGAGCACGAGGCAAGACTCGGTTCCGCCGTTCTTCGGCCCGCGGAGTCCTCGACCAACCATCTGTTCGTAGGTCAGCGCGCTGCCGGTCGGCCGCGTCAGACATACCACGTCGACCTTGGGCGCATCGAAGCCCGTAGTGAGGACACCGACGTTGCACAAGAACCGGAGCTCGCCCGCGCGGAACGAATCGAGCGTGTCCAAGCGCTCGCTCCTCGGGGTCTTTCCGGTCACCAGGGCAGCGACGATCTCGTCGAACGGCGGATCGGGGTTTGAGGATGCCTTCGCTCCGACCGAGGCGCCCGAGCATCTGTGCCCCTGTCCTGCCCCAGTTGAAATCGGACACCACCCAGCGCGCGCTCGATGATCCGCTCGCGTTGAACGTCGGTCGCGCGCGGCGGGATGCTGTAGATCCGCAGCATTCGGCGGGCATCGGACAAGGTGTTCTTGCCCAGGAGTTCGACGAAGGTGTCGTGGTGGGCGAGGGTCTCGAGGATCTCGTACTCGCGAGGCTGTCGCCAGCGCAGTTGTCGCCAACGCGTGATTTTCGCGCGTTCCACCACAGGCTGCTAGCCTCGAGCGCGTGCGAAGCATCGAGCTGCGCTGGTTTTGCGAGCGCGAGCCGAGCGAGGCCGCGCTCGAGCGCTTCGCCGATCGCGGCCACGTCGAGGCCCGCACCGACCACTATCTGTGGGGCGACGACGAGGCGATCGGCGTCAAGCTGCGCGGCGGCCAGCTCGAGACCAAGCGGCGGAGTCGGGTGGAGCCCTTCGAACTCGACCGGCCTGGACTCGCGCACATCCGCGGAACCCTCGAGCACTGGCAAAAGTCGATCGAGCCGCCGCGGAGCGCCCAGCCGAGCGAGCGATGGATCGCCGTCGACAAGCAGCGCGCGCTCCGATCGATGAGCAATGCGCGGGCTGAGCTGACCCGTCTGGAGCTGCACGCCAGCCCAGGCTTGCTGCTGCGCGGCGCCGCGGTTCAAGCCAGCGTCGCGTTCGAGGTCTTCCCCGGCGCGGGCGTGTCGGCGCTGCGGCGCGCGGTCGAGGAGCTCGCGGACGAGCCCGAGTTCTCGACGCTCGGACCCTTGCGCGAGTGCATGGCCGCCTGGTCGGGCGGCTACCCAGCTTGGTTGCTGCGCTGCTTCACGCTCGCCGCTTGATGCAGGACCAAGCCGCGCCGGGTCGCGATCCAGAGCCCACGGTCGACCTCGAGCACGCCGGTCACGTCTTCGAAGGGCAGCTCGCCCTCGCTCCGCCACCGGTCATGGTCGCGGACCAAGAGCCCCTTCATGGTCGAGGCGTGGAGTCGACCGTCGACGAGGCGAAGGCCGCCCGGGTTGACCCGACCGCCGCCGAGCGACTCGCTGCGCCAGCGCGTCGCGTCGGTCTTGGTCAAGCGCATGACGCCGCCCGCATAAGTCCCGACGTGCACGCGATCGCCCTCGACCTGCAGGGCCGTGACCCAATTGTCGTCGAGGTGGCCCGAGAGCATCGAGTAATGCGACCCGCTCTCCGCGTGCCAGCGGACCAAGCCCTGGGTGGTGCCCAGCCACAAGCTGCCGTCGTCGGCCTCGGCGATCGCCCAGGTCGCCCACCTGCCCGCGCGCGCGCCCAAGCTGCGGACCTCGCCCGCGGCGTCGACGATCACGACGCCCGCGTGGGTGCCGACGACGAGCTCGCCTTGGCGAGTGAGCGCGAGGCTGAGCACGCTGTCGTGCGGCAGGCCGGTCTTGCTCGTCCAGCGCTGGACCTGACCCGTGCGCTCGTCTTTGCGAAAGAGTCCGCGGGCGGTCGCGATCCAGAGCCGGCCTTCGGGCGCGGCGACCAGCGCGTTGATCTGCGGATCGATCGTCTGCTGCGGATCGTCGAGCGGGATCCAGCGACCCGCGTCGTGGATCATCACGCCGCGATCGAAGGTCCCGACCACGAGCCGGCCCTCGTGCTCGACCATCGCGCTGATGTCCCCCGAGGGCAGGCCATCGGCGAGGGTCCTGGTCCAGCGCGCGCCGCCGTGGATCCACAGGCCCTGCGAGGTCGCGACGCAGCGATCGCCGTCGAGGCCCTGCACGTGGGTGAGCTCGGGCAGCAGGGCCTCGCCCTCCCCCCCGTCCTCGTCGAGCCGGATCAAGCCCTGGCCATGGCTGCCGATCCACAGCTCGCCGCCGACGCTGGCGAGCGCGCGAGCGTCTTGGGTGGCGAGGGTCCGCGCGTCGCTAGCCCCAAGCTCGAGCACGCCGACGAAGGTCCCGGCGTAGAGCTGATCGTCGTGGACCGCCAGGCTCCAGACGATGCCCTCGACGCCCGCGAGCGGCTCGGGCTGGCCAGCGAGGATCCACGCGCCCGCGCCCGCGCTGGCGACGACCAGGTGATCGCGATGCCAGGCGAGGTCGGTGATGCGATCGGCCTTGGCCAGCTCGGGGCCCGCGATCGCGACCAGCTCGGCCTGCACGAGCTCGAACACGCCCTCGCCCCAAGTCCCGACATAGGTATGACCCGCGTGCTGGACCAAGGCGCGGAGCGGGGCCGACTCGATCACCTCGATCACGCGCGCGCCGGCTTGGTCGTGCTCGATCCGAGCGAGGCCGCCCTCGGTCCCGGCCCAGACCTGCGTCGAGGATCCAGCGACCGGCGCGACCACGTAGCTGCGGGTCTCGGGCAGACCATCGAGGGCCGTCAGCGCCGGCTCGGCCACGCCCGCAGCGTCGAGGAAGACCACGCCGCCCTCGCTCGCCGCGACGTAGCCCCGCTCGAGCGCCTGACAGCCACGCACGTCGCGGGTCGCGGTGTGGACCTCGATCGGCGCCGCCGCGAACATTGCCGCGAGCACGCCAGCGGCGATCATCGGGCGGCCTCCGGCAAGTCGAGCGCGAGCTCGATCCGACGGCTGTTGAGCGCCCGATCGCCGACCACCACGCTGACCTGCGCCGGCCATTGGACGGCGGTCTTCGGCGCCCAACGGCGAACGAAGTGGCCTCGCTCGCCGCGGCGAAGCGCGAGGGTCTGGCCGTCGGGCATGATCAGATCGACGTGGCGCGCGTCGAGGGTCCGCGCCCGCTCGTCGCCGACGCGGCCCTCGGGTCGCTCGCGGGCCGCGTCGGCTTCGGCCAAGACTTGATGGGCGAGCACGTCGTAGGCACCGTCGTCGCGCAGGCGCAGCTCGAGCTCGATCTGCGGAGCCTCGACGTCGATCGTGTAGTCGAGGTGGAGGATCTCGACCCGGCCGTCGGCGTGGGTGATCCGGACCAGGACCTCGTAGACGCCCGGCTCGACCTCGTCGTCGACCAAGAAGCGCAGCGTCCACTGCCCGAGCTCCTCTTCCCAGCGCGCCGGCTTGGTCTCACCGAAGGGGAACACGACCTCGACCGAGAGCGCGTCGCGGGGCGCCGGGATGTGGATCTCGGGATCACCCGGCTGAAGATCGCCGGGCCCGAGGTAGGGCTGGCTCGCGTCGCCGTCGAGGTCGCGGCCCGAGATGGCCGGATCGCGGCCCGCACTCGACGGATCGTTCGCGTCGGCGCGCCGGCTGCGATCGATCGCGTAGCGCTCGTAGGCCTCCTCGCTCTCGAGCACGAGCAAGGCCGTGTGCTTGCCGAGCACGCCGTGCTCGACGCTGAGCGCGACCGAGGCCAGCTTGTCGGGCGTCGCGAGCAGCTCGCGGGCCGCCCACTGCTGATGCACGCCCTCGAGCTTGGCCGGCTTGCCGAGCGCGAGCGTCTGCTCGAAGGCTTCGTCGCCGGCGCGGCCGCGAACGATCACGCGGGTCGGCAGGGCCTGGTCGCGCTCGGCTCGAAAGTGGATCACGGGCCGCTCGCCTTCGAACCAGGTCGCGCTGATCGGCGCCCGAACGCCCTCGATCCCAGGGACCTCGACCTCGACCTGGGCGATCCGGCGGACCTCGGGCGCGCGCTCGAGGAAGGCCACGAAGGCGTCGACCTGCGCGAGCGTCTGCGGGCGCGAGGTTCGACCGCCGCTCGCTCCGCTGAGCGCCTCGAGCAGGTCACGACTCTCGCGCTTGCCCAGGCTCAACGCGTAGAGCGGGGCGCCGTGCAAGCCGACGCGGGCCCGCTCGGCCAGCGCCGCGCGATCGGTGGTGCCCCAGGTCGGGGTCCCGTCGCCGATGTAGATGACCTGATCGAGCGCGCCTTCGCTGGGGGTCGCGAGCGCCTCGCCGATCTGGTCGAGCGCGACGCCGAGATCGCTGGCGCCGTCGGGCGTGATCGCGGCGAGCCGATCGAGCAAGGCTTGGCGACCCTCGACCGTGTTGCGCACGAAGCCCGGCGTGATCGCGCGGGTCTCGAGGTCGCAAGCGAGGATCATGATCTCGTCATCGGCCCCGAGCCCCGCGAGCAGGGTCGCGACCGTCTCGTTGGCCAGCGGCCAGGTCTCGAGCGCGCTGCGGGAGCTGTCGACGACGATGACCCTTCGCCGCCGCTCGCTCGGCACGAAGATCGGCGCGGGGACCGAGGCCCAGTCGAGCTCGAGCCGGGCCGCGAAGTAGCGATGATCGCCGTAGCGCTCGGTGACGAAGCTCGGCGCTTGGCTGGCTTCGACGGGCACGAGCAAGTCCTCGTGCGCGAGCGAGTCGCTGCGCTCGAGCACCGGCTTGCCATCGACCCGGACCTGCAGGCTCGCGATCGTCGACTGCATCGCCGGCGCCGCGCTCGGGACCAGCAGGGCCAAGCCGCTGGCCGCTTCGTCGCTGGCGATCAGCGGGGCCATGTAGCGCATGATCACCCGCTTGCGCTCGCCCGGCTGGATCGGGAACACCCGCAGCTTGAAGGTCTGACCGGCCTCCCACTCGAGCAAGGCCGGGTCGCGCATGCTGTCGACGATCTCCTCGTAGATGGCCCGCGCTCGGTCGCGCTCGAGGATCTCGCCCTCCATCAGCTTGCCATCGATCTCCATCGCCAAGCCGGTGACGATCGCCCCGCTCGGCAGCGGAAAGCGGAAGGTGCCCTCGACGACCGCGTCGCCGGGGTTCACGAACACGTGCTCGACCGCGTAGCGAGCCATCGAGCCGACGATCTCGACGTCGACGCTCAGCGCGGCCAGCTCGAGCTGCTCGGTCTCGCCGCGGGCGTTGATGATCTCGAGCTGGCCGGGGCCGGCGTCGACGCTGCCGCCGTCCATGTCGGCCAGCCAGGCCGAGCTGTGCGCGACGCCATCGCGCTCGATCGGCGCGACGCTGACGCGGCTCTGGCCGAGCACGCGACCGGGATTCGGCGAGGCGCAAGCGGCCAGGAGCGCCAAGGACAAAACAGGAAGCATGGACCGTCGCATCACTGGACCCCGATCTCGGCCACGCGGACCGTGTCGCCGACCTTGGGCAGCACATAGTTGAACACGTGCTGCTCTTCGTTCTCGCGGCCCTCGTGGAGCACGACCAAGACCTCGCCGCGGGCCTCTTTCATGCCGCCGCCGCTGCTGGCGTAGTAGTTGACCTCGATCGCGTAGGTGCCTTTGCGAGCCTCGGGCGCGGTGAAGCTCTCGGGCCCGTAGCCGGTGGTCACGTCGTCGTAGAGCGTGCCGCCGAAGCCGTCTTGCTTGTGGCCGTAGAAGACCTTGGTCTTGCCCGGGTTGATGACCCACAGATCGACGTCGGTGCGATCGGTGTCCCAGCTGAGGTAGACCTTGATGTCGTTGTCGGACCCGCCGCTGAGCTCGAGCGCGGCGATCTTCTGGCTCCACTCGGCCCGCTCGCCCTCGCTGCTGGCCTCGCGGCGGCGCGCGGCGTAGATCTGGCCGAGCCGCTGCTTGGCCGGGTAGCGCAGCGACTCGGTCGCGCGCGGGTCGGCGATGATGGCGGTGAAGCGCTCGCTCGCCTTTTGGTGATCGCCGAGGCGCAGGGCGACGTCGGCGAGTTCGAAGGACAGGCGAAGATCGTCGGGCCGCAGCGCGAGCGCGACCTCGAGCCGGGCGGAGGCGCTGGCGAAGTCGCCGCGAGCCTCGAGGATGGTCGCCAGCGCCCGCTGAGCCTCGGGATCTTCGGCGAGCAGCTCGGTCACCGCCGAGTAGGTGCGCAGGGCCTCGGGAGCGTGGCCGAGCTCGCTCTGGATGTCGCCGATCAAGCGTACGACGACCAAGTTGTAGGCGTCGACCTCTCGCCAGGCCTGCGCGGCGACGAGGGCTTCGTCGAGCCGGCCCGCGTCGATCAGCGCGCGAACGAGCGCGAAGCGATGCGCCCGCTCGCGCGGCTCCGCGACGACGAGCGCCTCGAGATCGAGGATCTCCTGATCGAGCGCGGCGCTCGGCTGACGAGCGGGTCGTTCATCGACCTTGGTGATCGAGAGCGCGGGCGGCCCGAAGGCCAACGCGGCACATAGCCAGAGCGAGGGGTGCATGGGTGCCGGCCAGACGCCCGGCAGCGACCTGGCTATTCCGCGGGGGCCTCGGTCGAGCGCGGCGGATCAAGGCCGCAGCGAGACGAAGCCGAGCAGGCGCTGCATGACCAGACCCAAGCGGCTGGTCTCGGGTCGACACGCGATCACTTGCTCGCTGCCGAGCTGGGTCGGGCTCAGCCAAGGCAACAAGTAGACGCCGCACTCGACCTCGTCGTGGAAGCGGGCGAGGTCGCCCTCGCCGTGGAAGAGCATCATCAAGGTCCAGCGCTGCGGCATCACCCGAACCAGCTTGGCCAGCCCGCGCGCGAGCGTGGTCACGGTCAGCTCGTCCATGTTCTGGAGCGGGTCGTCGAGCACCAGCAGACCGAGCGGGTTCGGGACCCGCGGCGCGCAGAGCAAGAAGAGCGCGAGCACGAAGGCGTTGAGCTGGGCAGTGTTGAGCCGCAGGTCGGCGCGCGAGCGGGTCGCGTCGGCGTGGTTGCCGGTCTCGAATTGCAGGCGCGGCGTGTTGCCGTCCTCTTGGTAGCGCAGCAGCACGTCCTCGTAGGCCCAGCGAGCCGGCGTGAACAGAGCCATCAGCTCGTTGAGCGCGTCGACCAGGCCCATCGCGCCCTCGTCGTGCGCGGCCAAGCGAGCGACGAAGCTCTCGCGGACCTGGGCGCCGACCCGCGCGGCCTCGAGGCTGGCGGCGTGGGCCGAGCGGAGTCGATCGAGCATCGCCCGCAGCTCGACGCGCACGCTGGGTGGGGTTGGTTCGGTGGGCGGGCTTGGTTTGGCAGGCGGGGCGAGTTCGGGCGCGTCCGAGAGCGCGACGAACTCGTCGGGTGCCCTCGCTTGGCTCTGCGTCGGCGCGGGCGCGGCGAAGCTGGGCAGCGGCGCCGGGGAAGCGGAGGGTGCAGCGCTCCCGCCCGCGTTCGCGGCCGCGGGCGAGCGACGCGAGGTCTGCGTCGCCTCGGGCCGATGCTTGCGCCGATCCGGGCGCTTCGACCTGCCGAGCAGAGTCTGGCTCAGCCGCTCGAAGGCGCTCGTGTGATCGTCGGATTCTGCTTCGTCGGCTGCGTCGTCGGGTCCCTCGTCATGGTCCTCGAGCTCGGATCCGAGGGCCAGGTTCTCGTCGAGGAACGCGTCATCGAGCGCGGTCTCGAGCGGCCGCGCCATCGGCTTCGCTTGGGCCGGCTCGGGCAGGGCCTCTTCGATCGTGATCGGCAGCTCGCCGATCGACTCGCGCTCGCGCGTGGGGATCGTCGGCGCGTCCTCGTCGCGGGTGAAGCCCGACGCGGAGTCGCCGAGCGCCGGCGAGCGCTCGAGCGCCGGCGAACCAGAGCTGCGCGCGAGCTCGACCGCGGCCTGCCGCAGCCGCGCGAGCGAGTCGAGCATCCGATCGACCTGCTCGCGCAAGGGCAGCGTCCACGCGTGCGTGCCGATCGCTCGACCGGCGAAGCTGGTCGCGCCCTCGTCCTCGATCGCCTCGCGGATCCGCTGACCGAGCGGGATCGGCTCGCGCTCGCTCGCCAGCCACCGACCGAGCTCGTCGAGCGCCGCGACCTCGTCGACGTCGAGACGGACCCGCGTGGCCCCGACCGGCCCCTCGCCGCTCGAAGGGCCCGCCCCGACTCGACGATCGAGCACCGCGCCGAGCTCGGCCCGTCGTCGCTCCCATCGCGCGCGGACTTGGCCGAGGTCGGTCAGCGTGGCCAGATCGGTGTTGGCGAGCGTCCGCAGCAGCTCGGCGCCAGGGCCTGCGTCGTCGAGCCGACGATCGTCCCAGCCCGAGGCCCGCGCACCGACGAGCGCGCGGAGGATCTCTTGCTGGCGCTCGACGAGCTCGGCCAACGCACCGAGCTCGAGCCACTCGTCGACGGCCTCGGCGAAGTCGTAGGCGCTGCGTGGGTGCTGGGTGTCGTGCCACCACCGGCTCGCCCGCTCGAGCGCGCGCCGAGCCGTGCTCAGCTCGCGTTGATGCCGACCGAGCTCGCCGACCAAGCCGCCGAGCTCGAGCTCCAAGCTGGTGAAGATCGAGTCGTCGATCGCGATCGTGCTGTCGCGGGTCAACGCGATGTCGAGCAGCTCGAGCGCGGGCAGCTGGCCGCGCAGCGCGAGCAGGCTGTCGAGCCCGAGGGGCAAGAGCGCGTCGACGAGCTCGCGCCGCAGTCGACCCTCGCCGAGCCCGACGAATTGCTCGATGACCACGTCGTGCAGGGCCTGCTGGTCGCGCTGGCGCTCGGCCAGCCAGCGACGCAGGCGCTCGGGCAGCTGCTCGACCTGCTCGTCGACCGCGGCCAAGGCCGCCCGCCACTGCTCGCGCACCGCCGCTTCTTCGCCGAAGAAGGCCGCGAGCAGCTCGGCCGCGCGATCGATCTCGCTCGCCCGCGCGAGCCGATCCATCACGGTCTGATCGAGCCGGAACGAGGCCGCGCGGCTGCCCGGGGCCAAGGGCGAGGGTCGAGCCGCGCCGGCCAGCTCGAACGCGTACTCGCGTCCGCCCTGGTCGACCAAGCGGATCGCCGCCGCGCCCGGATCGGCGTGGCGGTTGCGGATCACCGCCTCGTAGTCGTCGACGCCGCCGAGCCGCTCGATCCCGCCGGTCAGCATCAGCTCGAGCGCCTCGACCAGCGACGACTTGCCGCTGCCGTTGTGACCGTGGAGCAGGTGAAGCCGCGCGCTCGGGTGCAGGCTCAGCTCGCGATGGCCCGCGAGCCGATACTCGTCGAGCTCGATCCGCGCGAGCCGGGCGTCGCTCGACGAACCAGCGAGCGGATCGAGGTCGGCGAACCAGCGCTGACTGTCGTGGAGCAGCCAGGCGAAGGCGCGGCGCAGCTCGCCCTCGGCCGGCGCCCGCCCGGCCTCCCATGCCAGCAAGTTGATGCCGATCGCGTGCAGGCAATCGGTGTCGAGCGCGAGGTCGCGCAGCAGCTCACCCGCGGCCGCGAGCATCGCGAAGCCCGGCTCGCCGGGCTTGGCCGCGGGGTGGACCAAGACCAGCTCGACGGTCAGCGTCTGGCGACCGCCGGCTTGCTCGGCGACCAAGAGGTGACGCAGATAGGTCGCGCGCTCGACATGCTCGCGCACGCGCTCGTGCACCGGTCGATCATCGAACTCGAGCCATTGGACCAGGGCGAGCGTGCCGAGCCGATGATCGACGATCAGCAGATCGATGTCGGGCTCGAAGTGATCGGCGAAGCGCAGCCGAGGCGAGCGCAGCTGGACCGGGCGCATCGTGGTCGCGGGCGGCGAGCTCGGCCGCCAGCCGCGTTCGCTCGCCTCGGCCACGCTCGGCGCTCGCACGAAGAGATCGAGCGCGAGCTGGTCGGGGTCGACCCCGCGCCAGCCCTCGATCTGGCGGACCCGCGCGAGTGTCCGCCTGTGCTCGACGCCGGCTTGCTCGATCTCCCGCAGCGATCGCTGACCATCGATCGCCTCGCGCTGGGCCTGGAGCGCCCGCGCGTGCAGGTCGAGCGCCTCGGCGAGCACTTCGTCGGCCCGCAGCGCCTGGGCCTGCGCCTGCGCGTCGATGATGCCAAAGCGAAGCTCGAGCGCTTCGGCGAGCTCGTCGATCGCAGCGCGGGGGGTGGTCATGCTCTGGCGAATGGCGTCCATGGGATGTTCAGGCGACCTCGAGCGAGCGGACCCGGCCGACGCCGGGCGCTCGGTCGACGCCGAGCAAGAGATCGAGTTCGTCGAGCATCGCGGGGCTCGGCTCGCGTCCGGCCGCCCACGCCCACAGACACGTGGCCGAGGGCGTGCCGGTCGGCGGCGTCAGGTCGGCGCCCCACCAGGGGATCCCCTGCCCGCGCAGCCACCAGCGATGGATCGGTCCGACATAGGCCCCGCGCACGCTGGTCGAGCGTCGCTGCCGACCGAGGCCGAGCAAGGCGATCTCGAGCCCATGCGGCGGCGTCGGTTGATGCGAGCGGCCGCCCGAGAACCCGATCAGCGGTCGACGCCCGCGCTGGCTGGGCGCGAGCGTGGTGCTCGGCTGCGCCCACTGGCTCAGCCCGACCACCCCTTCGGCGTCGCGCTCTCCGTCGCCGCCCGCGGCCGGACGCGCGCGCCAACACGCGATCATCCGGCGCAACGCGAGCTCGACGACCACGCCCCACGCGGTCCAATCGGGGTGCTCCGCCGCCGGGAAGTGCCAGGGTTGACGGAGCAGACCTTGGATCGAAAACCCCGGACCGTGATGGCGAAGCAAGGTCTCGCCGATCGCAAACTCGCGCAGCAGCGCGACCTGAAAACGATCGGTCCAGCCGACCAGGCGATCGAAGGTCTGCGACTCGGGCGGCGCGCTCTCCCACGCCTGCGCGCAGTGGTTCTCGCAGGTCGCGAGCTCGGCCAGGCGATCCTCGACGACCTGCCGCTCGCGCTCGGGGCAAGCGTGGCCGAGCAAGGTCGTCGCGACCCGACGCAGATCGCTGGCGACCGACTCATGCTGGCGGATCCGCAAGGTTCGATGCCAGAGCCAGCGCATCGTCTGATCGAGGCCCGGAAAGCCCTGCGGCTGGCCCTCGCGCTCGAAGTGAAATTGGATGTAGTTGGGGTGCCCGGTCTGCGAAGGATCGACCTCGCCCTCGGCTCGACTCGCGGCGCGCAAGACCTCGAGCGCGTCGAACTCGAGCCGACCCGCGCCGCCGAGGAAGAAGGCTCGCGCCCGCGCGGCGCCATCGAGCGCGAGCGGCCCTTCCTGCTCGGCCGAAGCGGCGCGGTGGGCCCCGGAGGCCTCGACCGCATGCCCGCCGCCGAGCCCGGCCACGCGATCGATCTCGCGCTCGACCAAGCGCTCGACGCCGCTCGGTCGAAGCCCGGGCGTGGGCGCGTGGACGGCCGCGATCTCCTCGTAGACGGTTCGAAACGCGTCATGCAGCACGCGATCTTGGGCCGAGTAGCCGCAGAACACCATCGAGCGAGTGCGCAGCAGGTTGGCCAAGAGGTCGCGCGACCACGCGTCGCGCCGCCAGTTTTGGATCTCGCGAAAGGTGAACACGACCGCCGGTAAGTAGTTGGCGAAGGCGGCCCGAGCCGCACGAAGGCGCGCCTCGTCAGCGCTGGCCCGCGCCTCGACCAAGGCCCCGCGCAGCTCGCGATAGCGCTCGGCGCAGCCGTGAATCTTGGCGATCAAGACCGAGCGGTGGGTGTTGCCGAAGCGAAAGAACTCGACCGCCTCGCCGATCCGCGAGAAATGCGAGACGTCGGTCAGCAGCGGCGGCAGCTCGGGATCGATCCCGGGCTCGTCGGAGCGTCGGCAGGCGAAGCCCGCCAGTCGATACGCGCCCTCGAGCAGCAGATCGTAGTTGGTCGTCAGCAAGACCATGCACAGGCCCTCGCGGGCCCAGCGGGCGAGCACCTGATGGCGCGGGCGCAGCCGATGCCCAGGTTCGGCGTAGCTGCGCGCGACCTCGGACACGCTCGGCGCGTGCGGCCGCCCAGCCATGACCTCGGGATCGGCGAAGCCCAAGGTGTCGACGAAGAGCGCCTTGCCGCGCTCGGCGATCGCGTGGCCGGCCAGCAGACTCGCGTCGATCGCCATCAGCTGCTCGACCTGACCGCGGACCGGCGAGGCCGCCAGCAACACCCGCTCGCGCTCGGTGATCGCCGACCAGTCGACGCTGACCCGATCGGCGAGATCGAGCAGGGTCCCGAACGCCGAGCAAAACCAGTCGTTGGCCCGGTAGTAGTCGGTCGCCAGCTTCCAGGCGTCGTCGCCATTGGTCAGGCGGTCCTCGTCGAGCGGTCGGGCGAAGGCGTCGGCGGGATCGAGGCGCTCGTCGCTGGCGAGTTCGAAGGTGTCGCGCAGCACCCCGCGCAGCTCGCTGGCGCGCGCGGCCGCGTCTTGCAAGGCTCGGCTCTCGGGGATCGCGATTCGAGCCAGCACCCACGAGAACGCGTCGAAGCGGGCGAGCAAGCGCAGCATCAAACGAAACGCGCTCAAGCCCTCGGAGTCGAGCGAGAACCCGGCGCCGATGAAGAACACGACCTGGCCTTGATAGATCCGCTCGGCCAGGTTCTCGAGCTTGGCGCGATCGAAGCTGCTCGCGCTCACGACTTGGCCCCGCGCGCTTCGTCGATCAGCGCCTGCACGCGCAGCTCGTCGAGGTGAACGCCGAGCCGAGCCAGCTCGGTCGAGCGGGTCGCGGCCAGCCAGCTCGCCCAGAGCGGGCTCGGCCGCGCGCCGCCATCGTCGGGTCGCGCCAGCTCCCAATCTCGCAGCGGCCGGCTCGCGGCCAAGGTCAGGTTCTCGGCCAAGACCTCGACCGAGCGCTGATGGATCGCCGTGCGGTACAAGCTCGCCGGCAGATCGAGGGGCGTCGCGGCGATCAGCGAGCTCGCGACCCGCTTGCGCAAGCGTCGGATCGCCTCGCTGCCCGGCTCGAGCCGCCGGCCGAGATCGAGCAGCGGCACGTGCTTCTTGCGATCGAGGTCGAGCAGCGCCGCGCTGAAGGTCCCCTGCGGCGTCGCAACCACGACCCGAGCCTTGCCGCGCAGGGCCAAGATGCGATCGATCAAGCCCGTGACGTCGGCGCCGACCGACTCCGGTCGCGCGACCACGACGATCGCCAGCTCCATGCTCGCGGTCGCCTCGGCGATCTCCGCCTCGTCGAGCCGGCGATCGAGGATCCGCTGGGCGACCCCGAAGTCGGCCAACACGCTGGCGAGCTGGTTGGCCAAGCTCGCGTCCGCGTCGAAGCCGAGGATCAGCAAGGGCTGGGCGAGCGGCTCGGACTTCGACAGCTGCACGACCCGATTCTATCGAAGTCGAGCGGCCAGCGCGCCAGCCTTTGGATCAGTTCGAAGGTCGAGGTCGAGATTTGTCGTCGCGAGGCGCAACACCGCGCGGTAGAGCGCAGCAGCTTCGCTCGATCGCCAGGGCGTTCTTCCTTTCGGCTTGCCGCGCCCGTCGCTTGCATGAGCAGATCGTCATGATGGCAACGCCCCTGCGCTCGCTCGTCCGCCTGCCCCTCCTGCTCGGCCTCGCGGGCTGCACCGACCCTGCGGGTGATCCCGACAGCGCAGGCGACGAGGTCGGCGAGTCGACCAGCGCCGACACGGCCGACACCAGCAGCGACACCGATCAGGCCCAGCGACCCAACTGGCACCAAGACATCGCCCCGATCGTCCGAGCCAATTGCGTCGGCTGCCACATCCAAGACGGCATCGCCCCCTTCACGCTCGACGACTACACGAGCGCCGCCGCCTGGGCCACGCTGATCGACGAGGTCGTCGCCGAGGGCCTGATGCCGCCCTGGGGCGCGATCGAGACCGACGAATGCCAGCCCGATCACGCCTGGCGAAACGACCTGCGCCTGAGCGAGGCCGACAAGCAATTGATCGCCGACTGGGTCGAGTTCGGCGCGCCCGAGGGCGACCCCGAGCTCGCCGCCCCGCTGCCCGAGCCACCCTCGCTCGATCTTCAAGACCCGACCGCGACCTTTCAAAACCCCAGCTCGTTCAGCGTCGAGCCCGGCGACGACAGCTTCATCTGCTACAGCATCGACCCCGGCCTCGCCCA
This sequence comes from Nannocystaceae bacterium, assembly GCA_035904925.1. Classification (GTDB taxonomy): domain Bacteria; phylum Myxococcota_A; class Polyangia; order Nannocystales; family Nannocystaceae; genus Plesiocystis. The sequence continues at coordinate 14,793 of JAMHUH010000485.1, forward strand.
AGATGTCTGGGTGACCGGCGTGCAGATGGTCCCCGACAACCAACGGGTCGTGCACCACGTGCTGATCTACGCCGACCCCGACGCCAACTCGGCCGCCATCGCCGGCCCCGACGGCAGCTACCCCTGCTTCGGCACCGCCGGAGTCGACAACGCCAACCTGATCGGCACCTGGGTCCCCGGCGCCGTCCCGACCGAGACCCCCGAGAACATCGGCCTCCCCCTCCCCGCCGGCTCGCGGATCATCCTCGCCTACCACTACCACCCGACCGGAGGCCCGGCCGAGCTCGACCAGAGCTCCGTCGCCCTGCGCTGGACCGAAGATCCGCCCATCTACGCGGGCCAGATGAACCTGCTCGGCAACATCCCCGCCGGCGCCGACCTCCTGCCCGGCCCCAACGACCCCGGCGGCATCTCCTTGTTCTGGATCCCCAAAGGCGTCCCCGACCACACCGAGACCATGAAGGCCGAGATCCCCGCCATCGTCCCGCCCATCGATCTCTTCACCGTCGGCACCCACATGCATTACATCGGCAGGGACATGAAAGTCTGGATCGAGCGCGACGGCCAAGACATCTGCCTGATCCAGACTCCTCGCTGGGACTTCAATTGGCAGCGCATTTACAACATCGACGCCAAGATCGGCTCTTTTCCCAAGGTCCAAGGCGGCGACATCGTCAAGCTGCGCTGCACCTACGACAACTCGCTCGCCAACCCCTTCTTGGTCAAAGCCCTCGACGAACAAGGCCTGAGCGAGCCCATCGACGTCACCCTCGGCGAATCCAGCCTCGACGAAATGTGCCTGCTGATCTACGGCCTCGCCTACCCCAACCTCCCCTGATCATCCCATTCTCCATCTCCCATTCTCGAGGATCCAAAGCGCAGCCGCCGAGATCTCGAATGCGACGTCTCGTCCCCTGTCCAGGGCGGCGAGGGCATCCACGATTCGAAGGGCGACGTGTCTGAGCCCGAGCGGCCGACCCTCTTTCCCACCGTGAAGCCCCTCCATCGTGCACCCAGTCGTCCGCGAAGGATCGATCGCCAATATCGACTACCCCGGCTGCCGCAACACCAAAATCACCCCAACGACAACCAACAAAGCCCCCAGCAAGCGCCCCCCATTCGGCACCGCCCCCGCCCCAAACCAATCCCACGCCAAGCTCGCCAAAATCTGACACCCAATCACGATCATCACCGTCGAAAACACCCCGATCCGAGCGATCGCCCAAGGCATCCCCGCCGTGATCACCACCCCGCAAATCCCCGGGATCAACACGAGCAAGGGAATCTTGCCGAGCTCCTCGACGACCCCACCCCGATCACGCTGGCCCAAGAAGATCACCAAGCAAGCGAGCGCCGCCAACAAGTTACCGACGACCAGCAACAACCACAAATTGGCGCTGCGCATCAGCTGCGCCTGCATGCCGTTCTGCACGACGATCGCTGCACCCACCAACACCGAGAACACGACCGCGATCCACATGGCTAGCCAACTCCTTGCAAGAGCGTCCAGACCCGCTCGGCCGTCGCGGGCGTCTCGAGCACCGGGCGACCGATCGCCTCGCTGATCGCCGCGAGGATCGCCGGGACCGCGCCGATCAGCGGCGGCTCCCCGACCCCGCGCGCGCCGTGGGGGCCCTCGAGATCGGGCCGCTCGACAATCACGACGTCGATCGGCGGGACGTCGACGATCGTCGGGATGATGTAGTCGGTGAAGCTGGGGTTGAGGATCTCGCCCGCGCGCGAGACGACGTCCTCCATCAGCGCCATCCCGAGCCCCTGGGCGACGCCGCCTTCGATCTGCCCGCTGACCTCGCGCGGGTTGATCGCTCGGCCGACGTCGTGGGCCGCGACGATCCGCTCGACCCGGACCTCGCCGGTGTGGATGTCGACCAGCACCTGCGCGACATGGCTGCCGAACATGTAGGTGATGAAGGCGCGGGGCGAGCAGCCGGTGCCGGGCTCGGTCGGCGTGCCCGGCTCGGTCGGCGTGCCCGACTCGGTCGGCGTGCCCGACTCGGTCGGCGAGATGGTGCGTGGCTGGTAGAGCGAGGTGACATCGAGGCTGAAGCCACGCTGGCGCGCGCTCGCAACCACCTCGGCGACGGCGATCTCGATCGCGTGCCCGTGCCGACCCACGATCGTCGATCCGCGCAGCTCGAGGTCTTCCCAGTGCAGCTTGGTCAGCAGCGCGGCGGCGTCGAGCAGCTGGCGGCGGACCTCGCCCGCGGCCTGCTTGACCGCGTTGCCGGTGAACAAGGTCTGGCGGGTCGCCGAGGACGAGCCCGACTCGGGCGTCCGGTGGGTGTCGGCGGCGATGACCCGGACGTCGAGCGGATCGACGCGCAATTCTTCGGCGGCGAGCTGGGCGATCAGCCCGAGCACGCCCTGACCGACCTCGACCGCGCCCGAGTAGACCTCGACCACGCCGTCTTCGGCGATCCGCACTCGTGCCCGCGAGGCGTCGGGGTAGCCGTCGCCGTAGCCGAGCCCGAAGCAGATCGTGCTCACGCCCCAACCGCGACGCAGGTGCGGGGCCGGGGTCGCATAGCTGCGATCGGCCCAGCCCGCACGGGCGAGCGCGGCGTCCATGCAGTCGATCGCGCTCGCAACCGGGATGACTTGGCCGGTGGTCACGCCCTCGCCGTCGCGCAGCAGGTTCTTGCGCTTGAGCTCGACGATGTCCATGCCGAGCCGCTTGGCCAGGGCGAGCACGGCCCCTTCGTAGGCGATCGCCAGCTGGCAGGCACCAAAGCCCCGCATCGCCCCGGTCGGCGCGTTGTTGGTGAAGACCGCGATCCCATCGACCGCGATGTTGGGCACGCGATAGGGCCCGGTCGCGTGGCTGACGGCCTTGCGCAGCACGGCGGGCCCGGTCGACGCATAGGCCCCTTCGTCGCTGCGGATCGCGACCTTGGCGGCGGTGATCGTGCCCTCGGCCGTGGCCGCGAGCGTGTAGTCGATCTCCATCGGGTGGCGCTTGTGTCGAGCGATCATCGACTCGGCGCGGGTGTACTGCATCCGAACCGCGCGCCCGAGCTTCATGGCCGCGAGCCCGAGATAGATCTGGATCGAGATGTCCTCGCGCCCGCCGAAGGCACCGCCGGTCGGCGGCTGAATCACGCGAACCCGCTCGAGCGGCACGCCGAGCGCCATCGCGATCAGCCGCCGGTCTTCGTGGACCCACTGGCCCGCGACATGAATCTCGATCCGATCCTCGACCAGCTCGGCGTAGCCAGCCTCGATGTCGAGGAAGGCGTGATCGACCGCCTGGGTGCGCGTGGTCGTGTGGACCACGACCTCGGCCTCGGCGATCGCTCGGGCGGCGTCGCCCTTGCGGATCAGCTCGGCCGAGAGCACGTTGCCGCCGACGTGCAGCGCGGGCGCGTCGAGGGCCTGGGCCTCGGCCATGGTCCCGACCACCGGCAGCGGCTCGTAGTCGACCACCACCCGATCGCGGGCCTGCTCGGCGGCGGCCTGCGAGGTCGCGACCACGACCCCGAGCACGTCGCCGCGATAGCGGACCTTCTGCGTGCACAGGACCGTGTGATCGCGGCGGATCAGCCCGTGCATGTTGGTGCCCTCGATGTCGGCGGCGGTCAGCACTCGAACCACGCCCGGCGCGACTCGAGCCGCGCGGACGTCGATCTCGAGCAAGCGCGCGTGCGGATGCGGGCTGCGAATCACGACCGCGCTGAGCACCTCGGGCCCGGCCAGATCGCCGCCGTAGCGGGTCTCGCCGGTGACCTTGCCGAGCACGTCGGGCCGCGTGGGCGAGCTGCCGAGGCTCATCGCTCGCCCACGCTCGCGAGCGAGTCGGCGGCGTCGAGGACCGCGTCGATGATCTTCATGTAGCCGGTGCAGCGGCACAGGTTGCCCGCCAAGCCCTCGCGGACCTGCTCGCGGGTCGGTCGGGGCGTGTGCTCGAGCAGCGCGAGCGCCGACATGATCAACCCCGGCGTGCAGTAGCCACACTGGACCGCGCCGCGATCGATGAAGCTGCGCTGCACGACATGGAGCTGCCCCCGCTCGGCCAAGCCCTCGATGGTGGTGATCGTCTTGCCCTCGACCTGCGGGGCCAAGACCAGGCACGAGGTCACCGGCACGCCATCGACCAAGATCGTGCAGCTACCACACTCGCCCTCGAGGCAGGCGCCCTTGGTCCCGGTCAGGCGCAGGCGCTCGCGCAGGGTGTCGTAGATGGTCTCGAAGGGATCGACGTCGAGCTCGATCGCCGCCCCGTTGATGGTGCAGCGCAGGCGATGGTTCGCATGCTCGAGCTCCCGCCTCTGGCCCTGAGTCTTGATGACACTTCCGTCGCTCATCGTGCGTCCTCGATTCGAAGCGGCTCGGGCAGGCCCGCGAGCGCGAGCAAGAGTCGTCGGGTCAAGGTGATCGCCATCGCCCGGCGATAGTCGGCGCCGCCGCGATGATCGCTGATCGGCGAGACCTCGTCGCCGACGATCCGCGCCGCCTCCTCGATCCGCCGAGCGTCGAGCGGAGCGCTCGCGAGGTGAGCCTCGGCCCGAGTCGCGCGCAGCGGCGTCGGGGCGACGCAGCCGAGCCCGATCGCCACGTCGCCCGCGGGGCCGATCGACGCGGCGGCCATGACCAGCGAGATCGCGACCGCGTCGCGCTTGCCGAGCTTGTAGAAGACCGAGCGACGCTCGCTCGGGACCAGGACGGCGACGACCAGCTCGTCGGGCGCGAGCAGGGTCCGGCCGGGCCCGACGAAGAACTCGGCGAGCGGCATGCGTCGGACGCCGCGCAGCGAGGCCAGCTCGATCTGCGCGCCCAGACCGATCAGCGCGACCGAGACGTCGCCCGCGGGCGAAGCGGTGCCGAGCTGCCCACCGATCGTCCCGAGGTTGCGGATCTGCGGCCCGCCGACCGTCTCGCACGCGGCCGCGAGCGCGTGGATGCTCGAGCGCTCGAGCTGCGCGTGCCGGACCATCGCGCCGATCCTGAGCGTGCCCTCATGCGCCTCGATGCCGTCGAGCCCGGCGACGCGGCTGAGATCGATCAAGCGGCCGAACGAGCGCCTGCCCTTGCGAACGCCGACGACCAGATCGGTGCCGCCGGCCACGTAAGAGGCCTCGGCGCCCATGCGCGCCTTGAGCTCGAGGACCTCGGGGATTGTCGTTGGTTGCTGGAACACGAGCGCTCGAAGACCGCGGCCAGACTGGCCGCGAGCCTCGCTCGCTGTCAAGCCGCGCCTCGATCCGACTCAGCGCGCGAGCGGCAGCAACACGCGGACACGCGTGCCCTCGCCCACCGCGCTGTGGACCCGCAGCCCGCCCGAATGCGCGCGGACGATTGCGAGCACGGCCGGCATGCCCAAGCCGCGCGTGTTCGCCTTGGTCGAGAAGAAAGGCTCGAACATGCGCGCTTGCACGTGCTCGTCCATGCCGCAGCCGGTGTCGCGGACTTCGAGCCAGATGTAGCGGCCCGGCTGCAGCCCGCTGCCCTCGAGGACCTCGCTCAGGTCGGCGCGAGTCAGCTCGCCGAGCCCGGTCGCCAAGGTCAGCTCGCCCGCCCGATCACCGATCGCCTCGATCCCATTGTCGGCGAGATCGAGCACGAGCCGACGCAGCTTGCCCGCGTCGCCCTCGATCTTCGGCAGCTCGGGGTGCAAGACCAGGCGCACGGCCAGCGCGGGGCCGGGCGCGAGCTGGCCGGATTCGCGCCCGATCCGGGCTTGAATCGGCTCGGCCACGCCCGAGACCAGCGCGCTGAGATCGACCGGTCCGGTCCGCGCAGCTCGACCCCGGGTCGCGAGCGCGAGCATCTGGCGATTGAGCCGAGTCGCGCGCTCGGCCGCGAACTCGATGTCTTGGATGCAGACACCCGCGAGGCTGTCCTCGCCCGCTGCACGCGCGCGGGCGAGCGACTCGATCTCGTCGAGCGCGATGCCAGCGTTGCCGAGGATCCCGACCAGCAGCTCGTCGAACTCGCGGCTGATCATGCCGCCGACCAACATCGCTCGCTCGACCCCGCGAGCCCGGACCTCGAGGTCGCGACGCTGCCGCTCGCCGCGACGCTGATCGCTGATGTCCTGGGCCAACGCGATCATCATGGGGCCCTCGTTGGTCCGCCGGATCAGCGCGATCACGGCCAGCTCGCGGACCTCGCCCTTGGCCAAGATCCGATGTTCGAACTCGACCCGGCTCGCGCCCGTGCGCACGGCCTCGCGCAGGCGCGACTCCGTGTGCGCGAGGTCTTCGGGGTGCACGCTGATCAGGAGCCCGGCGAGGTCGCGGCCGCCGGCCGAGCCCAGACCCGCGAGGCGGGCGTAGGCGAGGTCCCAGCTGACGCGATCGCGGTGGACGTCCCAGCTCCAGCGGCCGAGCCGAGCGAACTCCTGCGCGGCGGCGAGCTCGGCCTCGCGCTCGCGCAGCTGCTCGTTCGTGCGCACGTGCTCGGTCACGTCGAAGGCCAGCGCGCCGATCCAGCGCTGGCCCTCGGGGGCCGCGAGCGGAAACTTGGCGCCGCGCCACCAACGAAGCTCGCCCTCGCCAGTCAGCACGGGCTCGTTGACGCGAACCGGCCCGCCGCTGGCGAGCACGCGCGCGTCGAGGTCACGCGTGCGCGCGGCGGTGGTCGGCGAGATCAGATCGTCCTCGAGCTGACCTGTCAGCTGCTCGGGCGCCGGGTTGCCATCGACCAGCGCGGCGAAGCCCTGGTTGGCCCACTGCACCCGCCGCGCATCGTCGGTCACGTAGGCGACCGCGCTCGGCGAGTCGAGGAAGGTGTGCAAGTTGGCTCGCTCGCGCTCGAGCTCGTCGACCAAGCCCTTCGCGCGCCGCCGCTCGTCGAGCGCCGAGACGACCAGCTGCAAGGCCACCCAGGGTCCGGCGAGGCTGGCCGTGAGCGCGGGATCGAAGCCGCCCTCGCGGTTGCCGAGCACCAACACCGAGCGCGCGCCCGAGCGAGCCCGGCCCGGCAGCACCAACAAGTTGTCGAGCGTCGGCATCCGCGGGTCGTAGCTGAGCGTCCGCGGCTGCTCGCTCGCGAGCGCGGCTGCGAGCGGCCGCGGCAAGGCCTTGGCGAAGCGATCGCGCAGCCACTCGAGCACCTCGCTCGCGCCCGCGTGCTCGCTCGCCGCCGCGGCCTCGACATGCAGGGTCTCGTCCTCGAGCGCGAGCAGGAGGCCGATGCCCGCGTCGCTGATCGCCACGATCTCCTCGACCATCGACTCGAGCATCGCGCTCGCGTGGGCTTCGTCGCCGCTGCGAGCGTCTCGGCGCTCGAGGTAGCGCTGGTGGATCGCCTCGATGGCGGCGAGCACCCGCTCGGGCTCGAGGCTCGGCATCCCCGCGAGTCTGCCACGAACCCGAGCCCCGCGAACGAGGCCCGCGCAGACGTCCGGGTGCGCGGGATCCCGACCCTTTCGTGGGCTCACTCGCCGAACAGGCACGCGCTCGTGGCCCGCTGCGCGACCCCGGCGTCGACGAGCGCCCCGTCGGGCATCGCGTAGATCCGCGACGGTCCTGCTCCCCAACCTGCCCGCACGCGGATCTGCGCGTGCATCGTGTACCGCCGGATCCGGCGGGGGATCGGACGAAAGTCAGGGCCCGGAAATCATGAATCCAATGAAATGTCATCCGTTGGATCATGAATGAGGTCGATTATCCTCGAGCGCCATGGCCCGCGTCGAGCTTGCGACCGTCGATCTCAACCTCCTGGTCGTCCTGTCCGTGCTGCTCGAAGAGCGCAGCGTGACCGGGGCCGCGGGCAGGCTCGCTCGGACCCAGTCGGCGATCAGTCATGCGCTCGGGCGCCTGCGCCAGCTCTTCGACGATCCGCTGCTCGTCCGCGTCGGCGCGAGCATGCAGCCGACGTCGCGGGCCGAGGACCTGCGCGAGCCCTTGATCGCGCTCCTGGGCCGGGCCGAGGCCCTGGTGTTCGCGCCGGGTCCCTTCGATCCGAGCACGGCGAGGCTGCGCCTGCGCTTGGCGGCGAGCGACTACCAGCAGCTCGTCGTGCTCTTGCCCACCCTCGCGCGCCTGCGCGAGCTGGCCCCGGGCGTCGACGTCGAGGTCGCCGGGCCGCTGCCCGATCTCCCCCGGGCGCTGGCCATGGGCGAGCTCGATCTCGGCCTGACCGTCGGGCCCGCGTCGGCCAGCCTCGAGTCCGAGCCGCTGCTCGACGATCGCTTCGTGTGCCTGGTCGGGCCGAAGCTGGGCCTGCGCCGGCTCGATCTGCGGACCTACGCGAGCCTGGCCCACGCCCTCGTCGCTCCGGTCGGGCGCCCCGGCGGGATGGTCGACGACGCCCTCGCTACCCACGGCCTGGCGCGGCGCGTCGCCGTCGTGCTCCCCGACTTCTTGACCGCGATGCGCCTGGCCGAGGACTCGGAGCTGATCCTGACCCTGCCCGAGCGCCTCGTCGACGCGGTCGGCAGCGACCACCTCCGCCGCCTCCCGCCACCGCTCGAGCTGCCCGCGCTGACCCTCGGCGTCGCGTGGCACGAGCGCGTCGCCAAGGATCCGGCGATCACCTGGGTTCGCGGGCAGCTCCGGGCGGCCTGCGAGGCTCAGCCGAAGCTGCGTCGGCGCGGGCGCTGAGGCGCCACGGTCGACGACGACAGGCGCCGACCCGACCTACACGATCTCGGTCGCTTGTCCCCGAGCTCGCACCCGCTGCGTGTCAGCCGATGTTGGGGCAGCTGACGTCGTCGATCGCCGCGCCGTTGTTGTCCTCGAAGCACTCGTCGACGGCCTCCTCGCCGTCGACGCGGACAAAGAAGGCGTAGGGCGGATCGCCCATCAGCGGCACCTGCAGCTCGAGGATCTCGGACTGCCCAGGCAGCAGCGCGCCCTGGGTCTGCAACACGTCGATCAGCGCGCCGCCCTCGTCGGGGCCCGCGAAGAACTCGACCATGACCCCAGCCTCGACCCCTTGCGAGCCCTCGTTGCGGACCGTCGCGCGCAAGATGACCGCGTCGGGGCAGACGCCGCCGAGGAGCACGGCGAGATCGACCTGGAGATCGGCGGCGTTGAGGACCCCGTTGCCGGGCGCCGAGACCCGGTAGTTGTTGAAGCCCTCGGGGCCCCAGCTCGCGACCTCGCCCTGCGGGATGCTGCCGTCGACCTGGACGTTGGTGATGTGATAGCTGTGCTGATTCCAGATTCGCCGGGTCCGGACCCAACGATCGTTCTTGTCGCCATAGACGAACACCCCGTGGCGCAGCTGCTCGTCGCCCATGTAATTGGGGCAGCCGGGGGTGATGCCGTTGATCTGGTACTTGTCGTCGCTGACGACGACCAATTCGGTGTTGTTGTCGCCGTCGACGTCGACGGCGATCGGGTATTGGGCCGCGGTCCCCGAGCTGCTGGCCAGCTGAATCAGCTGCTCGCCGGTCTTGCCGTCGTAGACTCGCAGGTAGCACTCGTCGTTGTAGAGCACCTCGGCGGCGCCGTCGGCCTCGAAGTCGAAGATGCTCGACCCGGTCCGTGACGAGCTGACGTCGAGGGTCGGCACGCTCCACAGCACGTTGATCGTCGCGGGCTCCTCGAAGCTGAAGATCGTGTAGGAGTCGCCGACCGCCGAAGCGAAGTCGAGCGCCCCGTCGCCGTCGAAGTCTTCGACGGTCGGCGGCCCGCCAGCGCCGACCCCCGGCATGTCGAGCTGGACCAGCAGCGCCCCGGTGCCGGCGTCGTGAACCCGGACCAAGCCCGCGCTGACGACGATGAGCTCGGGCAGCTCGTCGCCGTCGAGATCGGCGATCGCCGTGTAGCCGTCGGTCATGCCGTTGGTCCAGGTCGTGCTGCCATCGAGCGCGTAGGCGGCCGTGCCGGTGACCACCTCCTGCACGCCGTCCTCGTCGATGTCGGCGATGATGCTGTTGGGCCCGCCAAAGCCGTTGCCGCCCGCGGTCTCGCGGCCAAGGCCGGCCAGCAGGCGCCCGGCGCTGTCGAAGAGGGTCCCGCCGCTGACGATCTCGGCCTGACCGTCGCCGTCCATGTCGGCGATGGCCACCGTCGCCAGCCCCGCGAAGTAGCCAACATAGGGGGTCACGCCGTCGGCCAGGGTCGAGGTCCACTCGATCGAGCCGTCACCGGCGAAGGCGATCAGCCCGCCACCAAAGCGATGCGCGACGATCTCGACCTGGCCGTCACCGTCGATGTCGCCGACGGCCGGGGTCCGACACAGGGCGACCCGGCCAGCGTCGGCGTAGGCATCGACGTCGGCCGCCCAGAGCTCGGCCCCGCCGGCTCCGGCCAGCGCCCGCAGGTAGGCGTGGCCCGTGTCGCAAGCTCCGTCGCCGACGTCGTGGGTGACGATCACCACCTCCGGGCCCTCGTCGCCGTCGAGGTCGACGACCAGCGGCACGCTGAGCACCTGATCGTAGCTGGGCAGGATCGCCGAGCCGGTCCAGCTCCACTCTTCGATCGGCTCGAAGGGCGCCGGCGGGAGCTGGAAGGTGCAGGCCGGACCCTCGCCGGGCTGCGGCAGGCAGGCGTCGAGGGTCGGCTCGCAAAACTCGTCGACCTCGCAGTCGAACGAGTCTTGGCAGGGATTGGTCGGCGTCTCGCAGACCCCGGCCAGACAGACCTGCCCGGCGTCGCAGCAGCCTGCGTCGCAGTAAATTCCGCTCGCACACGCGGCCTCGCAGGCGCCCTGTAGACAGACCTCGGCGTCGCCGCAGCACATGGCCGGCGTGCCGCAGAGCAGGCCCGAGGGGCAGTCGTCGCCGGTGTCGCTGCTCTCGCCGGTCGTGTCGCTCGTCGCCGTCTCGCCGCTGCTCTCGCTGCTGCTGGCCTCGGTCGTGTCGCTGCTGCCAATCTCGTCCTCACCCTCGCCGCTGCTCTCACCGCAGGCCGAGGCCAGCGTCCCGAGAACAACCAGGCTCGCTTCGATCGCCGTGATTCGTGCGCGCATGTCGACGATGGATCTATCCCGTCGCGCATCGCGGCCGCAAGCGCCGAGGCTCGCGTGGCCAAGGAAGCGCTCGAGTCAGCCGCCGAGCTTCAGGCTGCCTTTGAGCTCGGCGTCGCCCTCGCCCGCCGAGGCCTCGCCCTCGGCCTCGACCTCGTCGTCGCGCTTCGAGGGATCGTAGCGCTCGTGATCCTCGGGCTCCTCGCCGGCCTTGGTGATCTCGACATGGTTGCCGATCTCGAGCTCTTGCAAGGAGAAGGTCACGACCGTCAGCGCGCTCTCGTCCTCGACCTGCAAGACCAGCAGGTTGCCGAGCACACGGCGCGGGTGGCCCTTCTCGTAGGGCTTCACCAGCCGGTGGTCGGGCGAATAGGCGTCACCCTTCTCGACCACCTCCATGGTGTTGCCGCGGTGGATGCCGGCGTTGCTGCCGAGGTTGACGATCACGAACTGCTCTTCGCCGGTGATCGTCGCGTCGCGGATGGTCTCGATGACCACGCCGTTGGCGGTGACCTCGTTCGCGGTCGACGACACCCGACTGAAGCGAGTCTTGAGCTCGCCGACTCGCAGGCCTCGCTCGACCGGCTGGACCGAGTCGACGATGTCGGCCTCGGCCGACTTCTCGGCGACCGAGGTCACGTAGACCTCGCCGACGACCTCGACCAACCAGCCGATCCGCTTGCCCTTCTTTTGCCGGCGGCCCTTCTTGCCCTTGAGCGTGATGTCGTAGACCGGCTGCTTGGGCCGATAGACGCTCAGGCGCTCGCCCGGGATCGGCGGGTTGTTCTCGTCGTAGCCGATGTACGCCGTGTCGAGCGTCGACATCATGACCTTGGCATCGGCGCCGCCGATGATCTTCATCGACTTGTCGAGCTCCTCTTCGTCGATGAAGGCGTAGCGCTCGAGCAGATAGGTCTGCACGCCGGCATCGCGGGGATTGTAGGTCTCGGCGTAGCCCAGCCCCGGACGATCGGAGCCCCGGCCACCCGCGGCGTTGGGATCGGTCAGGCGAATCCGATCACCTGGGAAGATCCAATGCGGATTCGTGATGTTGGGGTTGAAGGCCCAGACCTTCGGCCACAAATAGAGATCGCCGTAGTAGTACTCGCAGATGCCCGAGAGCGTGTCGCCCTCTTGGACCACGTGATATTCGGGGATCTCGGCGTCCCAATCGCCCTCGACCTGGTAGACGCCAGGATCCATGATGTCGTAGCCGACCCGCTCGCCAGCGCCGCTCGGCCCGTAGGTGCGGTCGGCCGACTTGTTCGAGGATTGATCGATCAGGCCGGGATCGGCGGTCGTGTTCGGGTCGAAGGTGGCGCCCGAGGGCGGCGTGAACCCACCGATCGATGTACCCGAGCTGCCGGAGCTGCCCGGGCTGCCCGAGCCGCCCGTCGGGGTCTGGCCGCGGCCCGAGTTGCCGTCGGGCGGTGAAGTCGGAGGACCGGCGTGCGCGGGCCCAGCCAAGCTGCTGACGAGGCCGGCCAAGACGACCATTCCGAGCCGAGCGCGATACGTGAACGAGAGCGGTTTCGATTGCATGGCGGACCTCAGTCGGACAACTCGTCGAGCTTGCGCTTGGCGATCTTGCTGGCGTCGCTGCGCGGATACGCGGCGATCAATTGGGTCAGCACGTCGCGCGCGTTGGCGGTGTCGCCCAGACGCCCGTAGCACAGACCGATCTTGAGCAGCGCGTCGGCGGCCTTGCCCCCGCCGCCGTAGCGCTCGACCACGGCGGTGAAGGCCGCGAGCGCGTCGGCGTAGTGGGCCTGATCGTAGGCCGCCTCGCCCTGCCAATAGAGCGCGTTGTCGGCGTAGTCGTGGCTGGGGTGGCCCTTCACGATCGCTTCGAAGGCCGCCTCGGCGTCGGCGTAGCGGCCGTCGCGGTAGGTGTCCATCGCTCGCTCGTAGTCGCCGACGACGCCCGAGTCGCGGTCGCGCTTGCCGGTCGCGACCTGCGGCTTGGCCTTGGTCGCCTCGACCAGCTTGCCGCCGACCAGGCGATAGCTCGACGTCGAGGCGCTCGCCCCCGCGTCCGCGTCCGCGTCGACGTCGATGTCGACATAGTCGTCGTAGTCGGCTTGGTCGGCTTGGTCGTCGTCGGCGTAGTAGCCCGGGGCGCCGCTGTTGGGCAGCGGCGAGAGGGTGATCGAGCCGCTCTGGCGCAGCGATCGGGTCGGCTGCGCGGCCTCGACGGGCTCGGCAGGGCGGGCGCTGATCTTCCCGCCCTTGCTGGTCTTGCGCGGCTCGAGCTTGATGACGGGCAGCTGACGCGGGCCATCTTGGTCGCGCGCTTCGGGGTTGGGCTCGCTCGCGTACTCGGCCCAGGCGCCCGCGCCAGGATCTTCGGGGCGGGTCCACTCGCTCGCGCCCTCGTCACCGGACCAGGCCAAGTCGCCGCCGCCCTGCTCGAGCAGGCGGACCCGCTCTTCGAGGTTCTGCGCCTCCGCCCGCAAGGCCGAATTCTCGCGCCGGAGCTGGGCCAGCTCGGCCTCGTGCTCCTGCTCGAGGCTCGCCACTTCGGACTGGGCTTTGGCGTGGGCACATCCCCCCAACAACGAAAGGGATGCGACGAGCGCGTACGAACTGGGGGTCGAGCGTGGTCGCGGCATGGTGGAGCACGATCAGGCTAGCAAGCCCAGTCCAGGCGGGAAAAAAACCGTCGTTGCCGGATGCATCGCGACGTTCAGCACTGATCCCAAAGCCTGCGCCACGAGCCTGGATGGATCCTCACGCGCGCGTTCTCGTACTTTGGGACAGCTCGATCGTGAATCTGGCTAGTGTCATGGCCGTCTGGTGCGGCGCCGCTCGTCACCAAGCGTCTGGCCCCACACCCCCCACGGAACCGCCCACAATGTCGATCACTCGCTCGTTCGTCGCCCTCGCCACCCTCTTCACCCTCGCCCTCCCGGCTACCGCCCTCGCCGCCGATAGCACTGGACAAAAAGGCAGCGTCGAGAGCATCGAGATCGTCCACTCCACGGCCGACACCTACCTCCAGTATCACGGCCGGATCATCATCAAGGCGGGCAAGACCAGCACCGAGTACCGCTGGGGTGGCACCTCCTGCTCCAACAAGGATCTGCCCGGCGAGCTCGTCTCGCTGCTCTGGGAGGCCTTCCGGACCCGCAAGAACACCAACGTGACGCCCCGCTTCCAGTCGGGCCAGGGCAGCAACAAGTGCCTCGTCGGCGTCACCTTCGACAACCGCAAGGGCGGCGACGACGACGACAAGGATCCGCCGGTCGCTCAGTAGCTCGACCCTGATCCGATGAAAAAGCGAGAGCACGCAGCGCGTGCTCTCGCTTTTTCGTTCTCGTGGCCGACTCGGCTCAGGCGCGGCGAAAAGGTGTGCCGGCGAGCCCACGCGCGAGCGCTCGACGATGCCGACGCAGCTGGCGGCCGAGGCTGTTCCAGCGCTCGAGGTCGCTGCGCAGGCTCGGATCGTGCTCGCGTCGCCGCTCGGCCGCAAACGCGTAGCGGCGGGCGAGCTTCTCGCCCACGCGGACGCCGAGCAAGTGGCCGCCGAAGGGCAGCACCGTGACGATCACGGTCAGCATCAGACCGACGATCAGCGGCGCCGACTGGGCGCCGATCGTCAGCCAGCAAAAGCCGAGGCTGATCAGGACGCCGACGCTGGTCGCCAACCAGCTGGCCCAGTCGACCGCGCGCTTGCCCGCGGCGCGGGCAGCTTGGACCTCGCGCGAGTCGGCGCTCGCGAGCAAGCGGATCACGGCGCTGCTGCTGGTCGTCGCCTGCCGCTCGGGCGCGCAACACAGCGCGACCCGAGCCACGAAGTCGCCGCGCGAGGCCGTCAGCCGGACCTCGGCGTCATGGATCTCTTGCTCGGTCGTGTAGCCGAGACGGCGAGGGAAGATCGCGCCCCACTCGTGCTCGACCGCCCGGACCAGCTCGGCGAACTCGCCTCGCGTCTCGCCCTGCGAACGACCCACACGGGTCACGGCCCAGGCGAGCTCGCGAGCGCCATCCATCGTGTCCACGGTAGGCCGATTCGCGCGGGTCGTCCACTCTGGCGTTGCTGCGTGGCCACGGTTAGCGTCCTTTCGTGCCCGGCATTGGCGACCCCGCGAGCTGGCAGCGATGGATCACCTCGCTGCTCCATGGTCCGCTCGCAGGGTTGCGCGGCTCTGGCGGCGAGTCGCTCGAGCGAGTGTCCCAGGCCGCGCTTCGATCGATCGCCGAGCGCCTGCTGATCAGCCTCGCCCGCGAGCGCCTGGTCGAGTCCGAGCGCATGGCCGATTGCCTGACCCTGCGGCTGCCTGGCGAGGCGGCCCCGATCCGGCTCCCGCTCGCGCGGCTCGGGGCCTTCGAACTCGATCGCCCCGCGCTCGCGACTCGGGAGCCGAGCGAGCCCCGGCTCGCGCACTGGCTCGCACATCCGCTCGAGCTGGTCGATCGCCTCGGGCTCGACGAGTCCGCCCGGCTCCGGGTTCGGGCCGAGCTGGCCAGCTCGATCGACCACCTCGCCAGCGCTCGCCTCGCGGGCTCGATCCGGCATCGGATCGCGCTCGAAGAGCGCAGCGGGGACGATCCACGCCTGAACGATCCACGCCTGAACGATCCCGAGCACTTCGTGATCGATGGCCACCCTTGGCATCCCATGACCCGCACGCGGATCGGTCTGGGCCGGGCCGACTCGCTCCGCCACGCACCCGAGCTGCTGGCTGGCTGCGCGCTCGCGATGGTCGAGGTCGACGAGGGGATCGCTCGGGTGTCGGGCGATTGGCTCGAGCGCGCGGCCGTGCTCGGGCCCGCGGGCGCCCCGAGCCCCGGTTGGGTGCGTGTGCCCGTGCATCCGGTCTTGCGTCGTCGGCTGCCGCGGCTCTTCCCCGAGCTGTGGGGCACGACGATCCGTCCGCTCGCGACCCCACCGATCCTCGCGCGTCCGCTGCTGAGCTTGCGGACGGTCGCGCTGCCCGACCCGCACCATCACCTCAAGCTCGCGATCGGGATCCACACGACCTCGGCCCGCCGGGTGGTCTCGCCGATGAGCGTGCGCGATGGGCCGACCATCAGCGCCTTGCTCGAGCGGATCCAGGCCCGCGATCCCGCGACCCGATCGCTGGCGATCATGAGCGAGCCCGCGGCGGTCGGGCTCGAGCCCGAGCAGGTCGGTCCCGCAGCGCGCGAGCTCGGTGCGATCCTTCGCCGCGTTCCCGAGGGCCCCGGCCAAGCCTGGGTCTGCGCGGCGCTGGGCGAGCGCTGGCCCGGCAGCGACGAGACGGTGCTCGAGCGGGCCAGCGCCGGGTTCCCGGGTGGACGCGCCGAGCGAGTCGGCGCCGCGCTCGAGGTCTGGTTCACGCGCTTGGTCCCGCCCCTGCTGCGGCTCTTCGTCGGCCACGGCGTCGCGCTCGAGGCCCATCTGCAAAACACCTTGGTCATGGTCGAGCAGGGTCGGCCGATCGGCTTTCGCATGCGCGACCTGGGCGGGATCCGGCTGCATCGGGGCCGCCTGCGCGAGGCCGGACACGCGCCCAGCTTCGACGCCGAGTCCTTCGTGATCACCGAGGACCTCGACGAGGTCCGCGGCAAGCTGGCCCACGCGCTCGTCCACGCCCAGTTCGCCCACCTGTTCGAGATCGCGGAGTCGCTCGGCGTGCCCGAGTCGCGCAGCTGGGCCCGACTCGCGACCACGATCGACGATCGCTTGCGCGCTTGGGCCAGCGACCCGAGCGAGGCCCCACACCTGCGCGAGGCCGCGGCGCTCGAGCGGGTCGAGCTCTTCACCCCGCAGGTCCGGGCCAAGGCGCTGCTGCGCATGCGTCTGAGCGAGCGCTTCTCCGACTACGAGTACACCCGGGTCGACAACGTGCTCGCGAGCGCGCGAGCCCGACCCTGAGCAGGCGACGAGATCGCTTGCACGGCGAAGCGATTCGTCCGAACCTGAGGCGAGTTGCGCGCGACCTCCCGAACGAGCCTGCGATCCCCGAGTGATCCGTCGAAGCGTCGACCCAGCGCGCGCGCGTGGCTGGTCTTCGCAGCCTTCTTCTTGCTCTTGCTCGGGCTCCCGCGCACCGCTCGGGCCGAGACTTGGGGCCAGTACCTGATCGTCATCGACGACTCGGGCAGCATGGACGACTCCGATCCCGAGCGCCGGGTCATGCTCGCCTCGCTCGCCTTGGTCGAGGCGCTCGGCGACGCCGACCAGGTCATGATCGTCGGGCTCAACCAGCTCGCCAGCGGCGGCGCCGTGCAGTTCAGCTCGCCGCGCGAAGTGCTGCGCGACCGCGACGGGCCCGAGGGCGAGCAGAGCCTCAGCGGCGGCCGCTTCGACTCGATGGCCCGCCACCAAGGCGGGACCCCCTGCAAGGCCGCGCTGGCCAAGGCCAAGACCATCCTCGAGTCGGCCGCAGGTGCGGGCGCGCCCCAGACCTTGTTGCTGCTGACCGACGGCGAGTGCTCCGAGTCGGTCGAGCCGGCCGACACCTGGTTGAGCGGGCTGACCAGCCACGCCGAGGGTCGCTTTCGCTTCGTGCTGATGAGCAAGCCGGGCCGCTACACCATCGACGCCGAGCTGACCCGCTACGCCGCGGCGACCGGCTGGACCGGCGACGCCAAGGTCGGCTTCGACGTCCGCTCGCTGCTGCGGGCCTTCGCCGACGTGCTCTCGTTCTCTCGCGGCCTCCGCTTCGACGGCGGCGGCCGAGTCGGGCTCGCGCGCAGCTTCGCGGGCGCCCGCGAGGTCCGGGTGCTGGCGATCAGCGAGTCCGGCCAGGCGCCGATCGGCCTCGCCTACACCGACGACATGATGGACTCGCGGACCGAGCCCTTCGTCGGTGGTCCGACCTTTCGCTCGACGCCCTACGGCTGGAGCCTGCGCGCGGCCAAGACCGACGCCCACTCGCTGCCGATGACGGTCCGCGCGAGCGAAGACGGGGTCGAGGTCCTGGTCATCCCCAGCTACGGCGAGCTGCGGGTCGAGGCCGTGGTCGCGCCCTGCGGCGAGTTCGATGGCGAGGCAGGTCGGCCCTCGTCGCCGCCGCTGCCGTGGACGCGCGAGCGCGCCGTGCGAGCGGGTCAGCCCGCCTGCGCCTGGGCCCGCTTGGTCGGCGATACCGGCAACACCATCGATCCGCGCGACTCCTTCCCCTTCACGCTCACGCTCTGCGAGGACCAGGCCTGCACGACCTCGAGCGCGATGCAGCCGGGCAGCGAGGGGACCTTCAACGCGCAGCTGGGCGTGTTCGCCAAGGGCCGCTACGAGCGATGGTTTCGGGCCTCGGGCGGCTCGCTCGCGCGCCCGGTCGCGACCTCGCGCGGGTTTCAAGCGATGGCCTTCGGCGTCGCGCAGGCGCGGCGAAGCGACTCGGACGAGCCGGACGAACCAATCGACGCGCTCGACCTCGGCCTGCTGCCGCAGGCGGGCGTGCCGACCAGCATCGGGCTCGAGCTCTCGGGCAGCTTCCCCGCCGGTGGCGAGGCCGAGGTCGTCTGCGAGGTCGCGGGGGCTGGCGGCGCCAAGGGTGGCGACGCGGCGGCCGACTGCTTCACCTGCGCGGTCTGGCCGGCGAGCGTCGCCTTGCAAGATCCCTTTCACATCGAGCTTCGGCCCAGCGCCAGCCCGCTCTGTCCGGCGCTGCACGAGTCGAGCGGCACCGCCAAGCTGTCCGCGACCTTGGCGATCCGGCCCAAGCCCGACGCCCAAGGCAAGCCGTCCGAGACGGCCGAGTGGCGGATGCCGATCACCGCCGAGCTGCGCTACGCGGTCATCGAGGCCCAGGCGATCACGGCCACCGCTGGCGAGTCGAGCGAGCTCGAGCTGAGCATCCCCGCGCCGGTCGGGGGCAACGGCGTCGAGCTCGAGTTCACGATCGAAGCGGGCGCCGAGCTGCCCGATGGTTTGATCGTCGAGCCAGTCCAGCCGACCCAGAGCTTCCGCGCTGGCCCGGGCGAGACCGCCAAGGTCGCGATCCGCGTGACCTCGCCCGGCTGCTGCGAGACCGGCGACTACCCGCTCGTGCTCCGGGCGCGAGCGAGCGCGGGCGGTCCGACGCTCGAGATCCCGGTGACCTTGACGATCGAGAAGCCCAGCTTCTGGACCTGTCCCGGCCAACAGATCGCGCTGGTGCTCGCGGGCCTCGCCGCGCTCGGCTTGCTGATCTGGTTGGTCCGCGGGTTCACCTCGCCGGCCAAGTTCGCCGACTCGGCCGTGCTGGTCCGGGCCGAGTCGCACGAAGCCCTGGCCAAGGTCGTCGACGGCGACGAAGACTGGCGACTCGTTCGCTCGCTCGAGCCGACCAAGCGCGGGTTCTACAAGCCCGCGACCATCCACTTCGGCGGCAGCCAGGCCGCGCTCCCGAGCCTGCGCGAGTTGTCCGACGACGCCAAGATCGAGGCTCGTCCGCACGGCAACGCGCAGCTGATCGTCAGCGCCGAGGGCCTCGAACAATTCAAGGAATCGACGGGCTGGCAATTGGTCCCCGTCGGACAGCATCCGGTCGGCAGCAGCATCGTGCTGCGCCGCGACGACACCTACGTGCAGTTCCGCCGCTAGCTTCGGCGCAGAAAGACCACGAGTACACGACATGCCCATCAGGATCATGCCCGGTGAGGTCACCCCGACCCTCTTCGTCGGCCTCGGCGGCTCAGGAGGTCGCGCGATCGGCCGGATCGCCAAGCGCCTGCGCGAGCACGACGACTTCGACTTGCAGTGGCGCAACCTCGTCCGCTTCTTGGCGATCGACACCAACGACGCCGACCTCGCCCGACTCCGCAAGGGCAGCAGCGAGATCGGCAAGGTCGACGAGACCGTGTTGATCAGCGACTTCGACAAGGTCGCCTACTCCAAGCTCCGCCGCGGCGAGAGCTTCGCCGACGCCGACAGCTACTTCACCCAGTGGGTCCACGACTGGTATCAGTTCCGCGAAGAGAGCGGCGCCGGAGCCGGGCAGATTCGGATCGAGAGTCGACTCAGCTTCTTTCGCGCGATCGAGGCCGGCGACCTGATCCCCAAGCTCGCCTCGCTGGTCCACGATCTGCGCAGCCACATGCATGGCATGCGTCAGCAGAGCGCGTCGATCCAGGTGTTCGTGTACTTCTCGGTCGCGGGCGGGACCGGCTCGGGCGGGTTCTTGCCCTTCGCCTACTTGCTGCGCGACATCCTGGCCGATCGCTCGGCTCGCTTGGTCGGCTTCGCGATCTTGCCCGAGGCCTTCGACAGCGTGGTCGGGATGAACCGCGACGGCGTGTACGCCAACGGCTACGCGGCGCTCAAGGAGCTCGAGCATCTGATGAAGCTCGACACCCAGTACCCGGTCGACGAGATGACCTTCCACTACGACCCGCGCAACAAGCACAAGACCCAAGTGCTGCGCCGGCCCTACGATCTGGTCTACGTCGTCGATCGCCCGCAGACCTTCAGCCTCGACGACGTCGGCGAGGCCCTGGCCGACGCGACCTACGTGCAGATCTTCAGCCCGATCCTCGGCGATCAGCAGGCCGACTACGACAACTACACCAAGGAGAACCGGCGGCTCTTCCCCGACGCGCTCTGGGATCGCAAGGAGGGCTACTCGGCCTTCTTCGGCACGCTCGGCTCGGCCGTCATGATCCTGCCGCGGGCCGACCTGCTCGAGTACTGCGCCCGGCGCTACGCGGCCACGGCCGTGCGCCGCTACGTGCTGCTCGACGATCCCGCGTTGATCTCGGCCAAGCAGCGCGAGCAGTTCAAGCGCTTCTCGATCAACCCCGAAGAATTCGCCCAGCTCGGCGACGACGCGCGGGCCCGCAAGATCGACGAGCTCTTCACCAGCAAGATCCGCCTCCTCGCCAGCCAGCAAGACCTCGAGGGCGGGATCTGGCGGCGCATGGCCAAGCTGCCCGAGCTCGCCCGCGGCAAGTTTGCGAGCACGCAGACCAAGTTCGAGGCCGAGCTGCGCGACCAGACCGCGGGCATCCGCGAGATCTCGGCCGACCGGATCCTCGACGGCTCGTGGACCCCGGCCGCCAGCATCAACGCGCTCCAGCGCCAGGTCGCCGAGGTCCGCGAGAAGCTCGAGAAGAAGCTTCAGCTCGAGCTCGACCGGGTCGCGACCGGCGACTTTTGGACCGACTTTCTGGCCAACGCCGGGCCCGACGAGAGCCCCGAGCTCAACTTGTACGAGCAGCGCTTCGTGTTGATCGACTTTCGCGAGAGCAGCGACGGCCCGCTCTCGCCCAAGACCATCGACGAGCTCTCGGCCCAGGTTCAGCGCCTCCAAGCCGAGGCCGATCTCTCGCCCGAGGGCCGGCTGCGCGGCGAGATGAACAGCCAGGCCGACGAGCTCAAGCGGACCTACGGCGGGATGGACAAGCTCGTCACCCGCAAGGACAAGGACTTCGACGCGGCCCGCGATCGCACGGTCGGCTTGTTCAACGAGTACGTCGACAAGATCCGAGCCGGCGTGGTCAAGGCCGCGCTGCTCGAGTACCTCGGCGCGCTCGGTCGGGCGGCCGAGCACCTGCGCCGGACCTTCCGCGACATCGAGGCCTCGGCGAGCCGGCTCGCCCGCAGCATCGAAGAGCAGGCCCGCCGCTACGAGTTCGACGGTGGAGTCGAGGGCCTGCGCAGCGAGGCCAACGAGTACGCGCTCGACGTCGAGCTGCTCCAGCACCCCTCGGGTCGCCTCCGCTTTTGGGCCTGGTACTACGCCGATCAGATCGAGAGCCGGCCCGAGCTGCAGAACCAAGACGCGGTCTTGGCCGCGCTGCGCGAGGCCCTGCGCCCACGCTTCGACGAGCGCGGCGGCACGGCCCGGGCCGACGCCCGCCGGGTCGTCGGCGAGATCGTCGAGCGGCTGATCGCCATGGCCAAGCTGCAGCTCGGCCCCGAGATCGTCGGCTCGCCGCCCGGCACCGACAACCCGCGGCCGGGCCTGCGCATGGACGACGCGCTCGCGCTCGAGGCCATCTACTACGCCCGCCAGTCCGACGCGCCCAAGGCCGAGCCCGGCGATCTGCTGCCCGATCGCCCGCTCGATCCGGCCCAGCTCTGGACCAACGAGCAGGTCCGCACCTACGCCCGGCGCAAGATCGATCTGACCATCGCCAAGGCCCAGCCGCTCTCGCGCTACGAGCCCGAGCTGCGCGGCAGCATCAAGCACCCCGACATGCTCTTGGTCGGCCTCCACGACTCGCTCCGCAACGGGCCCTTCTACGAGGTCTACTCCGAGGCGACCGGCGAGCAGTCGCAGGACCTCGCCTGGCCCGACTCGCATCGGATCGTGTTCTACCGGTCGATCCTCGGCGTGCCGCTCTACTGCTTCCCGCACGTCAACGACGACATGAAGGCCGCCTACCGGCGCTTTCAAGCCCAGCGCGAGAAGGCCTGGCCGCTGCACATCGACCACAACTGGGAGACCCTGCCGGATCTCGATCCGCTCGATCGTCGGCACGAGCTCGAGTCGATCGAGCGGCAGCGGCGAGTCTCGGTCGTCGGGCTCGCGCTCGGCCTGACCCGCGGGATCATCGAGGCGGTCGAGGACGAAGAGGGCAAGCGCGCCTTCGTGCTCCGGGTTCGGCCCGACAAGGCCCTGCCGCTGAGCGAGAGCCTGCTGGGCACCGCCGACATGTTCGTTGGCCTGCGCAAGGAGATGCCCGCGGTCTATGACGGCTGGATCGCCCCGCTGCTGGCCAACGTCGCCGCGATGGAAGACGCGACCAAGACCGAGCTGCGCCAGCTGGTCCGCAACTGGGCCGCCCGCGCCCAGGACCTCGAGCTCGACGGCAAGACCCGCAGCCCCGAGTACCGCGACCTCGCCGAGTGCCGCGCGATCCTGGCTGAGGTCATGGCCGAGGTCATCGGCGCCTGAAGGCCGTGACCCCGCTCGAGCACCCTCCCCTCGCGGTCCCGGCCGTGCTCGTCGGGCTCGGCGAGTTCGGTGTTCGGGTGGCCGAGCGCCTGCTCGCCGAGCATCGGGCTGGGCGAGCGCGCAGCGGGCTCGAGCTCGAGGACGCCAGCGGCGACGAAGACCTCGGGGTCGTGCTCGCCCACGAGCCCGCGCCGCTCGAGCTCGCCGACGCCGTGCTGGCTCGGGTTCGACGGGCGCTCGCGCATCGCCGCCTCGTCGGCCTGCGCGACGCCACGGCCAGCGAGCACCAGACCCGGCTGACGATCCTGGTGTTCGCGCAGCTCGGCGAGGCTCGGGTTCGCGAGCAGCTGTGGGCCTCGCTCGCCGCGGTCCAAGCCAAGCTGCTGGCCGAGCTCGGGCCGATCTTCGAAGCCTACCGAACCGGCTCGGCGCGGCGCGGCGTGATCCTGCCTTTGCTCGCGATGCCGCACCCGCCCGGCGACCCGCAGGGCCCGGCGATCATCGACAGCGTCCACGCGCTGGTCGAAGCCGTCGCGGCCACGCCGACCCGGACCCGCGCGATCCCCCAGGTCTACTTGATCGAGGACGTCGCCGAGTTCTCGGTCTTGTCGCCGGCCGAGCTCGAGCAGTGCGTGCGCAACTTCGCCAGCTTGCTGCTCCACGTCGATCCCCAGGGCGAGGCCGGCGAGTTCATCGATCGCCTGGTCCACGGCGGCCAGCCGAGCGAGCCTTTGGCCAGCTTCGTGTGTGCGGTCGCCGAGCTGCCGCGGATCAAGCTGGCCGCCTACGGTCGCGATCGCGTCGCGCTCGAGCTGCTCGACGCCGTGCTCGCGGCCCCGCGGGTCGAGCACAGCCTCAGCGAAGCCGACGCGCTCGAAGAGGTCGAGGCCAAGAGCTTTCGCCGCGACGACGAAGCCGAGCAAGACGTCCGCGAGGTCCTCGCTCGCTACGCGCCCAAGATCCAGCCCGACCCGCCGCCGACCTGGTGGGAGCGCGGCGCGGCGATCCGCGAGCGGCTCGGCCCCGACCCCGGCGACATCTCGCTGATCGTCGCCCAGCCGCCCGCCGCGAGCCCGAGCGGCTGGCTCGAGGCCCGCATGCGCGAGATCGAGGCGACCTGGCGCCTGCTCCAGCGCCGCCGCTTCGACGACGTCGTCGCCCGCGACCGCCAGCAGATCGAGCAGTGGCGCGACGCCCTGCTCGTCCGGCTGCGCAAGCGAATCGATCGCGAGCTGTGGGCCGACCCGACCCCCGCCTCGCTGCGTCGGACCGAGGAGCTGGTCGCTCGTCTGCGCCGTGCCTTCGGCGAGCAGCTCGAAGACGCGCTGCGCCTGCGCGATCGAGCCAAGCCCGTGCCCGCGCCCGACTTCGAACAATTGCGAGAGGCCCACGCCCGCACGCTCGACGCCGCCCGGCGCAAGCCCGATCCCGATCGCATGGCGCTCTGGGGCGCGCTCGCCTTCCTCGCCTGCCTGCTCTTCGTGCCGCCGGTCCTGAAGATGATCGCCGACGGCCTCGGCCTCGCCACCGATCACTGGTACGAGCCCTTGTTTCGCCAGCGCGGCTGGCTGAGCGCCGCGCTGATCGGCCTGTTCGGGATCGGTGGCTGGATCGCCTGGACGCTCAGCCGCGCCCAGCTCGATCTGCTCGCCAGCCTCGATCGGCTCTGGCTGGCCCTGCGCGAGACCATCGACGGCGATCGCGGCTCGCTGCTCGAGTACTTCTCGACCCGGCTTCGCCTGTCTCGCGCGATCGCTCGGGTCGAGGCCTTGCTCGCCGTCCAAGCGGCCCTCGACGCCGACAGCGAGACGCTCTTGCTGATCGACAAAGCCGCCCGACGAGCCCGCGGCGACCTGCGTGATCACCTGCGCCTGCTCGGCGTCGAGCTCGGCCCGACCCCGCGCGAAGACGACATCGGCCGCTTGCTCGGTCGCGGCGGCGAGAGCCTGGTCGAGCCCTTCGTCGCCGACGCTGGCGCGCGCGAGATCGTCGACGCGCTCCCACCCGAGAGCCGCGAGAGCCGAGTCCACGAGCAGCTCGGTGAGCTCGCCCGCCACTACGGCGTCGGCGATCGCTGGCGCGAAGAGACCCCCTTCGCCGACCTCGCGCGCCTGCGTGGCGCCGCCGAGATCCACGCCGAGCCCGTCGCCCAGTGGGATCCGCTCGCGGGCGCCGAGCGGGCCGAAGCCACCGCCGAGCGGATCGCCAGCTTCGTCCGTCGGCAGCGACGCTCGCTCCGCAACGCGCTCAACTTCACCGGCTACGAGTCGCTCGATCCGACCGGGATCGATCGCACGCTTCGGCAAGAGGGCGAGGCGATCGTGCCCCACGCGGCGATCGAGCTGGTCCGCGAGCGGGCCCAAGCCGGGCACGATCAGCTGACGCTGCGGCCTGGCGACGAGAAGGATCGGGCGTACTACGTGGTCGCGGCCTCGGGCATCGCCCTGGCCTCCGTCGCCTCGCTGGCTCGACCCCTCGCGGCCACGAGCGAGCCCTGATCACGAGCACGCGAATACCCAGAATCGCCAGCAGGCTTGCATGTCCGCCACCGTCGATATCGCGTTCCAGAGGCTCTTCGACCATTCGCGGGCGCGGGTGAGCGAGGCGGATATCCGCGCCCACGCGCCCAACGACCCGGGATATGGCGGCTATGTGCAGGTGTGGTCGACGATCGTGCGCCAGGGCAAGCTGCCGCACGCTCGAGCGTTCGCCGTGACCGAGCCGATGGACCTGTCTTCGTGGTCGACGCCAGCCCAGGCGGCAGATCCTTCGTTTCGTCGCTATCGCGTGCTGCTCAAATCGGTGGCGCTGTGTTGGGGCGCGGAAGGATCGCCGCTGGACGGGCCGAACGAGGCGCTCGCGCTGCTCTTGGACGACGCGGCGATGCTCGCAGATCCGGGGCTGTGCGAGCGACTGGTCCCGGCGCTGCAGGTGACGCACGCGAGGCTGCTCGCATGCGAGCATCACGAGCTGGCGTTCGTGTCGCTGGCGCTGGTGATCCTGCAGGGGATGTACCCGGCCGCGGCGCTGGATGTCGGGGCGCTGGCGCGGCGGTTGGTGGAGGAAGAGGAGGCGCGTTGCCGCGGGCCAGCGTTCGTGTGGGATCTGACCTGCTTCACCGGGCAGGAGGCGCTGTGGCGGCGGCTGGTCGAGCGCTACGTGGTGGACGAGGACGCGGCGGTGATGGAGCTGCGGACACGGCTCCTGGCGAAGCGCTGAGCGAGTGTCCGTCGCAGCCGACTCAATCCAGATTGACCACCCAGCTGGCGAAGCTCTGATCGAAGCCACCCGGCAGCTCGACCGACCACGTCGACTGGCGCATGCAGATCTCGACGTTGGCGTCGGCCTTGGCCGAGCTCACGGCGACCTCGACGATCTCGGCGATCGTGGTCTCGAGCGTGATCGTGGCCGAGCCGGTGCCGCCGCAGCGGCGCCAATCCTCGCGGAGCTGGGCCTGCAACCAGGCGCTCGGATCCAAGCCCATGGCCGAGCCCCAACCGCCGCCACCGCGACCCGAGCCAAAGAGGCCCGTGTTGCCGAGCCCGATCGCGCCCCCGCGCTCCCATTGCTCGATGCCCTCGGTGCTCGGCCGGACGCCCGGCTCGATCGCCAGGTAGCTGGTCACCGGCGAGACCGCCTTGCCGCGCATCGCCAGGACCATCATCTCGGGCTCGCTCAGCTGGTCGAGCACGCCGCTGCCGAACACCAGGGCCGACCACAGATCACCGTGCCGAGCGTCGCTGCGCTGGCGCTGCTCGAAGCGATGATTCCAGGTTCGCCCGGTCACGCTCAGCTCGAGCGCGACGCTCGACGAGAGCCCGATCCGCGTGAGGCCCTCGCCCTCGGCGAGCAGGGTCGGCACCAGCGAGCCCAGCTCCATGCGCTCGGCGTCGCTGAAGCGCAGGCCCTCGATGTCGAGGTCGAAGTCGTCGATCCGGACCGGCCGGGCCAGCTCCTCGAACACCTCGCGGGTCTCGAGCGCCGCGCTCGGGTCGTCCCATTGCGGCGCGCCGGCCATCCACAGCACGCCCTCGCTGCGCGCGGCCAGGCTCGACCACGGGTCGTGGTCTTCGCGGTAGAGCTCGGCCGCGCCGCCATCGATATGGACGAGATGAACGATCGCCTTGCTGCGATCGACGAGCGGCGCCAGCGAGTCCGGGGTCAGCCGGGTCGCGGTCAACAGATCGGTCATCAGCACGATCCGTCGCGGCGCCCGAGCGGGCGCATGCTCGGCCAGCAGCGCGCTCGCGTGGGCCAGCGCGACGCCGATCTCGCTGCCGTTGCGGGTGGTCAAGCTGGCCTGGGTCAGCGCCGTGATCGCCTCGGAGGCATCGACGAATCCGCCGGTCAGCTCGTGAACCTCGCGATCGAAGCCAATCACCGCGACCTGGGCCGCGAGCGCGGGATCACGAAAGTGCTCGAGGGTAGCGATCGCCGCGCTGCGCTCGGCCTCGATCTCGTCGGGGTCGCGCGAGCGAGACAGATCGAGCGCGACCACGATCTGCGCCCGCTTGGGCAGCTCGCTGATCTTCGCGGCCAGCGTGACGTCGAGCTCGACGAGGTGACGACCCGAGCCGGCGTCGACCGAGGCGAGCGCGAGCGTGACCGGAGCAGGATCGCGTGGGGCCAGCTCGATCCGCGTCGCCCGATCGAGCTCGAGCTGGTGGCCCACGCCGACCACCTCGCCATCGACGAAGATCTGATCGAGGCGCTCGCCCGTCGCCAAGGTCAGCTCGGGGGCCAGCGTCGAGGTCCCCATCACCGGCAGCTCGACCACCCAACGGCCCGCTTCCCAGACCGCCGGCATCGTCAGGGTGTACTCGACGAGCTTGTCCGCGCCGGGCTCGACCGGAAACACCTGCATGGCCAGCAAGGTCGGATCACGCCACGAGAGCAGGACCGGATCCTTGGGGTAGTAGCCGCCCAGACCGGTCAACTCCTGGTAGCGAGCCGCCGCGTCCTCGGCTTCGAGCAGCTCGCCTTCGAACCAACGCGGCTTGCCATCGACGACGCCGAGCGTGCGCACCCCGGTCGCGACCGCGCCCTGCGGAACGTCGAGCCAGAGCTGGGCTTCGTCGTGCCGATCGAAGCCGTTGTGCAGGGTTCGGCGGACGACCAGGGTCGCGTGGCCGCGATCGAAGGTCAGCGCGATCGTGTGATCGCGCTCGCTCATCTGATCGCCACCGCGGGTGCCCTGTACGCTGTCTTCAGCGCTCGCCTCGCGCGGAACCAATGAAAAAGCCGCGGACAGAGCCGCGGCCAGGGGGATCGAGAACCAACCAGGCGCCGAGCATCGCAGCATGCCGCCCAGACCCTCGCTCGCACCGTTGGTTCCCGGCGATCGTGCGCTCGACTTTCATCCTCGTGCTATCCCTTGGTCGAGCCGGACCTCGACGCGTGTCCCACGACCGGGTGGCGGAGGTCCTTGCTCTCGACGAACATCACAACCCCGCGAAGGCTTGCTCGAGCTTGGCGTGGCCGCCGGTCTCGAGCACCTCGCCGTGCGACACGATCACACGATCGAAGGGCCACGCGAGCATCCGATCGACGCTGGCTCGCGCCGCCGCACGATCGCGGATGGTCTTGCGCACGATCCGGTGCGGGCCAAAGCGCCCGGTCGCGCCGACCAACCAGTGGAACAAGCGGGCCCCGTTGGGCTTGCCCTTGGGCACGTTGAACGCGAGGTCGGTCAAGATCAGCGTCGCGCTCGGGCGATGGAAGAACACGACCTCGTTGATCGCGGGCGCGCCCTTGAACACGTGCTGCTCGATCGTCGACGACCACAGCGCGGGCGCTTCGTCGCCGAGCGTCGCGGTGAAGGGCAGGTCGGCGCGCTTGCGATCGAGCTTGGGCGCGCCGTAGAGCGCCGCTTCGGTGTAGACCTTGGGGTAGCCACCGGCGAAGAGGTGGTGCATCAAGCTCGGCGCGACCACGGCCTCGACGGGTCCGATCGCATCGAGGGCGGCGCGGGTCGGCTCGTCGAGCCGGATCGGCGAGTGCAGCCAGAGCCCGCCGCTGGGCTGACGAACCACCGTCATTCGAGCTCCGATGTCACCGACGATCAGCGGCAGGGGTCGCTCGGCGACCCAGAGGTTCTCGGTCAGCTCGCGCAGCGCAGGCTTGGTAGACATTCGCGGCCCAGCTTACCCCGATCTCCGCGCTCGCCAGGCTTGTCTCGCCCGGCAAACCATCCGACCATCGCGAGCCCCCCTGCCGCACGCAGGCTGCACGATGTTCCTGCTCGGCCCACCCTCCGGCACCCCGAGCGACCCGCTCGATGGACTCGATTCGGTCGATCCCACGACCATCATCGATCCGACGGTCGATCCCCTCGCCGATGGGATCCCCGACAACCTCGAGCAGGCCAGCGACCAGCTCGCGCCCGCGATCGCGCGGCTGCTCGACACCGCCGCGCCGCTGATCGTCGGCCTGCTCTTGCTGATCGCGATCTCGACCCTGCTGGTCGCGCTGCTCCGGCACAAGTTCGGCAAGCGCCCCGACGCCCCGACCCCAGGACCGAGCGCTGTCGCGGCCGCGCTCGGCTGCGCGCTGCTCTACCTGGTGGGTCGCATGCTCGATCCCCTGCTCGCCTCGCTGCTCGATCGCCCGGAGTGGTTCCCGGTCGATCGCTGGCCCGAGGTCGGCTGGTTCGAATGGAAGCTGCTCGGTTGGCCTTGGGCTTGGGCCGCGCTGCCACTCGACGATCACCCCGCGCTCGCCCTGATGGTCCACGCGATCGTCTGGGTCGGCGTCTGGTGGCTGATCCGCGTGGTGCTGGACATGCTCTGGACCCACGCGCAGCGCTGGTCGAGGCCCGAGCAGGAGCTGGGCTTCTACCAGCGCTTCGTCGGCGCCTCGACCACGCGTCGGGCCGACCAACAATTTCGGCGCTGGATCGGCCCGATGCTGCTGCTCGCGCTGCCGATCCACGCGGTCGCCGGGCTGCGCCTCGCGTCGATCAGCGAGGGCTCGCCCGCGCCGGGCACCTGGGTGGTCGCGGGCTTGATCCTGTGGATGACGGCCTTTCATCTGCTGGTCAGCGGCAAGCCGCCCCTGGCCAAGACGATCGAAGAGGCCGCGGCGGCCGAGGAGGTCGCCACCACCCCGCTGCGTCCGCCGATCGAGCGCCTGCGCGAGGCCGTCGAGCGCCTGCGTCCCGGCGTCGACCTCGAGGCGCTCGAGCTGCGACCGGCCAGCCCGGGCCAACGCGCCGAGTTCCCCGCAGCGATCGCGCCGCTCGTGCGCGAGATCTTCGTCGACCTCACCGGCCAGACCGAGCTGTGGGCCCACCAAGCCGAGCTGCTCGGCTTCCTCGGCGAGCTGTGGCGCATGCACGCCGGCAGCGAGCGCGGCGAGGTCCCGCTGCTGGTCGAGGAGCGCGGGCCCGCCGGGGTTCAGACCGCCGACACCTCGACCCCGCACGCGCTGATGCTCGCGCCCGAGGGCTCGGGTCGGACGACCACGACCTTGCTGGCAGCCCTGCACGTGTTCTTCGATCGCGGGGCGACCTCGCTGGTGCTGGTCCGTGATCGCGCGAGCGCCAAGCAGTGGAGCCGGCGACTCGAGCGAGCGCTGCTCGGCTCGTCGGCTCGCTGGAACGTGCTGGTCTGCCTCGCGGGCGAGAACCTGGCCGCCGCGCTGATCGCCGAGCGGACCCCGGCGATCGTCGTCGCCGATCTCGAGACCTGCGAGGCCGAGGTGCTCGGCGATCGCCGGACCGACGGCTTCTTGGCCCGGCTCGGGCTGGTCGTCGCCGACGACGTCGACAGCTTCACCGGCGTGGCCGAGATGCACCTGCAGATGACCATGCGCCGGCTCTGGGCCCTGCTCGATCGCCTGCACGAGGCCGCCTACCCCGCCGCCTTGCTCGCAACCTGCAGCAGCAGCGCCTCGGGCATGGACGCGTGGGCCAAGCACGTGCTCGCCCAGCCGATGCGGATCTTCGCCGACGACCAAGCCGAGCGACGCGAGCGCTTGCTGCTGCGTCGTCGCGATCTCGTCGACGGGGGCGGCCACGACGTCCCGCTCGCGCTGCTCGCCCAAGCCTGCGACGAGGCCGAGCTGCCCTGGCACCTTCGTCTCGCTGGCGACGCGCATCGCCACGTTCGTCGGGCCGCCTTCGATCTCGGCAACCTGCGTCGCTACTTCTGCGAGGACCCGAGCGAGGCCGCGATCGTGATCGTCGAGGGCACCTACGGCGACGTCCGCCGCGAGGCCGATCGCCTCGCCCACGCCGGGCTCGCGCTCGCGCCCGAGCTCGCGCTCGCGGGCGCCATCGTGCTGGTCCTGGCCCCGCCCGGCGACGAAGAGATGGTCCTGCACGAAGAGGCCGAGGACGCGCCCAAGCGCGAGCTGATCGCCAGCTTGCCGCGCGCCGTCGCCCTGGCCGAGCCTCGCGTCGTTCGTCAGCGTCACTTCGATCGCGCGATCGGCCGCGAGCAGGACCTCGCCGCCCTGCGCGATCGCTTCGGCGCCGCCTTCGTCGACGAGACCGTGATCAAGCTGGGCGACAGCTTGCGCCTGCGCGAGGTCCTGCAGCTCGATCCCCAGACCGACGAGATCGTCGCGCGAACCCTGCTGAAGACCGCCCGCGAGGGCGCGCTCGGCCAGCCGATCGACGCCGCCTGCGTCAGCGACCGCAGCTCGCGAGCCAGCTTGGTCGACGCCGGCACCTCCGAGCTGCTCGCGACCATCGACGAGGCCGTGGTCCGAGCCGTCTACCCGCCCGGGCGGATCTTCTTGCACCCGCGCGGTCGCTTCATGATCGCGGAGCCGACCGCCGCCGGCGACCCTCGCTCGCTCGCGGCCGAGCAGATCGACGGCGCGCTGCGGACCACCCTCGACCGCGACCTCGGCATCGAATTGCCCGAGGCCCCGGTCTGGTCGACCCGCGAATTCGGCGGCCGGGCGATCGCGGTCACGCTGGTCGCCGGGACCACGATCGAGCGGATCCACGGCGTCCGGCGCTTCGGCCCCGGGCCCAAGCTGCTCGATCATCGCGTGTTCGAGACCCCGATCGAGGTCCGCTATGGCAGCGACCTGTGCTTGATCGCGACCGGCAGCGACCCGCGTGGCCAGCCCGCGAACGTCGAGCAAGAGCCCGCGTGGGACCTGCTGATCCCCTTGTGCGCGGCGATTCGCATGATGTTGCCCGCCTACCTGCGCGCGGGCGAGGACTCGGTCGACGTCGATCTGGTCGAGCACGAGGGTCATCGTCTGCTCGCGATCTTCGATCGCACGCCCGGCGGCTCGGGCTTCGCTCGCTTCGTGTGCGAGCGTGGCCTCGCCGATCTGCTCGGCCTCGCCCGCATGGTGCTCGAGCGCCTGGTCGGGCCCGAGTTCGCTCGCCTGCGTCACATCCACGATCGCGCCCCGCACAGCGACCCGGCCAAGTGGCAGATCGGCGACGCCCTGCGCTGGCTCGACGAGGTCCTCGATCGCCCGCCGCTCGCCGAGACCATGCCGGGCGCCACGAGCTCGAGCACCAGCGGGCCGCGGATCGAGTTCGTCCCGGGCGAGGGCCACGGCGACCTCGGCCGACTCTGGATCTCGCGGACCGGCCGAAGCGACGACTTGGTCTGGACTCGGCACACCTGGATCAGCGCCGTGCCGCTCGCTCATGCGCCGGCCGGAAAGGTCAGCTTCGACGTCGCCGTCGAGCGGCCCGCGATCGCGGCCGCCCGCCGTCGCGCGCTGCTCTCGGGCACCGGCGTCGCCAAGCACAGCCTGCTCGCCCGCGACTCCAGCGACGCGCACTTCGAACTGCTCGAGGCCGACGCCAACGACCTCGAGCCGATCCGCGCCTGCCTGAGCGAGCTGTGCGGCGAGGCCTATGTCGACGCGGTGCTCGGCTTGGTCGCCGCGATCCCGATCCGCGGACGCCCGCTCGCGCTGGCGGAGCGTGGCCCGCTCGCGGTCTTGGCTCGGCGACGCGCGGACCGAGACGCCAAGCTGCTGCTCGCCTGCGCGTTGCTGCCGGACGAAGCGGCCGTCGAGATCGTCCGAGGGGGCGCGGGCGAGGCCTGGATCTCGTTCGTGCGAGCCCAGGGGCGCGAGACTTGGGCGCTCGAAGGACCCCTGCCTCGACGGGTGCTCGACGACGCTCGGTCCTGAACTCGGACGGCCTACAATCACGCCGATGGCTGCCGATCTTCTGCGCCTCGTCCGCGAGCGCCTCGACCGAACCACGAGCGTCGCTCGTGGTGCCTGGACCAACTTCTTTTGGGATCCCGAGTCGACCGACAACATCCCGCGCGCGCTCCAGCGCTGGGCGCAGACCCGTCCCCACGATCCGCTGCTCCGCTTCGAGGGCCAGCGCTGGACCGTCGGGGCCTTCGACGCCGAGGTCAATCGCCACGCCCGAGCCTGGCGCGAGCTCGGCGTGAGCTCGGGCGGCACGGTCGCGCTGCTGGTCGAGAATCGACCCGCGTTCTTGTTCCACTTCTACGCGCTGGCCAAGCTCGGCGTGATCGCGGCGCTGATCAACCCCAACCTGCGCGGGCCGGCGCTGCGCCACGCGATCGCGGTCGCGCAGCCGAGCCACGCCCTGGTCGGCGGCGAGCAGCTCGGGGTCTTGCTCGAGCTCGACGACCTGCCTTTGCCGCGCGCCTGCATGTTCATCGATCTCGAGCTCGCCCCCGGCGAAGACGTCCCGGTCGAGGTCGAAGGCTTTCCATGCTGGAACCCGCGCACGAGCGGCTGCCTGTTCTTGCCGCTCGGCGCGGTCGAGAGCATCCCGCTGACCGAGATCGTCGCCTACGTCTACACCAGCGGAACCACCGGCCTGCCCAAGCCCGCCGTGGTCAAGCACCACCGCCTGCGCCGCGCCGCCGACGTGTTCGGCGGGCTCACCCGAATGACCCGCGACGACAAGCTCTACTGCTGCTTGCCGCTCTGCCACGCGAGCGCCAGCGCGATCGCGGTGCCAACGGTCATCGCCCACCGAGCCGAGCTGATCTTGGCCCGACGCTTCTCGGCCAGCGGGTTTTGGCCCGAGTGCCGAACCACCGGCGCGACCATGTTCATCTACGTCGGCGAGCTGTGTCGCTACCTCCACAACCGCCCGCCCGGGCCCGACGATCGCAACCACAGCGTCCGAACCATGCTCGGCAACGGCATGCGCCAAGACATCTGGCCCAGCTTCGTCGAGCGCTTCGCGATCGATCGCGTGGTCGAGTTCTACGCCGCGACCGAGGGCAACGCCGAGACCGCCAACCTCTTCAACCTCGAGGGCACCGTCGGCCCCCTGCTCCCGTGGAAGATGGCCCTGGCCCGCTGGGACGTGGCCAAAGGCGAGCTCGAGCGCGACGCCAAGGGCTTCTGCGTGCGGGCCGACGCGGGCGAGCCCGGCCTCCTGCTCGGCAAGATCGCCGGCAAGAACGAGTTCGTCGGCTACGCGGACGCGAAGGCGACCAAGCAGAAGATCCTCCACGACGTGTTCGAGCCCGGCGACGCCTGGTTCGACAGCGGCGACCTGCTCCGCCGCGATCGCCTCTGGCACCTCCACTTCGTCGATCGCCTCGGCGACACCTTCCGCTGGAAGGGCGAGAACGTCTCCACCCAAGAGGTCGCCGAGGCGCTCAACGGCGCCCCCGGAGTCCGCGAGAGCACGGTCTATGGGGTCGAGATCCCCGGCATGGAAGGCCGCGCGGGCATGGCCGCGCTGGTCGTCGAACGCGAGCAGTGGAGCGGCGCGCAGACATTCGAACACGTCGCCGCGACCCTGCCCAGCTACGCCCAGCCGAGGTTCCTGCGCCTGGTCGAGAGCCTGACCACGACCGGGACCTTCAAGCACAAGAAGACCGACCTCCAGCAGCAAGGCTTCGACCCCACGCGGATCGCGGATCCGCTGTGGATCCGCGACGAGGGCCAGCGCCGCTACGTCGAGCTCGGACCCGAGCAACACGCCTTGGTGCTCGCGGGACGCTGGCCGCTCTGAGCCGACCAAGAGCCGCGAGAACCCACGAGAATCCCCACCAAAAGCCAAACCCCGCAGGCTATCGTAGCCAAGATGTCGGACCCCAAGACGATTACCGCCAGCGCCCTGCTCATGAGCCTCGGCGTCGCCCCGATGACCGCCTGCGGTG
Organism: Nannocystaceae bacterium; assembly: GCA_035904925.1. GTDB lineage: Bacteria > Myxococcota_A > Polyangia > Nannocystales > Nannocystaceae > Plesiocystis. Next base: position 49,567 of record JAMHUH010000485.1, read on the forward strand.
CCAGCGACGACAGCCAGTCGACCACCGACCTGACCGACTTCGGCGGCGCCGACTATGGCGGCCCCGAGGGCTCCGACTTCGACACCGACGAGATCGGCGAGACCGACACCAGCTCGACGGATTCGAGCTCGAGTTCGAGTTCGAGCTCGACCGACACCAGCGCGACCGACACCAGCACGGACACCACGACCGACACCGGCGGCATCGGCATGTGTGGCTGGGATCCATCCAACCTGTACTACGGCTGCGGCTTCCAGGGCATCGACCCCGACGGCGTGCCGATCGACTGCCCGCCCGGCTTGGCCGAAGGCGACCCCTGCAGCGCCACTGGCCTCACGGGCGCCGGCTGCTGCGACGCCGAGGGCAACAATTGGTACTGCGGAGTCGATGCCCAGCAGAACGATATCGTCGTGCTGATCAACTGCGACTGAGTATCAGCGCCGCGCGTTCAACCACGCGCGAGCCTCGGCCATCACCGGCTCGCGCAGCTCGTCGGGCTCGTTGTGGAGCTCGTGGTAGTAGCCCGGCCACACCTTCATGGTCTGATCGTGATCCTTCGGGTGCGGCAAGCTGGCGAAGACCTGCTGGGTGAGCTCGGGATCGACGATCTTGTCGCCGGTGCCGAGGTACCAGTGCATCGGCAGCTCGATCCGCCCGACCTCGCGCACGACTCGGGCGATCGCTTCTTCCATTGCGACGGCCCAGCGCGGCGTGACCGTCGTGACCCGGCGCGGATCCTTGCGGTAGCGCTCGACCTCGGCCGGATCGCGGCAGATGAACTCGGGCGGGATCCCGGTCGGGACCTTCATGCGCGGCAGCAGCTTGGCCACGCCCAGGACCGCGAAGCGCTTGAGCGCACCGACCTTCATGGTCAGCCCGAGCAGCGGCGCGCTGATCAAGGCCCCGCGCAGCTGGAAGTCGTGCTGGTGATCGAGCAGGTAAGTCAGCGAGATCAAGCCGCCCATGCTGTGGCCCCACGAGAACCATGGGATCGCGCTCGGCGAGCAGCTCTCGCCCAGCAGCGCGGCGTAGTGACGCAGGAGCGCGAGCAGGTCGTCGGCGTATTGCTCGAAGCTCTCGACATGGCCCGGGACGCCGCCGCTGCGGCCTTGGCCGCGGTGATCGGGGCCAAACACGATCGCGCCCATGGCCGTGAGCTCGTCGGCCAGCCGCTCGTAGCGGCTGACGTGCTCGGCCCCGCCATGGACGATCACCACGACCATCGTCGGCGCGCCCTCGGGCCGCCACAGCTCGGTGTGCAGCGCGACGCCGTCGCGCATGGAGACCTGGATGACCTCGGGCTGACTCACGCGCGGCAGTATGCGCCGCTCGGGTCGAGCTCGGCAACTGAGTGCCTCGGCACTCAGGGGCGTGGGTCGGCGCGACGGCGCAGCTCGATGATCGTGCCGCTGCGCTGACGCGGCAGCGGGATGACCTCGAAGCTCGGGTCTTGGCCAGGGACCATGCTCCAGTCGAACTCGCGCAGCAGCATGGCCAGGACCACGTGCATCTCGAGCATCGCGAAGTGCTGACCGATGCAGACCCGCGGACCGCCGCCAAAGGGGATCCAGGTGAAGGCCGGCCGCTCGTCGGCCTCGCTGAGGAAGCGCTCGGGATCGAAGCGCTCGGGGTTGGGCCAGTGCTCGGCCTCGCGGTGGACGGCGCGCGGACCCACGGCGATCCGGTGGCCCTTGGGGATCTTGAACCCGCCGAATTCGGCGTCGCAGGTCATGACTCGGAACGCGCCGCCGATCGGCGGGATCAAGCGCATGCTCTCTTTGATCACCGCCTCGAGCCAAGGCATCGCGCGCAGGTTGTCGAGCGTGTACTCGCGACTCGGCATCGCGTCTTGCTCGGCGTGGGCCTTGGCCAGAACCTCGGGGTGCTGGGCGAGGTGATAGATGATGTTGCTGGTGCTGGTGACGGTCGTGTCGTGGCCGGCGAAGAGCAGCAGCTGGATCTCGTCGACCACGGTGTTGCGCGGGAGCGGCTGGCCCTGCTCGTCGCGGACCCGCAGCAAGGTCGAGAGCACGCTGGCGTCCTCGCGTTGCTCGCGGTCGCGCTTGGCGACCAAATTCTCGAGCACGCCAAAGAGCCGCTTGCGCGCCTGCATGGCCCGACCAAAGCGGGTGAAGGGCAGCGGATGCGGGACCAGCACGAAGAGCCCGGCGACCCAGGTGTCGAAGTCGCGGCTGAACTCGTCGAGCGAGACCCCGAGGTCGTCGACGCTGCCGAGCAGGTAGGTCGCGGCGATCTCGAACACCATCGAACGCACGCGCGGGACCACGGTCAGCGGCCCGACCTCGGCGTCCTTGGCCCAGCGATCGAAGTGCCGGCGGGCGACCTCGACCATCGGCGGGATCGTGGCGGCCATGCCCGTGCGCTTGAAGTGCGGCGCGAGCAAGAGCCGACGCGCCTTGTGCTGCTCGCCGCTGATCAACGAGAGGCTGGTCGCGCCGAGCAGCTTTTGGATCGCTGGCGACCACTCGTTCTCGAGGTAGCGACCCTCGCCCGCGAAGATCCAATGGTTGGCCTCGGCGCCGATCATGAACACCGTCGGCTTGCCGAACACGTGCGACTGGTAGACCTTGCCGAAGCGAGCGAGCCGGCGATCGGCGAAGTCGTTGGGCGAACGCAGGAACTCGAGCGTATCTCCGACAATCGGCAACCCGCGCCCACCGGGTGGCTCTGGCAGCTCGCGCCCGCTCGCTTCGTTGGTCATCTGCATGGGCCAGGGGTGTAACACGAAGGCCGAACGCTTCCCTCGCCCGAGATCATGGTCGTCGCGGCTCGTGTTAGCGTCGCTCGCCCAATGCCCGATCCCGCCGATGACGACGTCGCCGCGCGGCTGATCGGCGCGCTGATCGGGCCCGACGCCGAGGTCGAGGAGGGCCAATTCACGCTCGACCCGGCCGCGGCGGCGGCCAAGCTCGCGGCGTTCGCCTACGCCGATCGCAGCGTGTACTTGGTCCCGCTGGTCGAGGGTCTGCTCGGGCTCGGAGCCCGCGAGATCAAGATCGAGGCGACGCTCACCACGCTCGAGGTCCGGGCCGGCTGGATCGAGCTCGAGGGCGCGACCAGCCAGCTCGTCAACCTCTACGGCTTCGCGCAGGGGTCGACGAGCGATCCGCGGCTCCGCGCGCTCGGGCGGCTCGCGGTCGGCATCGACATGGCCCTCGACGGACCCGAGGTGGTGGTCGAGGTCCAGACTCCGGGCGTGAGCGCGACGCTCGTCGAGTATCGCGCTCGCGCGGCCCCTCGAGTGCGCGAGCGCGACGAGGGGGGCTCGTCGGAAGCCGAGGTTCACGGGTTCGAGGTCCGGGTTCGCTTGCCGCTCTCGCTCGGCGTCGGCCAAGCGATCGAGGAGGCGCTCACGCACCTGCGAGTCGCCGTCCGCCACTCCGAGCACCTGATCACGATCGAGGGTCGGCTGGTCGGCGGTCAGCCACGGACCTGGCTGGAGGGGCTGCGCGTCACCGGTGAGGGCCCGGGCTATCGCTTCCACGTCGGGCTCGAGAACCGGATCGAGCTCGCCGAGCACGCGTGGATCGAGTGGTGGACGGGCGGGTTGATGGTCCAAGTCGAGCCGAGCCCGGGGAAGTCGTTTCGGGCGCTGATCGAGCTCGACTCGCCGCGTCGCGATCTGTCGCAGATCCGCTTGGTCCGAGACGCGACGGTCGAGCGGGCCCTCGCTGCCGTCGAAGCGGCGCGGGTCGAACTCCTCGCTCGGCTGGCCGCGCTCGACAGGAAGTGGACCGCCCTGACTCGACCGCCCGAGTGGCCGCCCGAGCGCGTGGACGCGTTGCTCGGGCGCGAGCCCAGGCCGACCACGACCGCCGTCGCCGTCGAGATCCAGCGTGAGCCCCAGAGCATCATCCAGCTCGGGATGTTGGCCTATCGGATGCCCGATCCCACGGCCCGCTGGGGGCTGCTCTACTTGCCCGGCCTCGTCGCGGGATTCGCTGGCCTCGCAACCTGCCTGGTCGGGGCTGGGCTGGGCGAGGACACCTGGGTCGTGTACGGGTTCATCGCGTTCGCGCTCGGGCTCGGGGCCATGTTCCCCGCCCTGCGACTCGCCTACGCCGCGCTTCGGGCCCGCGAACATGGCGTGCGCGCGACCGCGAAGATCGCTGGGTTCGAGCCGCAACCGGACGGCGGGTTTCGGGTGTCTTGGACCTTCCTCGACGAGAACAACGAGCTCCACACCGGCCGCTCGCTGGTCCAGAGCAACGCCGCCGCCAAGCTTTGGCCGGTGCATGGGCCGATTACGATCTTCTACGATCGGCTCGAGCCTGATCATTCGTGGTGGGAGGCCGACGTCGGACCCCGGCGGGCTCGACGGTGACCCCGGCCGCTCACCTTCGGCCGGCGAAGGTCGAGCGCTTCCCTCGGCCGCACGCACGTCGCATCATCCGCACGCATGACCACTCGGACGACTCGCGCGATCGCTTCTCTCCTGTGCGGACTGCTCGCTACAGCCCTCGCCTGCAAGAGCGACACCCCGGCCGCGAGTGAAGAGCGGCCGGATCTCGGGCCCAAGGCCAGCGCCGTCAACGAGCTCGTCCCCGCCGATCTGAAGGACAAGCTGAGCTTCGAGGTGCAAGAGGTCAGCGAGGGCAACGTGCTCGCGCTGGTCCCCAAAGGCTGGCAGCCCAGCTTCATCCCGGGTCGGCTCGAGCCCGGCGACGGCAAGCTCGGCGAGCGTCTCGCCTACGAGATCGGTTCGAACTGCGACGGCGTCTGTGCCAAGAAAGACTGGGCCAGCGTCGCCAACCAGGTCGAGTTCAGCAACACGGTCCCGCCGGGTTTGAAGGTCGAGGTCGACGAGGCGCTCGGCGAGACCGGCCGGCTCGAGGTCTTCGCCGGCAGCGACGAGGTCTATGTCCGCGCGGCCTGGTGGCTGGCCGAGAGCAAGCGCTACTTCTATTGCCGGGCCGACCTGCGCGGCGCGGTCATCGGCGCCAAGCAAGCCTTCATCGACGCCTGCAAGGCCACCCACGTGCTCGACTGGGACTGAGCCCGCTCACCAAGCCGCTCACCAAGGCAGCGGCGAGGCGTGGAACAAGATCGGGTGCAGCCCGATCACGACCGCGTAGATCAACAAGGCCAGCGCCGGCTTGGCGATCCCGATCTCGGCCAGCGCGAGGTGGTTGCGCCCGCGCAGGATCGCCGCGAAGGGCAGGTTCGAGGTCCGCGCGACGAAGCTCTGCCAGCTCGGCCCGAGCTTGCGCGCGCGCTTGCGATCGATCGACACCGTCCCGGCCAGCGCGACCAGCAACACGCCCGAGAAGAGCAGGATCGAGGCCCGATCCCCGTTGACGCTCAGGTGGGCCGCGGCCCACAGCGCCGTGCCCCACAAGAAGGGATGCCGGGTGATCCGAACGATGCCCTGGACGGGGTCGCCCTTTTCGAGCAGCCCCTCTTGTTGGGCGGCGGTCGGGTTCTTGGTCAGCACGCCGATCACGATCAGCTGCAGGGCGATCACGACGACCGCGTCCGCGAGCCACTTTTGCCAGGGCGCCGGAAACCAATACGAGTGGTTGCTCGCCGAGTTGAACGCGGGCGAGTAGGCCAGGCTCATCCACACGATCGCCGCCAGCGAGGCGAGCGAGAACCCGGCGAGGAAGCGCTTCTCGCCGACCGCCGCGACCAGCCGGTCGCGCAGCTTGGTCCCCGACACGAACAGGTGGATGACCACGAAGCTGGCGACGGCGAGGGCGAGCTGGACCATGGTCGCTACTCGACGCGGTGGATCTTGAGCCCGGGGTCGCGCTGATCGGGGATCGAAGCCTTGCTCGCGAAGGCCTCGGCGGCGCTCAGGAGGATGTCGAATTGCGAGGTGCTGCGATCGATCCGCAGGGCTCCGATCGCCCGCGCCGACACGCCACCACGCCGACAAAGATGCGCCAGCAAGCGAGCCGGGGTCGCGCCGTTGCGATGACCCCAGTTGATCTCGAAGGGCACGAAGCCCTCGCCGCCGCCACGCTCGGACCGATCCCGCGGCTCCCGTTGCTCTCGCGGCTCTCGATCGCCGCCGCCACGCGAGTCTCCGCCACGCGAGTCGCCACGCATGTCGCCACGCGAGTCTCCGCCACGCGAGTCTCCACCACGCGAGTCTCCGCGGTCACGCGGATCGCGATCGCGAACGTCACGACGCTGGCGCGGGGCCTCGATCGGCAGCGGCTCGCGGGCGAGCGTGGGCTCGGCCATGCGCAGCAGCACGGCGATCACCATCTGCGGGTCGTGCTCGGCCAGCAGCTTGGCCGCGTACTCGAGCTCGCCGGCCTCCCACGTCTGATCGATCTTGGCCTGGTCGAGGCGCGCGTGGAGGTCGCGACGCATGCGCTTGCGCAGGGCCTTGTAGACCTGGTCGGGCGGCGGGACCTCGCTCCAATTGGCCTCGATCTTGGCCGCGCGCAGCAGCTCGCGGATCCGTCGCTCGGCCCGACGCGGCATCAGCAGCAGGCTCTGGCCCTTGCGTCCGGCCCGGCCGGTTCGACCGCTGCGATGGACGAAGCCCTCGACGTCGCTGGGCAGCTCGGCGTGGATGACCGTCGCGATGTCGGGCACGTCGATGCCGCGCGCGGCGACGTCGGTCGAGATCAGCGTGTTGACGATCCCATGCCGGAACGCGTCGAGCGTGCGGATTCGTTGGGCCTGGGCGAGGTCGCCCGAGAAGGGCAGCGCCGAGAAGCCGTCGCCCGCGAGCCGCTCGGCCAAGTCGGACGCGTCGACGCGACGGCGAACGAACACCAGGCAGCGGCGGCCCTGCGCGAGCAAGAGCAGGTTGACCAGCGCCGGATAGAGATCGTCGACCCGATAGACGGTGGTCTCGATGTCCTGGTGACCGCTACCGGCGACGCTGCCGTGCAGCTCGACCGCGTCGGTCTGAAAGCGGTTGGCGAGGTCGCGGACGGCTCGGGGGAAGGTCGCCGAGACCAGGTGGCTGCGGCGGCCCTCGGGCAGCTCGCCGACGATCGCCTCGAGGTCGTCGCGAAAGCCCATGTCGAGCATCTGATCGGCCTCGTCGAGGACCACGTGGGCGACGTCGGAGCAGTCGACCGCGCCCGTACGCATGTGGTCGAGCAAGCGGCCGGGCGTCGCGACCAGGACCCGCGGACGCCGAGCGAGGCGACGATGATCGCCGCGGATGTCGATGCCGCCGGTCACGACCTCGATGTCGACATGGCCGACGTCGGCGTAGAGCCAGGTCAGCTCGCCGCGGACCTGGATCGCCAGCTCGCGGGTCGGGGTGATCACCAAGACCACCGGACCGCGGCGGCTGGCCTTGTCGGCCAGCAGCGCGTCGGCCAGGACCAGCCCGAGCGCGACGGTCTTGCCCGATCCGGTCTGCGAGGAGATGCGCAGGTTCCTGCCCTCGTGGCCGGGGGCGAGCGCGGCTTGCTGCACGGCGGTCAGGGTGGTGAAGCCACGCCGCTTCATCGCCGCACGCAGCGGGGTCGGGATGGCTTCGAAAGCGTCGTCGAGAGATTCGGGGGTGGTCATCAGCGAGTCGAGAGGCAAGGCGCGGGAGGATGACACGAGAGCCTCGCCGCGACTCCGCTCCGCTCGGTCTCCAACGTGCAATTGTCGAGATTTGCGCACAAATCGCTGTGAGTGAGCCCGGCAGAGTGTTCTCGCATGGTTTGCGCCCTCGCCCGAGATCGACGCTCGGTTTTGCGTTCGCCCCTCGCCGCCGCGCTCCGTAGCCTGGCGATCGACGAGCCTCCGGCATGGCGAACTCCATCACCGAAGCATCCGAACTCGCCTGGACCCGGGCACGCGCGCTGCTCGAGGGCTTGCCCGATGGCGGCCTCAACATCGCCCACGAAGCGGTCGTTCGACACGCCCGAGGGCCGCTCGCGCACACCGTCGCGCTGCGCTTCATCGGCAAGGACGGGGCGATCCGCGAGCTCGACTACGCGGCGCTGCACGAGCGAGTCCAGCGCTTCGCCAACTTGCTCGGCACGCTCGGCGTCGGCCCGGGCGACACGGTCTTCTCGCTCGCCGGTCGCGTGCCCGAGCTCTACGTCGCCGCGCTCGGCAGCCTCGCGGCCAAGGCCGTGTTCTGCCCGCTCTTCTCGGCCTTCGGGCCCGAGCCGATCTGGACGCGGATGCACCAAGGTCGGGCCAAGGTCCTGGTCACGACCTCGCGCCTCTACCAGCGCAAGGTCGCCGAGCTGCGCGAGCGCCTGCCTTCGCTCGAGCACGTGCTGCTGATCGACGGCGAGGCCGGGCCCGACACCCTCGACCTCGCCCCGCTCATGGCCGCGGCCAGCCCCGAGTTCACGATCCCACCGACGCGGCCCGAGGATCCGGCCCTGCTCCACTTCACCAGCGGCACGACCGGCAAGCCCAAGGGCGCGCTGCATGTCCACGAGGCGATCGTCGCCCACCACATGACCGGCAAGCTCGCGCTCGATCTTCGCCCGGGCGACGTGTTCTGGTGCACCGCCGATCCTGGCTGGGTGACCGGCACCTCCTACGGGATCATCGCGCCGCTCAGCAACGGCGTGACCATGCTCGTCGACGAGGGCGACCTCGAGGTCGAGCGCTGGTATCGGCTCTTGCAAGATCAGCGAGTCAACGTCTGGTACACGGCCCCGACCGCGATCCGGATGTTGATGCGCGCGGGCGCGGCGATCGTCGGCGAGTTCGATCTCGCCAACCTGCGCTTCATCGCCAGCGTCGGCGAGCCGCTCAACCCCGAGGCCGTCCGCTGGGGCATCGAGGCCTTCGGCCAGCCGATCCACGACAACTGGTGGCAGACCGAGACCGGCGGGATCATGGTCGCCAACCTGCCCGGCATCGAGGTCAAGCCCGGCTCGATGGGTCGGCCCTTGCCCGGCGTCGAGGTTGCGATCGTCGAGCGCGACGACCAGGGCAAAGTCCGCGTGATCACCGAGCCCGATCTCGAGGGCGAGCTCGCGCTCGCGCCCGGCTGGCCCTCGATGTTTCGCGCCTACCTCGACGAGCCCGAGCGCTACGCCAAGTGCTTCGCCGACGGCTGGTACCTCTCGGGCGACCTCGCCTCGCGCGATCACGACGGCTACCTATGGTTCGTCGGTCGGGCCGACGACGTGATCAAGTCTTCGGGCCATCTCATCGGCCCCTTCGAGGTCGAGAGCGCGCTGCTCGAGCACCCCGCGGTCGCCGAGGCCGGCGTGATCGGCAAGCCCGATCCCCTCGCCGGCGCGATCATCAAGGCCTTCGTCGCGCTCAAGCCCGGCTTCGTCGCCAGCGACGAGCTCGGCCGCGAGCTGATCGGCTTCGCCCGGACCAAGCTCGGCCCCGCCGTCGCCCCGCGCGAGCTCGCCTTCGTCGACGACCTGCCCAAGACCCGCAGCGGCAAGATCATGCGTCGGCTGCTCAAGGCCCGCGAGCTCGGCTTGCCCGAGGGCGACCTCTCGACCCTGGAGAACTTCCGATCATGATGGCCCTCGAACGTCCCCGAGCTCACCACCTGCTGCGCGAGATGCTGCGGATCCGTCGCTTCGAAGAGGCCGCGGCCCAGCAATACAGCGAAGGCAAGATCCGCGGCTTCTTGCATCTGTACATCGGCGAGGAGGCGGTCGCGGTCGGGGCCATGGCCCAGCTCGGCCCCGAGGACGCGATCGTCTCGACCTACCGCGAGCATGGCCACGCGCTCGCCCGGGGCCTGAGCGCGCGCTCGATCATGGCCGAGATGTTCGGCAAGCTCGAAGGCTGCTCGCGTGGTCGTGGCGGCTCGATGCACCTCTTCGACGCCGCGACCCGCTTCTACGGCGGCAACGCGATCGTGGCCGGCGGCCTGCCGATCGCCACCGGGCTCGCCTTGGCCGACATGATGTCCGAGCGCAAGCGCGTGACCGCCTGCTTCTTCGGCGACGGTGCGGTCGCCGAGGGCGAGTTCCACGAGTCGCTCAACCTCGCCGAGCTCTGGCAGCTGCCGGTGCTCTTCATGTGCGAGAACAACCTCTACGCGATGGGCACCGCGCTGGCCCAGACCGAGGCCGAGACCGATCTGAGCAAGAAGGCCGCTGGCTACAAGGTCCCGGCGATGCGGGTCGATGGCATGGACCTGCTCGCGGTCAGCGGCGCGGTCGAGATGGCGGTCGATCACATCCGCACCCGCGGCGGCCCCTACTTCATCGAATTTCGGACCTACCGCTTTCGCGCCCACTCGATGTTCGACGCCCAGCTCTACCGCGACAAGGCCGAGGTCGAGCACTGGAAAGAGCGCGACCCGATCACACTCTTCCACGAGCTGCTGCGCGAGCGCGGGCTCGTCGACGCCGACGAGCTCGCCGCGATCGAAGCCGCGATCGCGGTCGAGATCGCCGACGCGATCGCCTTCGCCGAAGCCGGCACGCTCGAGCCGATCGAGCAGCTCGAGCGCTTCGTGATGTCGGAGGTCCGGCCATGACCACCACCAAAGTCAGCTACCGAGAGGCCGTCCGGGCCGGCATCGTCGACGCGATGCAGCGCGACGAGCGGGTGTTCTTGATGGGCGAGGACGTCGGCGCCTACGGGGGCTGCTACGCGGTCAGCAAGGGCCTGCTCGAGCAATTCGGGGCCAAGCGGATCCGCGACACGCCGCTGTCCGAGTCGGGCTTCGTCGGCGCCGGGATCGGGGCCGCGCTCGCCGGCATGCGGCCGATCGTCGAGATCATGACGGTCAACTTCAGCCTCCTGGCCCTCGACCAGATCGTCAACAACGCCGCGACCTTGCTGCACATGTCCGGTGGCCAGCTCGCCGTGCCGGTCGTGATCCGCATGGCGACCGGCGCGGGCCGGCAGCTCGCCGCACAGCACTCGCTCGGCTTCGAAGGCTGGTACGCCCACATCCCTGGCCTGCGCATCGTCGTGCCAGCGACCCACGCCGACGCCCGCGGCATGCTCTGGACCGCGCTCGAGGATCCCGACCCTGTGCTGATCTTCGAGCATGCGGGCCTCTACAACCTCGAGGGCGAGCTGGCCGACGACGCCGGTCCGGTCGACCTCGATCGCGCCATCGTCCGCCGACCGGGCAGCGACGTCAGCGTGCTGACCTACGGCGCGAGCCTCTACAAGTCGCTCGACGCGGCCGCGCAGCTGGCCGAGCGCGGGGTCGAGGTCGAGGTCGTCGATCTGCGCACGCTTCGGCCGCTCGACGACGCGACGATCTTCGCCTCGGTCCGCAAGACTCACCGCGTGGTCATCGTCGACGAAGGCTGGCGCAGCGGCGGGATCTCGGCCGAGCTCATGGCCCGGATCATGGAGAACTGCTTCTACGAGCTCGACGCCCCGGTCGTGCGCGTGTGCAGCCACGAGGTCCCGATCCCCTACGCCAAGCAGCTCGAGGACGCCGCCCTGCCCCAGGTGCCGGGCATCATCGAAGCGATCCTGCGCGTCCGAGGTCAGCCCACATGAGCGAGTTTCGAATGCCTTCGCTCGGCGCCGACATGGACAGCGGCACCTTGGTCGAGTGGCTGGTCGAGCCTGGCGACCTGGTCGTGCGTGGCCAGATCATCGCGGTCGTCGAGACCCAAAAAGGCGCGATCGACATCGAGATCTTCGACGAGGGCGAGATCGTCGAATTGCTCGTGCACCCGGTCGCCGAGGTCCCAGTCGGCACGGTCCTGGCCCTCTATCACAAGCCAGGCGAGCAGCTCGTGCCGCATCCCGCCACACCCGAAGCGAGCGAAGCGAGCGCGACCGAAGCACCCGCGACCGAAGCACCCGTAGCGACCCCGCCAACGCCGATCGTCGAAGCCACACCGATCCCCGTCCGCGAGGCTCGAACCATCCGGCCCCTGCACACGCCCGAGTCGATGCGGATCGCACCGCGGGCGCGCAAGTTGGCCGAGCAGTTCGGCATCGATCTGAGCCAGGTCGTCGGCACCGGCCCCGAGGGATCGATCACCGGCGTCGACGTCCAAGCGGCCGTCCGCGCCCAGCCCGAGCCCAAGCCCGCGCCGACCAACAACGCCCTCGGCATGCGCCAGGCGATCGCCGCGGCGATGAGCCGTTCGAAGCGGGAGATCCCCCACTACTATCTGTTTCACACCGTCGACTTCGAGCCCGCGCTGACCTGGCTCGAGGCCCGCAACCACACCCGACCGGTCGCCGAGCGGCTCTTGCCCGTGACCTTGTTGGTCCGCGCGCTCGCGCTCGCGCTGCGCAAGCACCCCGAGCTGGGCGGGTTCTGGCGCGAGGGCGCCTTCGTGCCCGCGACCGGCATCCACGTCGGGCTGGCGGTCTCGCTGCGCGAGGGCGGGCTGATCAACCCGGCCATCCACGACGCCGACAGCGGCTCGCTCGACCAGCTCATGAAGCGAATCCGCGACGTCAGCTCGCGGGCCCGCAACGGCGGCCTGCGGGCGTCCGAGCTGAGCGACGCGACCATCACCTTGACCAGCTTGGGCGAGCGGGGCGTCGACGCCGTGCTCGGCATCATCCAACCACCGCAGGTCGCGATCGTCGGTGTCGGCACCATCCGCGAGCGCCCTTGGATCGTCGAAGGTCAGGTCGTCGCGCGCCGCCTGATCGAGGTCGGCCTCGCCGCCGACCACCGGGTCAGCGACGGCCACAAGGGCGCCCGCTTCCTGCTCGAATTCGAAGAGCGCCTCCGAGCCCCCGAGACCCTGCAATGAGCGTCCGAACCGACATCCTCGCCATCATCACGCGCATCGCCCCCAACGCCGAGACCGAGCAATTGCGCGGCGACGAAGACATCCGCGACCAGCTCGATCTCGACTCGATGGACTTCCTCAATGTCTTGGTCGCGATCGCCGAGCAGCTGCGGGTCGAGATCCCCGAGCGCGACTACGCCAAGGTTCGCACGCTCGACGCCCTCGTCGCCTACGTCGAAGCCGCTCGCGCCGCGCCGGCTTGATGGCCGAATCCGAGCACATCGCTTCCGGCGCAGCAGTCACCGAACAACGCGAGCGAGAGATTCCAGGCGGCCAATTCGAGCGCCAGAGCGCCACAGTTGGCCCTCGACCGGGGCCCTGCGTTACCTGGTTGTCCGTCGCCAACGAAGCACCGCGCCCGTGCCCCACAGCAACGAAGCCACACGACAACTCCGCGAACGCTACGTCGAAGGTCTGCCTGCCAAGTGGTGGGTGCTCGAAGAAGCGCTCGAAGTCGTCCTTCAGTCCGAACACAGCGAGGCCGAGAAGACCCTGCGGCGGCTGGCCCACCAAGTCAGAGCGAGCGCGGCGAGCTTCGGGTTCACGGCGATCGATCGCGCTTCGATCGAGCTCGAGCAAGCCGAGTCGAAGCACGAATTGATCCGCAGCGCGGAGCGGCTCATCGCCGACCTGCGGGCCGCCCACGTCGTGGAGTCGGAGTCGACCTCGGCCATCGAGGTGCTCTTGATCGACGACGACCCCGAGATCGGCCTGATCGTCGAGGCGCTGCTCTTCGACGAGCACATCGACATCACCCAAGTCACCAGCGCCAGCGCAGCCCAGCAAGAGCTCGAGGCCAAGGCCTGGGGCATGATCATCGTCGACTTGGTCTTGCCGGACGCCGACGGTCGGACCTTGCTCGCGCAGATTCGCGAGCTCCCGACCCACCGCGACACCCCGCTCGTCGTACTCAGCGGCAAGACCGGCTCGCTGGTCAAGAACGAGTGCAACATGTACGGGATCGATGGCTTCATCGCCAAGCCGATCGACGGGGCGACCTTCGCGGTCAACATCATCTCGGTCCTCGGACGGACCCGCTCGCTCCAAGCGGCGGCCTACGACGACTCGCTGACCGGGCTGCCGAATCGAGTCGGCTTTCGCCGCGCCTTCGGTCCAATCCACGCCGCGGCGACCCGCAACGATCAGCCGCTCTCGCTCGCGCTGCTCGACATCGATCACTTCAAGCGCTTCAACGACACCTACGGGCACCACGTCGGCGACCAAGCCCTGCGCCGAATGGCGCAGACGCTCGAACAATCGCTGCCCAACGCGTTGATCGGTCGCTGGGGCGGCGAAGAATTCATCGTCGCGCAAGCCAACACCGACCCCTTCGCCATGCAAGCGCTGCTCGAGCGCTCGGCCGAGGCGCTCTGCGATCTGCAGGTCGCCGCCGACGTCCGGGTCGCCCTGACCTTCTCGGCCGGCATCACCCCGGTCGAAGTCGGCGAGAGCCTCGACTACGCGCTGCTCCGCTCGGACCAGCTGCTCTACCACGCCAAGCGATCCGGTCGTGCACGGGTCGTGCATACCCTCGGCACCTCGACCGAGGGCCGGCCCAAGCTCTTGATCGCCGAGGACGACCCCGAGCTCGCGTCGGTCCTGCTACGCGACCTCGTCGACGAATTCGAGATCACCCACGCCCCCGATGGCCTCACCGCGCTCGCCCTCGCGGCGCGCGTGAAGTTCGACGCGGTCTTGCTCGACTTCCAGATGCCGGGTCGCAACGGCGTCGAGGTGCTTCGCTCGCTGCGTGCGCGAGCCGACTACGCCGACAAGCCGATCTTGTTGCTCACCGCGCTCGGCAACGACGCTGCGATCGAGGCCGCCTTCGAAGCGGGCGCGGACGACTACGTCAGCAAGCCGCACAGTCGACGCTCGCTCCTGGCCCGGCTCAACCGGCACCTCGGCCGAGCGCCGCGCAAGCCGGTCTGCGCGACCCAGTCCGAGCCCCGCGAGGTCGATGTCAGCGCCCTTCGCTGTGACATGGGCTTCGCCAGGCTCGGCGCAGGGACGCCGCCACGCGAGCTCCTCCAACTCCTCGACTCGTACTCTTGCACGATCACCGAGATCGTCGTTCGCCATGGCGGCGCGCTCACGAACTCCATGGACGGCCTGCTCGCGCTCTGGGGAAGCGACGAGCGACGTGAAGACGACGCCCTGCGCTGCTCGACGGCCGCGGTCGAGATTCAGGCTGCCCTGCGCCGCTTGGCCTGCCGCTCTTCGCCCGCTCTCGCGCTTCGCATTGGGCTCGAGAGCGGCCTCGTCGCGATCGGCCAGGTTGGCGGCGGCGAGCTCACGATCGGCAACGCGACGATCCTCGCAAGCCGACTCTGCGACCTCGCCGGCCCGGGCGAGATCATGCTCGGCCAGGCGACGCTCGATCGATTCGCAGGCCGCTGCCCATGGCCGCTCGAGGGCCCGACGATGCACGAGCTCGAGGGTTGCGAGCATCCAGTCCGCGCCTACCGGTTGCGGCCTTAGCAGGCCCTGGCTGCGTGGAGCCCGAGGCCTGCGTGCGCAGAGCTGGCCACGCTCGACTTCGAGGGCCCCGAGCCGCCCGTGCGGACGATCGAGTGCGCAGGTGCGAATGCGCCGATCGCCTTCGCTATGCTCGCGCCATGGTCTGCCGCGATCGATTCTGCGTCACCTTCATCGTCCTGCTGGCCCCTGCCCTCGCGCTCGCAGCCTGCTCCGACCCCGGTCGGTCCAGCGCCGATGACGAGGGCATCTTCTCGACCCAAGCCAGCTCGGCCGAGGGCGTCGAGAGCGGGCCCGAGACCAGCACGACCAGCAACGCCGACGCCGAGTCCAGCAGCGGCGACGAGGGCCCCAAATTCGACCTCGCGATGACCGACGTGCCCGAGCCCGTCGCGCCGATCATCCCCGAGACCTGCGTGCAGGCCGAAGAGGGCCAGAGCACCGTCGGCTGCCTGTTTTATGGCGTCGATCTCGACTCGCACGACGCCGTCGAGAACCAGCAATTCGCGATCGCGGTCTCCAACGTCCAGCTCGGCCAGAGCGCCAACGTCCGAGTCGAGCGCAAGCAGGCCGGCGTCTGGGCGATCATCGCCGGCCCGGTCGAGGTCGCCTCGCTCGACCTCTACACCTTCAACCTGCCCTCCTTCAATCAAGACGACAGCGGCAAGCTGGTCGGCGGCGCCTACCGAGTCAGCTCCGACGTGCCGATCATCGCCTACCAGTTCAACCCGATCGACGGCGCCTCATCCTATCTGTCCGACGCCTCGATGCTCTACCCCGAGTCGACCTGGGACAGCATCAACCATGTCGTCGGTTGGAAGGTCATCGACGACGGCGACGTCCAGGGCGCCTACCTGACCGTGGTCGCTGGCCACGACGGCACCCAGGTCAAGATCACCCCGAGCGTGCTGACCTTGGCCGGCAACGGGATCCCGCCCAGCCCCGCCGGCGTGCCCTTCATGATCACGCTCGACGAAGGCGACATCGCCGAGGTCATGACCAAGTCGATGAACCTCGGCCTGACCGGCACCCGGGTCGAGAGCGACCCCGACCACCCCGTCGCCGTGTTCTCGGGCAACGAGTGCACCTTCATTCCGACCAACACCTACGCCTGCGATCACCTCGAAGAGCAGCTCTCGGGCGTGCGCCTGTGGGGCCAGCACTTCATCGCCTCGCGCGTGCCGCCGCGCAGCAACCTGCCCGACACTTCGCTCTGGCAGATCTACGCCTCCGAAGACGCGACCACGATCACCTTGACCACCGACCCCGAGATCACCGGGATCCCCAACAACAACTTCGTGCTCAACGCTGGCCAGGTCGCCGAGCTCTACGTCGGCGGCGTCGCGGCCATCCCCGGCGACTTCGAGATCGAGGCCAACAAGCCGATCGCCGTGCTCAACTACATGACCGGCGCCGACAACCCCGGGGCCGGCATCGGCGACCCGGCGATGATCCAGCTCAGCCCGATCGAGCAATTCCTGCCCCGCTACGTCGTCCTCGTCCCGAGCACCTGGATCAACGACGTCGCCGTCGTCGCCCGCCCCGAAGGCGCCGTCATCACCCTCGACGGCGTCCCGATCGACGAGAACCTGTTCATCCCCGTCGCCGACAGCGGCTTCGAAGTCGCCCGCGTCCCCGTCAGCGACGGCATCCACGTGCTCGACGGTGGCCAGAGCGCGTTCTCGGTCATGATCATCGGCTTCGATGATTATGATAGTTATGGATATCTCGGCGGGACCGGGACGGGTGTGATCAACCCGAATCCGATTGGGTGAAACGCGATTGGCTCTGACATTGGCCAATGTCAGAGCACAGCCAACGTCCGCTGCAAACCATGCAATCCGGCCAGCCGGTGCTGCGAATGTCCCCTCGACGGATGCGTCGGTTTCGCGCGACCATTGATGCCATGCCCTTCGCTCGGCTCGGCCTGTGCTCCATCCTCGCGCTGTCTGCATGCTCGCCCGCGGCAGGCGACGACGAGGTTGGTGGGATGGTGACGTCGAGTCAGACCGAGACCGCAGCCGAGACCAGCGTCGCCGACACGAGCACCAGCCAGGGCGAGAGCGACGCCACGACGGATGGCGGGCCGAGCTGCGGTGACGGACGCATCGAGGGCGACGAGGCGTGCGACGGCGAGAACCTCGGCGCTGCGACCTGCCAGAGCCTCGGTTTCGACGCAGGCGAGCTGGCCTGCACCCATGAGTGCACCTACGACGACTCGG
>JAMHUH010000486.1:0-13734 GCA_035904925.1 Nannocystaceae bacterium
GCGCTCGTCCGCATCTTCGCGGCCGCTGCCCAGCGCCCTGCCTCGCATGTTCCGCCGCCCCGATGACGAGCCTCCGCCCCGCCCCCGCCGCAGCACGTCGGCCCGGGTCGCCTGGGTCGTGCTCTTGGGCGTCGGTGCGGTCGTGTTCGCTCGGGCCTCGCTGGCGACGGTCGTGCAGGTTCACGGCGACGGCATGGCCCCGACGATCCTCGACGCCGAGTCGGTGCTGATGGTCCGCGGGACCTGGGGGATCGAGCGCGGCGACATCGTCGTCTACGATCCGACCCCGCCCGCCGAGCTCGAGCCGGAGCCCGAGCGCGAGGCCGCCTCGCCCCGCAGCACGCCCGGCCCGCTCGAGCGCGGGCGCAGCATCGATCCCGATCGCAAGCCCCGAAGCGAGCTGCGCAACACCGCGGTGGTCGAGGTCGACGAGGTCGAGGCCAACTGGGAGCGGGTCCGCAAGCGAGCCGACGAGCGTCCGCGCGGCTATCGGGTCGGTCGCGTGCTCGCGGTTCCGGGCGACACCCTCACCTTTCACGTCGACGAGGTCGCGCTCGGTCTGCTGGTCAACGGCTCGGCGCTGGCCCAAAAGCAGGGCGAGCCGCTCGAGCTGATGCTCGCGGCCACGCCCGAGGGCCCGCGCGCGCTCGAGCGGCGCGCCACCGCTTGGGAGACGTTGGGCGACAACCGCTATCCGATCTTGGCCGGCACGACGCCGACGAGCTGGCCCGGGATCGGGCTGCCCGACGATCTGGGCCCGCTCGAGATCCGCGCCGAGGGCTACTTGATCTTGGCCGACAACCGCGACGAAGGGGCCTGCTGCGACAGCCGCGTGCTCGGCTGGATCCCGGCGCAGAAGATTCGCGGCGAGGTCGTGCTGCGGCTGACCGGCGAAGACGCGGGCGTGCCCGGAGCTCCCCTTCGCGGCATGCAGTGGCTGCCTTAGCGCATACTTAATTCCAACGAGTCGCATTCGATAGTTGCGACTCTACATTCGAAGCACCAACGAAAGCTGCGAACGTGAACACGCGAATGTTCATTGTATTCGCGTTGCTCCTCGCGCGCGAGCGCGAGGTCCGACGGGCTGCATGGATGCATGGATGCATGGAGCAGCCCGTCGGCCGCCAAGCCACGACTCAGCCGGCCGAAGCCGAGCCGGCGAAGCTCGCGGTGAAGTTGGCACCGACTTCGGCGGCGCGGGCCGGAAGCTCGGTGATCTGCGCCTTGGCGGCGTCGATCTGAACCAGGATGTCGTCCTTGAGCGAGGTGACCTCTTGGATCTGCGCGGCGATCTCTGCCTTCTTGTCGCCCATCGCAACCTTGGCCTTGGCCTCGAGGCTGGCGATCAGCTTGGTCGAGAGCGTGACGGCGTCGGTCGCAATCGCGATGACGTTGTCGAGCGCGACCTTGACCCGATCGGGCGTGGTCTCGAGCCCGACCTTGATCTCGCGCAGCTGGGCGAGCGTGGCCATCAGCTCGGCCTTGGCGTCTTCGGCGACGTGGAGGTCGGCGCTGAGCTCGACGGTGCCGGTCTCGCTGTCGAACGAAGCCTTGACCAGCCCCTTGAAGTCGGCGGCGCTGAGCTTGTAGCGCTCGGGGATGGTCTCGATGTCGGCCATCAGCGAGTCGGCGTCGTTGATCGGCTTGAGCAAGCCGTCGACCTCGGCCTGGAGCCGGGTCGGGATGGCCTTGAGCTGGTCGAGCGGATCAGCCTCGCCCTCCGCTTCGTCGGGGCTGACGGTCTCGCCCTTGGCCTTCTTCTCGCAGCCGCCCATCGTGAAAGGCATGGAGAGCGAGAGGGCGAGCAATGCGGTGACTTGGATCTTGCGAATCATCGGCGCCCCAATGCCAGACCGGGCAGAATCGAGCAAGCGGCCAATCGCCAGGAATCGTGTTCTCGAACCCGCCGACGGTGTGAATCATCATGCGGCCAGTGACCGCAATTCACACGCGGGTGGGATCAATCGCGTCACGCACGGTGGAGTGGCGATTCAAGCCGGTTGGGTCGAATAACCGCGGATCGCATCCGCATCGGGCATCGTCTGGAGCACGGCGCGAGCGCTCCGCATGCGCTCGACCCCGTGCAGCTCCCAGGCCTCTCCCCTGCCCCCAGCCGCGAACCAGCGCAAGCCCTCGGGGCTGCGTCGGGCCCAGACCTCGCTGACCCGCGGCTCGAAGCGCGAATGCGGCCGCAGCCCGCTGCGATCGGCCACACACCACAGCGCGCGGATCAAGCTGGCGCGCGGCGTCAAGGCGACGAGCGGGCCCGCCGGCATGAAGAGCGCCCGCAGCGGCTCGGTCGAGAGCGACCAGACGCAGTCGCCCGCAATCCACGCGCCGAGCCGATCACCCGCGTGGACGAGCACGCCCTCGTCGAAGTAGCCCAACCCGCGGATGGGCGCGGCCAGCTTGGCCGCGTCGACGAGGACTCGAATTTCCCAGTCGCGATCGAGACGGTCGCGATCGAGACGGTCGCCATCGAGACGGATCTCGACGACGCCGCGATCGAGGTCGGCGACGATCATGCGGCCGGCTTCGAGCGGACAGCCAACCACGAGCTCGCGCATGCGGACGCCCGGCTCGCGCAGCCCGTTGGCGTCGCCGATCAGCAGCTCGCCGCCGGGTCGCAGCGCCAGCCACACGCCCGCGGCGCTGGGCTTCCACGCGAGCGCGGGCACGAGCCTTCGCAGCAGCTCGGGCGGCTCGGCGCTCGGCAGCGCGTCGAGGCTGATCGGCGTGACTCGAAAGTCCGTCCGCTCGCTCGCCTTGGCGGCTCGCAGCCGTTCGAATTCCTCGACCGTGGCGCCGCGCCCGATGGTCAGCAGCAAGGCCTTGACCAGGCGATCTTCGGCGAGGTCCCAAGGTCGCTTGCCGGCCGCGTTCGTGCACGCGAGCGCGTCGGGATCGCGTCGCAGCAGGGCCGCGAGCACGTCGAGGTGGCCATATTCGGCGGCGAAGTGGACCGGCGTGGAGCCGAGCGAGTCCTCGGGGCCGGCCTGCGTGGCCACGCGCGCGTTGGCGCCGCGATCGAGCAAGAGCCGGGCGATCGCGGGGTGGTCGTAGATCGCGGCCAAGTGGAGCGGCGCGAGCGAGCCGAGCGGGCCGCGATCGCGGGCCTCGAGGTCGGCGCCCGCGTCGAGCAGGCGCTCGACCAAGCCGAGGTTGCCCCGCGCGACCGCGGCGTGGATCGGTCCGGTGTGCTCGGGCTCGGCGTCGACGGGGCAGCCGGCGGCGAGCAGGCGCTCGACCATCGCCGAGTCGTCGGCCCGCGCGGCCCAGGTCATCGCCGTGGCCCCGTTCGCGTGCGCGCTCGGATCGGCCCCGCGCGCGAGCAAGAGCTCGACCACGGCCAGGCCCTCGCCCCGGCCGGCGTGGACCATCAAGGGCGTGACCCCGTGAGGATCGGCGACGTCGACCTGCGCGCCGTGGGCCAAGAGCAGCTCGACCACGCCGAGGCTGCGCGCGAGGTGGAGCGGCCCTCGGCCGGCTGCATCGGCGACGTCGAGCGCGGCGCCGCTGGCCAAGAGGCGGCGGATTTTGGCCCGGTCGTCGGCGACGATGGCTTCGAAGAGCGCTGGCGCGGTCATGATTGTCAGGTGCGGCGGGTCCGGAGGTTGGCGCGGATGATCTGCTCGAGCTGCTCGCGCTCGGCTTCGTCGAGCTTGCTGACGTAGACGACCGCCTCGACCCGACGCTGCTCGGTGTTGATCCGGGCGATCTCGATGTCGAGCCCGAGCGCCGCGAACGAGCGCGAGATTCGAGCGGCGACGCCCGCGTTCTCGACCGTCTCGACGTCGACGATCGTGCGATGGCCGGCCGGGTCCTCGGAGAAGCGGACGCGGGTCGGGCTCTTGCGTCGCTTGCTCTTGCGGGTCGGCCCGGGCATCGGCGGCAAGGGCTCGCGCAGCGCGTCGCCGACCGGTGTGCTGGCGATCCGCTCGCGCAGGTGGTCTTCGAAGCGAGCGACCCACTCGGGGTCGTGGACCTGGCCCGACGCGGCGAGCTTGTGCACGACCCGAAACACGTCGAGCACGATCCGCTGGGCGAAGGGGGCCGAGAACACGTCGGCCGCGACGACCTCGAGCCCGAAGTCGGCGAAGGCCCCCGTCAAGCTGGCCAGCAGACCGCGGCGATCGTGGGTCACGACCGTGACCCGGATCGCGCCCGCCCCCTCGGCGAGATCGAGCACGACCGGCTTGCCGCTGCTGCGCAGCTGATCGATCAGCCGGCGATGCTGGCGACGCAGCTCGCTGTCGAAGAGCGAGTAGTAGCGCTCGGGCAGGCCCTCGGGTTCGTCGACTCGGGCCCGTCGCGCGGTGTTGGCCCGCCGACCGCGACTCGCGAATTCGGCCGCGGTCCGCAGGTAGAGCTCGTCGAGCAAGGTCAGCTTCCAGCTGGTCAGGTACTCGGGCGAGACGTTGGCCATGTCGGCGAGGCTGACCAGGTAGAGCTCGTCGAGGGTCTGGCGATCGCGGACGGTCTCGGCGAATTCGCGGACCAGCAAGGCGTCGGTCAGGTCGCGCTTTTGCGACAAGATCGGCATGGTCTGGTGCTGCTCGACCAAGAACGCGCAGCGGGCCGCGGCCGCTTCGCCGAGCCCGGCCCGGCGCGCCGAGAGTGCGGCGATCTTGGCCCCCTGCTCGCACTGATCGCCGAAGGGCTTGCCCGAGTCGTGGAGCAGGGTCGAGAGGTAGAGCGGGCGCGGATCGTCGATGCCCAGATGGATCGCGCTGGCCATCGGGTAGTCGCGGCGATGCTCGCCGCGGGCGATCGCCTTGAGAAACTCGACCGCGTAGAGGCTGTGCTGATCGACGGTGTAGACGTGGAAGCCCTCGTGCTGCATGCGCCCGCGCGAGGCCGCGAACTCGGGCACCAGGCGCTCGATCAGCCCGACTTCGAATACCCGCCCGAGCGGGGTGTTGTGGCCGGCGTCGGTCGGATCGACCAAGAGCTCCAAGAAGCGCTGCTGGGCCTCGGGATCGTCGGCGAGCCGGGTGTCGCCCTCGGGGATCGCCGCGGTCGCGTCGACGATCGCGTCGACGGTCTCGCCCGAGACGTCGAGCTGGCGATCGCGGGCGATCGCCAGGGCCTCGAGCCCGAGCACCGGCGTGTCGACGAAGGGGTCCTTGCCGTAGTGGTAGAGCCGGCCCTCGACCGCGTGGAAGCGCTCGTCGATGCGATGATCGAGCAAGGGCATCGCCCGCGGCGGCTGGCAGCGGCTGAACACGCGCCGACCGTAGCGCAGCAGCTCGCGCGCGCCCCGATAGAAGATCTGCATGCTGGCCTCGATCGCGGCGACCAGCTGCTCGTCGGGCAGCTTGCCGGCGGCCAGGGCCGCGCGCTGATCGGCGTCGAGCAGACCGAGCAGCGCGGGCATGCCCTCTTGATAGTGGAAGTTCAGGCGATCCTGCGTGCGACCGGCGACCAGGTGCAGGGCGGCGCGCATGCGCAAGATGACGTCGCGGCCGTGGGCGAGCATGTCGGCGACTCGCCGCGGGGCCCCGGTCGATCGAAACGCCGCGACCGCCCGCCGGGGATCCCAGGGCTCGGGGCTGGAGCGGCTGGCGAGCAAGGCCCACTCGACCGTGGCCATGTCTCGGGTGCCGCCGGGGCCGAACTTGAGGTCGGGCTCGACCCGATAGACGGTGCTGCCGTAGCGGGCCTGGCGAGCGCCTGCGTCTTCGGCCAGGCGCTGCAAGAACATCGCCCGCTGATCGCCGAAGAAGCGCTGACGAGCCTCGGCCGCGAGCGCGTCGACCTGGGCGACGTCACCGGCGATGAAGTGCATGTCGAGCAGGGCGGTGCACAACGAGAGGTCCTCGATCGCGCCGGCCAGCCAGCTCGCGCGCGTGTGGACGATCGTGCGGACGCGCAGGCCCGCGTCCCAGAGCGGATGCGTCAGGCCACGGATCCAGGTGGCGAAGGCCTCGTCGCCCTCGCCGACCTCGGCGTCGACCAACACGGTCAAGTCGATGTCGCTGAAGGGGCAATTCTCGCGCCGCGCGAGCCCGCCGGTCGCGACCACGGCCAAGCGACCGAAGCTCGAGCCCGCAGCCTGGGTCGCCTCGACGACGCTGGGCGTGAGCAGCTCGAGGATCCTCTCGCTGTAGACACAGAGCAGCTCGCCGCCGGCCTCTTGCTCGGGCAGCGCCCGAGCGAGCTGCTCGCGTGCGGCCGCCAGCGCCTCGGCCAGCAACGCGGGTTCGAGGGGGTGGCTCACGGGCGGAGTCTACCTCGCAGGCGTGGCGCTCGGGACTTCGACGAATTCGAGCTCGGTCCCGTTGCTACGCGCGCGGCCGATGGCGAGCGTCCAGCCGGGCGCGAGCTCGAGATCGATCTCGACGCAGCCACGGCCGCGGCGGACGTCTCGGACCGCCAACTCGGGCTGCGCGGGGCGAGCAGCCAGGAAGCTCGGCACGGCCCCGGCGTCGTCGATCCGCACCCGCAAGCGATGGGCGGCCAAGGCCTGCACGCGCAGAGTGACCGCCGCGGCGCCGATGATCTCGAGGCGCAGACGATCGTCGACGAGCACGAGCTCGAGCCGAGTGAGGATCACCCGTGGCGAGGCGTGCTCGAGATCGAGGGGCAGCAGTACGCCCGGATCTTCGAGCGCGAGGAATTTCGCGAAGGGATCGAAGTCGGGCGTGGACGGAGGATCGAGGACCACCTCGTCGACGAACCATGCTGCGACCGCCGAGTCGGGCGAGAACTGGTGAGGATCGAGCTCGTCGATCGTGAGGTCTTCTTCGGGGGTCGGCTCCGGCTCGGGCTCGGGTGCCGGCTCGGGCTCGGGTGCGGGCTCGGGTGTCGGCGTCGGTTCAGGCTCGGGTTCGGGCGTCGGCTCGGGTCCCGGCGTCGGCTCGAGCGCGAGGATCGGAGCGGGCTCCTCCTGCGCGACCGCCTGCAACAAGCGAGTGGCGCGGCGATGATCGGGCTCGTCGGAGCGCGCGAGACGGTCTCGAGTCTGCGCGGAGATCCGACCGCCGCTGATCGAGCGCCGGGCTTCGGCGAGCAGCGGATCTTCGTCCGGCTCCGGCTCGAGCTCGGCCCGCGTCGGCTCGACCCGCTCCGGCTCGACCCGCTCCGAGCCCGGCTCGGCCTGTCGGGGCTCGGCCCGGGCGACCTCGCGCTCGCTCGCAGGCTCGACCCGACCGGGCGGCGCCGGACAGCCGAAGGCCAGCGCGAGTGCCAGCGAAGCGGCCAAGGACGTCGCGCCAGCACGCACCGGCGCGGAGCCTATCAGACCGGACGGACTGGACCACGCGCTCTGGACCGAGCTCGACGAATTTCGCCACCGCTGCCGGCGCCGGCCCTGATACACTTTCGCTCCAGATTCGCCCTCCCGTCGGGGGGTGCACGGAGTTCGATCAAGCATGAGCGCGAAGACCGAGTCGGGAGTCGAGCAGTCCTTTGCAGCGGCCTTGCGGGCAGCCGAAAATGCGCCGGACAGCGACGACGCTTGGGATCACCTCGAAGAGCTCGCCGAGACGCTGCAGCGGCCCGAGGCCGTGGCCAAGCTCTACCGCGATCTGCTCGAGCGGCTGCCCAAGGATGGCGCGCGAGCGCTCGCCGGTCGGGCGGTCAATTTCCACGAGGAGTGGTTTGGTGACGAGCCCGAGGTCACGACCGCGCTGCTCAACGACATCATCAGCCACCTGCCCGAGGAGACCTGGGCCTTCGACCGCCTGACCGTCTCGCTCACGGCGGCCGAGAAGTGGGACGAATTGTTGGCCGTCTACGACCGCACGCTCGCGGTCACCAAGGACAAGGACCAGCGCAAGCAGCTGCTCGACGACGCCGCCCGGGTCGCCAAGGACTTCGCCAACCAGCCGACGCGCGCCGCCGACTACATGGTCAAGCGGCTCGAGCTCGATCGCTCGAACACCAAGCTCGAGGCCTCGCTCGCGCGCTTGCTCGAACGGCAAGAGCGCTGGAGCGACCTGATCGAGCTGTGGCGGGGTCGGCTCGCCCAGCTCGGCTCGGTCGAGGCTCGCGCGCTGCGGGTCGACATCGCGGCCTGCCAGCTCGACAAGCTCGGCGATCCCCAGCGGGCGCTCGACGAGATCGAGGCGCTGCTCGAAGAGAGCGCCGGTCATGCCGACGCCTGCCTGCTGCTCGAGCGCGTGCTCGAGCATGGCAAGGCCGCGCTGCCGCTGCGCCGGCGCGCGCTCTCGCTGCTGCGCAAGAACTACGACGCGGCCGAGCGACCCGCCGACGTGATCCGGGTGCTCGAGCGGGCGCTCAATTTCGTCAACGAAGACGAGAAGCCCAGCCTCTATCGCGAGCTCGGCAGCCGCTTGGGCATCGCCGGCGAGGACAGCCGGGCGATGCAGCACTACGCCGCGCTGCTGACCATCGATCCGACCGACGCCGACGCCCGCAAGCAGATCCGCCAGCTGGCCGAGCGCTCGGGCGAGCACCAGCTCTACGCGCTGGCCTTGGTCGCGGCCGCCGAAGCCAGCGACGAGGGCGCGCAACAGACCGCGCTGCTGCTCGAGGCCGCCCACGCCCACCGCGATCTGCTCGACGACAAGGAGTCGGCGATCGAGCTCTACTCGCGGGTCCTCGACGCGGACCAAGGCGCGAACGAGCGCACGGCCGATCGCTCTTCGTCGCTCTCGGCCGCACACAGCCTGGCCGAGCTGCTCGCCGACTCGGGCGAGGACTCGCGCCGGCTCGCGGTGCTCGAGCGCCTCGCCGATCTCGAGCGGGTCTCGGCCGTCCGTCGGACGATCCTCGGCGAGGCGGCCCGGCTGGCCGAGCGCCTCGGCCACGCCGACCGAGCGCTGGCCAACTGGAGTCGGCGGCTCGAGGGCGAAGACACCGATCTCGAGGCCCGCGACGCGGTCGTCGAGCTGCTCCAATCCAACGAGCGCTGGGCCGAGCTGGTCAAGGCTCTGCTCGCCCGCGCGGCCGACTCCTCGCTCGAGCAGCAGCGCCGCTCCGACCTGATCCGCGCGGCCAAGATCCAGTCCGACCAGCTCGGGCAGATCGAGGCGGCGATCGACACGTGGTTGAGCATCCGGCAGAGCTTCGGCGACGAGCCCGAGACCCTCGACGCGCTCGATCGCCTCCTGACCCAGACCTCGCGCTGGAAGGAGCTGGCCGATCTGCTCGCGGGTTCGGCCGGGACCGGCCGCGATCGTGCGGCGCGAATGCTGACGCGGCTCGGCGACATCTGCAGGCAGCACCTCGACGCGCCCGATCGCGCGGCCGACTACTACGCCAAGGCGCTCGGCGTCGACGCGGCCAACCATGACGGCCTCGTGGGTCTGCGCGCGCTGCTGCGCGTGCCCTCGTGCGGGCCCTTGGCTGGTGAGGCGCTCGCCCAAGCCTTCCGCGTGACCGGCGATTGGGAGGCCGGGCTGGCGATCCTCGACGAGCGGATCGCGGCCGCGGCGACGCCGATGGACAAGGCCCGGCTGCTGGCCGAGGCGGCCAAGCTCTACGAGCAACGGGCCGGCGATCTGATCAAGGCTCGCGCGGCGGTGGCCAAGGCCCTGCCCTTCTCGCCCGACGATCTCTCGCTCGAGCACGACCTGCTGCGCCTGAGCGAGGACACCGACGAGTGGTTCGAGACCGCCCAGGCCCTGCGCGAGGCGGCCGAGTCCGACGTCGGCGGGGCTCGTGCGGCCTGGCTGCTCTTGCAAGCCGGCAAGATCCTCGAGGTCCGGCTCGGCGATCCGGTCGCGGCGACCGACGCCTACGCCGACGCGGCCAAGCTCGACCCCAAGCGAATCGACAGCCAAGAGGCGGTCTCGCGCTGCGCCGCGAAGGCCGGTCGCTGGCCAGAGGCCACCGCCGCGGCCCTGCGAGCGATCATCGCTCACGAGCGACCGGACACGGCGATCATCGCCGCGCTCGAAGAGTCGGCCGAGCAGGCCCACGCTCACAAGGCGCTCGCCGAGGCGTTCGAACTCGCGATCGCAGCGCAAGGCGACGACCTGCGCCCGACCCTGACCCGCGCGCTCGAGATGATCGTCGCGCGTTGGTGGGAGCAAGCCGGTGAGCATGGCCGCGCCAGCGAGGCCGCCCGTCGGGCCGTCGATCACGAGGCCACCCACGGCGACGCGCTCGAGACCCTCGCCGCGATGCAGCGGCGCGAGCCCGGGCCGGCGCTGATCGAGACCCTGCTGCGGATCGACGCCCAGGACGAGCGCGGGCTCGGAGCCCTGCGCGAGGCGGCCGAGGTCGCGCTCGCGGGCGGCGACGATCGACTCGAGCTGACCCGCGTGACGATGGTCCGGCTCTATCGCAAGGCCGCGCGGATGTGGTCGCGCGCCGAAGAGGCTCGCGGCGAGCTCCAGCCGGAAGAGGCCGCTCGCTGGGCGCTCGATCGCCTGGTCGAGATCTGTGCCGCCGCGGGCGAGCACGACCAAGCGGTGCGGCTCCTGCTCGACGGCGCGACCCTGCCGATCGATCCCGAGATCTCCAGGGACATGCGCCGCCGCGCGGCCGAGATGCTGGCCGAGAGCGGCGAGTATGGCCGCGCGATCGACCTCTACACCGGCGTGCTCGCCGAGGACGAGCCCCGGCTCGACGACATCGCTCGGGTCGCGAGCTTGTGCGAGCTCGAGGACCGCGTGTCCGAGCTGATTGGCCTGCGCCTGCGCGAGCTCGAGATGACCGAGGATCGCGATCGCCGACTCGAGCTGCGGCTCGAGCTCTCGCGCCTGACCGGCGTGCTCGAGGCCCGCGGCGGTCGGGTCGAGACCCTGCGCGAGAACCTCGAAGAGCACCCTGGCCACACCGAGTCGATCGCCGCGCTGTCCGAGCTGCTCGATCAACGCGGTCGCTACGACGAGCTGGCCGAAGTGCTCGAGCAGCAGGCCACGCGGGTCGGCGCGGCCGGGGACAGCGAGCAAGCCGGCGCGCTCTGGGCTCGGGTCGCGGACCTGGCCGAGACCCGCCTGCGTGACACCGACAAGGCCATCGCCGCCTACCGCAAGGTCGTCGAGCTGCGGCCCGACAACCTCGCCCTCGACGCGCTCGCTCGCCTCTATCTGGCCCAAGACCGGCCCGACGCGGCGGCCAAGCACCTCGAGCAGCGGCTCGAGAACACGCCCGAGAGCGAGCGGGTCGCGATCCTGCTCAAGCTCGCCCGCGCCCGGATCGCCGCCGATCAGCGCGAGAAGGCCGTGCAGGCGCTCGACACCGCGTTCGGCGAGGCGCCGCGCAACGGCGAGGTCCGCAAGCTGTTGATCCGCCTCCATCGCGAGCGCGACGACAAGCCCGGCCTCGCGCGCACGCTCGCGACCGCGGCCACGGCCGTCGGCGATCCGACCACCGTCGTCGCCTACGCCCGCGAAGCCGCCGAGCTCTACGAGGAGCTCGGCGCGCCCGAGACCGCCGTGCCGGTGCTCGAGCGGGCCCACGAGTTCGCGCCCGAAGATCGCCACATCAAGCTGATGCTGGCCGACGGCCTGCGCGGCGCGGGTCGGCTCGACGAAGCGCGAGCCTTGCTCGGCGCCTTGATCGAAAGCTTCGGGCGGCGGCGTTCGGCCCAGCGGGCCGAGGTCCATGTCCGACTCGCCCGCGTCGCCCAGGCCCAGGGCAAGCCCGAAGAGGCGATCGACGAGCTCGAAGAGGCCTCCAAGATGGCGCCCGGCAACGTCGCAATCCTGCGCGCGCTGGCCCAGACGGCCCACGCCGCCGGTCAGCTCGATCGCGCCGAGCGGGCCTACCGAACCTTGCTGCTCAGCCTCCGGCGCGGCAGCGAAGAGGCAACCCCGATCAGCCCGGCCGAGATCTACCTCGAGCTCGCGACCATCGCGGGCGAGCGCGGCGACGACGAG
Organism: Nannocystaceae bacterium; assembly: GCA_035904925.1. Classification (GTDB taxonomy): domain Bacteria; phylum Myxococcota_A; class Polyangia; order Nannocystales; family Nannocystaceae; genus Plesiocystis. Next base: position 11,796 of record JAMHUH010000486.1, read on the forward strand.
AAGGCCGAGGAGCTGCGCGAGTCGATCCTCGAGGCCGTGGCCGAGGACGACGGCCAGGCGCCCAAGGTCCAAAACGCGCTGCGTCAGCGCCAGCAGTTCGAGCTGCTCCGGCGGGTGCTCGACACTCGGCTCGCCGGGGTCAAGACCGCCCGCCGACGCGCCCGGATCCTGGCCGAGCTCGGCGACGTGCTCGAGCGCGACCTCGGTCGGCCCGAGCAGGCCCTCGACGCCCGACTCAGCGCGGTCGAGGCCGATCCCAGCTCGCCGGTCCTGCACGAGGCCGTCAAGGACCTCGCCATCCAGCTCGGCAAGACCGAGCGCTACCAAGCGCTGCTCGAGCATCGGCTCTCGCTGCTGCGTCGCGGCGACGAAGCGCTGGTCCGCTGCGAGCTGCTCTTGCGCCTCGGCGAGGTCATGGCCAGCCGCGAGCAGTGGGCCCGGGCCGAAGAGCTGCTCGGCCAAGCCGAGGAGACCGGCGTCCGCCAGGTCGACGTCTGGCGCGCCCAGGCCAAGGTCGCGGGCGCCCAGGGCAACGCCGAGCGCCAGGTCGAGCTGCTCCAGCGCCTCGCCAACCTCGGCGCCGATCAGGCCGAGACCCGCGCCGACGCCCGCTTCCGCATGGCCGAGGTCTTGCTCGCCGACGTCGAGGCGATCGACGAAGGCATCGGCCAGCTCTCCGCCGCGATCGAAGATGATCCTCGCTGGAGCCGCGCCGCGTTGATCCTCGGTCGGGCCTGCGAGCAGCACGGCGACAACGACGCCCTGCTCGACTTCTACGAGCGGGTCGCCCGGCGCAGCGAGGATCCGAACATCCTCTTGCACTGCCTCGAGCGGCGGGCCAACCAGCCTGACATCAGCCTCGAGCGCGTGCGCGAGGCGGTCGAGCTGGCCATCAAGCTCGATCAAGCCGATCGCGCCGAGGCCTTGATGCTGCGCGCGGTCGAGATCAGCAAGAACCTGATCGACGGCGCGTCGCAGGTCGACTGGGCCCTGCTCGCGCTGGCCCAGCGCCGCCGGCTCGCGGGCGACCTCGCCGGCGCGGTCAAGTGGCTGATCGAGGCGGCCGAGGTCGCGGCCTTGGCCGACGTGGTCGCGGCTGCGGCCGAGCTGACGCCGCTCGCGACCGGCCCCGAGGGCGACCTGACCTTGGCGGTCAAGCTCTACGAGAGCCTGGTCGAGCGCGATCCGACCAACCGGACCGCTTGGGAGCCGCTGGCTCGCTTCTATCGCCAGCTCGGCGAGGTCGAACGGCTCGAGCGCCTGGTCGAAGAGACGCTCGACGGCATCCAAGACGCCAAGGACCGCAACGTCCTGCGCCTCGAGCTGGCCCGCGCGCTGCTGGCCGCCGAGGGTCGGGCCGACGACGCGGTGCCGATCCTCAACGACGCCCTGCTCGAGAACCCCGAAGAGACCGCGGCCAACCTGCTGCTCGCCGAGCACCTCGAGCGCTCGGGCAACGTCGGCGAGCTGATCGACCTGCTCCGCAACCAGCTGATGGCCGCCCAGGGCCGCAGCGACATGAACGGGATCAAGCAGCTCAGCCTCGAGCTCGCCAACCGGCTCCGGGCCAGCGATCTGACCGAGTCGCTGATGGTCATCCGCCAGGCGCTCGACAGCCTCCCGGGTGACGGCGAGCTGGTCGACATGCTCCTGACTTGGGGCGGCGATCAGCTCGACGACGACGAGCGGGCGACCTTGATGGAGCGCCAACTCGAGCACGCGCAGGGCGATCGGATCGCCAGCCTCGCGCTCGAGCTCGCCGACGTCCGCGCGCGCATGAACGACGACGAGGGCGAGCTGCGGGTGATCGAGCAGGCCTCCAAGCGCCTGCCCGAGGACACCAACTTGCTCACCCGGCTCGAGGCGACCTTGCGCAAGCGCGAGGACTGGCAGGGCTTGGTCCGGATGCTCGAGCGCGACGCGGCCCAGACCGACGCGG
>JAMHUH010000487.1:0-11946 GCA_035904925.1 Nannocystaceae bacterium
CCGCTTGGCATAGGCGGGCTGCACGCGCTTGATTTCGTCAGGATATCTGGGAATCCTGATTCCGGGATATCCACTCGTTGAGCGACCTGACCCAGACCGTCGACCTGCTCGGCGCGCTCGCGGACCCGACCCGGGTTCGCCTGCTCGCGCTCTTGGCCGACGCCGAGCTGACCGTCGCCGAGCTGACGCGGATCACCGACCTGCCGCAGTCGCGGGTGTCGACGCACCTGCGCAAGCTCAAGGACGTCAGCTTCGTCCGCGATCGTCGTGAGGGCGGCTCGAGCTTCTACGCGCTCGACGAGGCGATGAGCGAGCCGGCGCGCGAGCTGTGGGAGGCGATGCATGCTCGCTTGGCCGACGAGCAGCTCGATCGCGATCAGCGGCGGCGCGAGGCCGCGTTGGCGGCTCGAACCACCCGCGCGCGCTGGCCCGACGAGGTCGCCGGGCAGATGGAGCGGCACTACTCGCCCGGGCGAACTTGGGAGGCGACGGCTCGCGGGCTGCTCGGTTTCCTCTCGCTCGGTCGGGTGCTCGACGTCGGCTCGGGCGACGGCGTCAACGCGGAGCTGCTCGCTCCACGCAGCCAGCACGTCACCTGCCTCGATCTCAGCCCGCGCGTGATCGAGGCCGCCAAGGTTCGGCTCGCACATGTCGACAACGTCGACTTTCGGGTCGGCGACATGCACGACCTGCCCTTCGCCAGCGCCAGCTTCGACGCGCTCTTGCTGCTCAACGCGCTGACCTACTCGGACCGGCCCGCGCTGGCGATCGCCGAGGCGGCCCGGGTCCTGCGACCCGGCGGCGCGCTGGCCTTGGTCACCTTGGCCGAGCACGAGCACCAGACGATCGCCGCCGCCTACGATCACCAGAACCTCGGCTTCTCGCCGAGCTCGCTCGCGACCATGCTGCGCGCCGCCGGCCTCGAGGTCGAGCGCTGCGAGCTGAGCTCACGCGAGCATCGCAAGCCCTACTTTCAAGTCGTCACCGCCTTTGCGCTTCGAGTGAAACCAACGTGACCAACGACGCCCGCGCCCATCGAATCGAACGTCTCCACGCGCTCCTGCGCGAGCGCATCGTGCTGCTCGACGGCGGCATGGGCACGATGCTCCAGGGCTACTCGCTCGGCGAAGACGACTTTCGCGGGGCTCGCTTCGCCGCTCACCCGAGCCCGCTCAAGGGCAACAGCGACCTGCTCTGCCTGACCCGGCCCGACGTGGTCGCGGCCATCCACCGGGCTTACTTCGAGGCCGGCGCGGACGTGGTCGAGACCAACACCTTCTCGGCGACCAGCGTCGCCCAGGCCGACTACGGGCTCGAGGCCTACGCGCGCGAGCTCAGCCGCGAGGGCGCCCGGATCGCCCGCGAGGTCGCCGACTCGATGAGCACGCCCGAGCGGCCGCGCTTCGTGGCGGGCGCGATCGGTCCGACCAACCGCACGCTCTCGCTCTCGCCCGACGTCGATGATCCGGCCTTTCGCGTGATCGACTTCGCCGGCCTGCGCGCCGCCTACGTCGAGCAGATCACTGGCCTGATCGAGGGCGGCGCCGACCTGCTCTTGATCGAGACCATCTTCGACACGCTCAACGCCAAGGCGGCGATCGTCGCGATGTACGACGTCTTCGCCGAGCTCGGCGTCGAGCTGCCCTTGATGATCTCGGTCACGGTCACCGACCGCAGCGGTCGCACGCTCTCGGGCCAGACCATCGAGGCCTTCTGGCGCTCGATCGAGCACGCCAAGCCCTTCAGCGTCGGGCTCAACTGCGCGCTCGGGGCCGCGGCGATGCGGCCCTACGTGGCCGAGCTCGCCGACCTCGCCGACTGTGCGATCTCTTGCTACCCCAACGCCGGCCTGCCCAACGCGTTCGGCGAGTACGACGAGCTGCCCGAGCAGACCGCCCGCGAGCTGGGCGAGTTCGTCGAGAGCAAGCTGGTCAACATCGTCGGCGGCTGCTGTGGGACCACGCCCGATCACATCCGGGCGATCGCCGATCACGTCGTCGGCCGGACCCCGCGGGCCTTCCCGCCGGTCGATCGCCGGCCGATCGTCGAGCGCGAGCGCGAGGCCAGCGACGAGCTCGAGGTCGAGCATGGCGAGCACGCGCGGCTCCACGCTGGCGAGTCGCACTTCTCGGGCCTCGAGCCGCTGACGATCGGGCCCGACACTGGGTTCATCATGATCGGCGAGCGGACCAACGTGACCGGCTCGAAGCGCTTCGCCAACCTGATCAAGGCCGGCGACTTCGACAGCGCGCTCGAGGTCGCGCTCCAGCAGGTCCGCAGCGGCGCCAACATCATCGACGTCAACATGGACGAGGGCATGCTCGACTCGGAGCAGGCCATGCGGACCTTCCTCAACCTGATCGCCTCCGAGCCCGAGATCTCGCGGGTGCCGATCATGATCGACAGCTCGAAGTGGTCGGTGATCGAGGCCGGGCTCGCATGCGTGCAGGGCAAGGCGATCGTCAACTCGATCTCGCTCAAGGAGGGCGAGGCCGAGTTCCTGGCCCGGGCCGCGCAGGTCCAGCACTTCGGCGCCGGCGTGGTCGTGATGGCCTTCGACGAGCAGGGCCAAGCCGACACGGCCGCGCGCAAGATCGAGATCTGCGAGCGGGCCTACAAGCTGCTGACGGGCAAGCTCGGCTTCGATCCCCACGACATCGTCTTCGACCCCAACGTGCTCGCGGTCGCGACCGGGATCGAAGAGCACGACCGCTTCGCGCTCGACTTCATCGAGGCGACCCGCGCGATCAAGCGACGCTGCCCGGGCGTGCGGATCAGCGGCGGCATCTCCAACTTGTCGTTCTCGTTTCGGGGCAACGACGCGGTCCGCGAGGCCATGCACTCGGCCTTCTTGTTCCACGCGATCGCGGCCGGGCTCGACATGGGCATCGTCAACGCCGGCCAGCTGGTCGTCTACGAGGACATCGCGGCCGAGCTGCGCGAGCGGGTCGAGGACGTGCTCTTCGCTCGCCGACCCGACGCGACCGACCGGCTGATCGAGCACGCCAAGACCATCTCGGGCAAGAAGGCCGACCCCGCCCAGGCGCTGGCCTGGCGCGCGCAGGCGTTCGCCGAGCGGATCGCCCACGCGCTGGTCCACGGGATCACCGACTTCATCGACGCCGACGTCGAAGAGGCTCGGCAAGCGCTCGGTCGCCCGCTCGACGTGATCGAGGGCCCGCTGATGGCCGGCATGGCGATCGTCGGCGACCTCTTTGGCTCGGGCCGGATGTTCTTGCCCCAGGTGGTCAAGAGCGCCCGAGTCATGAAGAAGGCCGTCGCTTATCTGACGCCCTTCATGGAGTCGGGCGCCGACGGCAAGCTGATCGCCCAGGGCAAGGTCGTGCTCGCGACCGTCAAGGGCGACGTCCACGACATCGGCAAGAACATCGTCGCGGTCGTGCTGCGCTGCAACAACTACGAGGTCATCGATCTCGGCGTGATGGTCCCGGCCGAGCAGATCCTCGCGACCGCGCGCGAGCAGCAGGTCGACCTGGTCGGGCTCTCGGGCCTGATCACGCCCTCGCTCGACGAGATGGTCCACGTCGCCCGCGAGATGCAGCGGCTCGGCTTCGAAGTGCCTTTGCTGATCGGTGGCGCGACCACCAGTCGCCAGCACACCGCGATCAAGATCGCACCCAACTTCGATCAGCCGACCTTGCACGTGCTCGACGCCTCGCGGGTCGTCGGCGTGGTCTCGGACCTGCTCGACCTCGATCGCCGACGCACGCTCGACGCCCGCAACCGGGCCGAGCAGGCCGAGCTGCGCGAGCTGCATGCCAAGCGCAAGGCCAACCCGATCACGCCGCTGGTCCGGGCCCGCAAGCAGGCGCCGCAGCTCGAGTTCGGTGGGGGCGAGATCGCGGTGCCCGAGTGGCTCGGTCGCCGGGTGATCACCGACGTGAGCGTGGCCGAGGTCGCCGAGTACATCGACTGGACCTTCTTCTTCACCGCCTGGAACCTGCGCGGGACCTTCCCGGCGATCCTCGAGCACCCCAAGTACGGCGCGGCGGCCCGCGAGCTGTTCGACCACGGGCGCGAGCTGCTGGCCGAGTTGATCGCGGGCGGCGAGCTCTCGCTGGCCGCGGTCCAGTCCTTCCATCCGGCCAACCGCGAGGGCGACGACATCGTGCTCTGGCACCCCGACGCGCCGGGCGAGCGCGAGCTGACCCGCTTTTGCATGCTGCGCCAGCAGCAGCTGCGCGGCGCCGAACAGAGCCACTACCAGTCCTTGGCGGACTTCATCGCGCCGCGCGAGAGCGGGCGGATCGACTACGTCGGCGCCTTCGCGTGCACGGCGGGGCTCGGTGCCGACGCGATCTCGAACCGCTACGCCGAGGCCAACGACGACTATCGAGCGATCCTGGTCAAGGCGCTGGCCGACCGGCTGGCCGAGGCCTACGCCGAGCTGCTGCATCAGCGAGCCCGACGCGACTGGGGCTACGGGCGCGACGAAGCGCTCGACCGGGCCGGCCTGATCGCCGAGCGCTACCGAGGGATCCGTCCGGCCTTCGGCTACCCGGCCTGCCCGGATCACACGGAGAAGCGCAAGCTCTTCGAACTCCTGCGCGCGCCCGAGGTCGGGATCGCGTTGACCGAGAGCTTTGCGATGACGCCCGCGGCCAGCGTCAGCGGCATCTACCTCGCGCATCCCGAGAGCCGCTACTTCACGCTCGGCAAGATCGGCCGTGACCAGGTCGAGGACTACGCGGGCCGCAAGCAGATGAGCGTCGAGGAGGTCGAGCGCTGGCTCGGGCCCAACCTCGGCTATGAATGCGCGCCGGCTCGCGATCCCGCCGCCTGATTCGAGCATCGAATCCACCCGCTACGTGGCGTGGTGGGCCCCCGCAGGGGAGATTCCAACTCGCGGGATCAGGAAAGGTTGCGAGCCAGACCACGAAATCGACGCGATGCAATCGACACTCGCCGGAGTATGATCGCCGGGACCATGACTCGAAGCTCTCTGCTCCCCCGTCTGGCTTCTGCTCTCGCTGCTGCTGCGCTCGGCGTCACGCTCGGGTTGCTCGCGCTGCCCGATGAGGCGCAGGCGGGCATCCCCACGCAGCTCGAGCCCGGTGACCGCCCGCACTTCTTCCAGTTCGGCTTCGGCGTCGCCAATGCCTTCGCGGGCAACTACGGTCGCGGCATTCGGCCCGATCCCAACGACCCCTTCTATCGGACGCGTGGCGCTTGGGGCTGGTACAACACCTTCAAGCTCCACCAAGAGCTCGGCTTCCATCTGAACGGCACGCCCAAGGGGCCGGCGCTGGGCTTCTTCATCCAAGAAGAGTTTGGCTACAACTACAACGCCTACGGCTACTACAAGGACGGCGTCTACTACAGCGGCTCGTTCCCCTTCGGCTTCGTGGTCGCGCCCCGCTTCCAGTGGGACATCCAGCCGGTCAAGAACCTCGGGCTCTACCTCGCGCCCAACTTCTCGCTCGGCTACCACGGCATCACCTGTGGACCCGGCTGTGGCATGGCCAGCTTCGCCGACATTCAGGTCGGCATGAACGTCCGCCTGATCGTCAGCGACCGCTTCATTGGCTGGTTGGTGCTGCCGCAGTTCAACCTGATGGTCGGGGCCAACGCCGAGGTCATCGCCCGCTACGAGATCATGACGGGCGTCGGCGTGGCCTTCCCCTGAGCTTCCCCTGAACTGAGTTCGACTCGACTCGGCTCAGCTCGCTGGGTCGGGGTCGGGCGAGAGCACCGGCTCGACGTCGAAGTGCTCGGCTTCCATCATCGTCACGACCAGCTGAAGCTGGGTCAGCACTTCGCGGCGCTTGTCCTCGGACAGCTCGGCGAGCCGGCGGACGAACTGATCTTGGAGCGGGGTCGGCAGCCGCAAGAGCCGGGACTTGCCGGTCTCCGTCAGCGAGAGCGCGACCTTGCGCCGGTCCTTGGTTCCGCGCTCGCGCAGGACCAGGCCGGCCTTGACCAGGCGCTCGAGGATCCGTGACACGGTCGCCGCGCTGAGCTGGACCGTCTCGCTGACGCGCGCGACGGTGATCTCGAGCCCCGCTTGCTCGAGCTGATCGATCGCGCGCATGCAGAGCAGCTGCGGGACGGTCAGCCCGTGATCGCGGACCATCGTGCGCGAGTGATCGGAGATACGACGCACGATCCTCCGGATTGCGCGGAGAATTTCTTCGGAGATTTCGCCGTGGGCCATCGGGACTCGGGCGCGACGCTACCTCAGGAGCCTTCGCGGCGCGAGGGTCGGCGAGAACGACAAAAGGCGAGTCGGGAGACTCGCCTTTCGTGGAAGTGGCGCAGCGGGGGGCTCGAGTCGGGAGCTCAGGGCGGGGGCGGACAGTCGACGTCGAGCAGGGTCACGTAGTGGCCCATGGTCGGGAAGACCGGGTGAAGGACCTCGCAGACCCGCTCGGGATGGGTGACGGTGACCGTGTACGCGCCACCCGCATCGGGCTCGATGTTGAAAGCGACCCAGAAGGGCAGCAGCGAAGAGTCGATCGTGGTCCCGTTGAGCGCGGGCTTGTTGTCGACGTCGACCCCGTAGGAGGTGTTGATCGGCAGCGGCGGATCGAAGCTGATCATCGCGCCCGTCGCGGTCGGCTGGAGCAGGCGGACGATGATCACCGCCTTGGTGTCGTCGGCCATCACGGTCGGATCTTGGTCTTGCAGCAGCATGAGCTGCAAGTCGATCAGCGAGTTGGCGACTTGGCCGAGCTGGAGGTCGTCGATGTCGGTCGCGGGCAACGCCGCCGGGCGAATGCCGCCCCAGTAGGTGTCGATGTTGCCGTCGATCTGGAAGAAGACCTCGGTGTTCGGCGGCATGCCGGGGATCGAGTACAGACCGTTGGGGTCGCTGATCGTCTCGAAGCCGGGCATGCCCATCACCGAGATCTCGGCCCCGCCGATGCCCGACATCGAGAAGAAGTCGGTGACCTCGCCGCCGACGACGATCTCGGTCGGCCCGGTGTCGGTGGTCTCGGTCGTGTCGGTCGTGGTGTCCGTGGTCGTGTCGCCGGACTCGCCCGACTCGGTCGTGGTCTCGGTCGTCCCGGTCCCGGTGTCGGCGACCTCGTCGTTGCCTCCGACCGTGTCACCGTCGCCACACGCGGTAGCGAGCGCCAAGCAGAGGATGCCGAGGCCGAGGCCGAGGCGTGAAGTTCGAAGCAGTGCAATGTTCATGGGTAGGTTGCTCCTCGGTTGTCCGCCGCAAGCGGCGGACTCAGGCTGATCAGACTAGCATCGCCCGCGTCAGCGTGCGCGCTTGAGGATCTTGAACTCGGTTCGGCGGTTCTTGGCTCGGCCCTCTTCGGTCTCGTTGGTCGCTCGCGGCTCGCTCTCGCCAGCGCCTCGTGTCTCGAGCCTGCTGGTGTCGACACCCTGATCGACCAGGTACTTCTCGACCGCCTCGGCGCGCTCGCGCGAGAGCTTCTCGTTGTACTCGGGCGTGCCCTCGTTGTCGGTGTGGCCGACGATCTCGATCCGGATGTCGGGGTAGTCCTGGAGCACCTTGATCGCGCGATCGAGGATCGGCTTGGACGCGTCGCGGATGGTCGCAGAGTCGAGTTCGAACTCGATGCCCTCGATCACGCCCGAGAATTCCTTGATGTCGTCGGGCAGCTCGTCGGGGCAGCCGTCTTCGTCTTCGAACCCGTTGTCGGTCTCGGGCTGGTCGATGCAAGCGTCGCGGTCGTCGGTGATGCCGTCGCCGTCCTTGTCGCGCAGCGGGCAGCCGTCGGGCTCGAGCCCCTTCTCGTAGGGACAGGCGTCTTCGCTGTCGAAGAAGCCGTCCTCGTCGCTGTCGCGCGGCGGGCAGCCGTCGGGCGAGACGCCCGGCACGTCGGGGCAGTGGTCGCGATCGTTGGGGAAGCCGTCGTCGTCGCGGTCGGGATCGGGCGGGGCTTGCTTGCCCGGCTTGGCCCGACCGAGCGTGATGATCAACCCGCCGAGGACCTCGGCGTGGCTCGTGAACGAGCGCTGGGTCGCCTCGCGGGCGCCCAGGACGTGGCGAGCCTCGACCCGCAGGCCGAGCCAGCGGTTGATGTAGATCTTCACGCCGCCGCCCCAATGCGCGACCGGGTCGACGTCCTTGCCGAGCAAGATCGGCGGCGAGCTGACGCCCATCGCCCCGCCGCCGGCGAGGATGAAGGGGCTCACGCTCCAAAAGGGCAGCTGGAGGATCACCTGCGCCCGAGCGGCCCACAGGATCGCGGGATCGTTGGTGCTCGAACGAATCCGCGCAGGGATGCCCGCGCCCTCGAGCTCGACGCCGAGGTAGGGCAGGGGAAAGAAGGCGCCGCGGAGGCCAACGTCGCCGGCGACGCTCCACAGCGGCTTTTGTCCGCTCTGCGGGTTGTAGAAGTCGTGGTTGACGGCGGGCAGGAACACGCCGCCGAACACCCCGATCTCGCCCATGTTCTTCTCGGGCGCCCAGCGACGGATCCACTTCACGTCCTTGCGCTTCAGCTCGCGCGATTCGGCGCCGGTCTTGGGCGCGGGGCCCTCGACGTCGGAGGGAGCAGGCTGGGCCAGCTCGGTGTCCGCGGCGACGGCCCCCTCGGCGCTCGGCTCTTGCGTGAGCGCGAGCGCGGAAGCGGGGAAGGCCAGCAGGGCCGCGAGGCCGAGGGGGACGAGCGAGAGCGAGGGAGTCATCGGCGGGATGGGGGAGTCATCGACGAGATGGAGGATGCGAAGGTCACGTGCGGGCCGCTCACTGACAGGCAGCTGCTTGTTCCATGCAGCCGGGGGGCTCGGGATCCATGGCGTAGGCGGCGATGCACAACAGGCAGTCGGTGTTGGTCGGACCCGTGTCGGTGCCGCTGTCGGTGCCGCTGTCGGTGCCGGTCGTCTCGCCCGATCCTGCGCACTCACCCGCGTCGAGGCACTGCGTGGCGATGCACTCGCCGAGTTTGAGCAACGCGAGCGCCTCGTCGACCGTCAGACCTTGGTCGCACTCGAGGAAGCACGAGAGGTCGGGCTCGGGATCGTTGTTGCCGATCAACTCGTACTGGCACTTGATCAGGCAGTCGATCGCGTCTCGGCAGGTCGTGTCGCCCGTCTCCGAGCTGGCGCTCCAGTTGTCGTCGGTGTCCTGGGCCGTCTCGTCGCTGTAGATCGTCCCAGTGTCCGTGCTCGCGCTGCCGACTTCGTCGTTGGCTCGGACCTTCTCGTCCGAGTTGAAGCAGCCGATCAGCAACGCGGGCAACAGGACGAACGCGATCGAGATTCGACCCGGACGTGAGCTCTTCGGCGCCATGTCCACGTCGGCAACGTAGCAGGGAATCTCGCCTGATAGAAGCTGCTCGTTCGTGCCGGGGTCGCGGCTCCAGCTCGTTGGCGCAGCATCAGCCGGCGACCCTTCGATCACCACGACATCCGTGTCAGGGTCGGACTTGCGGCTTCCTCTTGCTTGTCTAATTTGGGTCCGACCGCCAAAATGATCGCATGTCGGCGTCTCTGCTCGATCCTGGTTCGAAGGTCGCTACGTCGGGCTTCGCCGCGTGTCTCGGGGGCGGCCTCGGTCTGGCGATCTCGCTCTTGGGAGGCTGCCGCGGCGAAGACGTCTACTTCGACTGCCAGGACCAAGAGGCCGCGTTTCGGTCGACTGCCGAGGGCGAGGGCACGCTGCTCGATCCCTTGCCCAAGGGCGAGCCCTATCCGGTCGCGATCAAGTTCTCCGAAGCAGGGCTCAATCGTTTGCTCGAGGGCGTGGTCGGCAAGGAGGTCCCCTTCACCGGCGAGCTGCCCTTCTTTTGGTTCTCGGGTCCCGGCACCTTGGAGTTCGAGCAGACGAGCGATCCGGTCATCGACCTCGCCGAGCTCGAAGGTTGCAAGACCTGCGTGCTCTACTCCTTCGACTTCAACGTCGTGCTGGTCGGTGCCAACGGTGATTTCCAAGGCGCTGGCATCGGCTCGGTCGACCTGCGGATCCCGCTCGAGCTGCGCGAGAACGTCGACACCAACGACGTCTCGCTCTTGGCCGACTACTCGCGCCTGCGCGTGCAGAACCTGTGGCTGAGCGCGTTCGGGCTCGAGACCGAGGAGCACGAGGCGCTGGTCGGCGCGGTCGCGGTCCTGCTCGAAGAGAAGGTCCAAGAGGGCTTCGGCGAGGTCGAGCTGCTCCGCTTGGGCTCATGGGCGATCGGTGAGAGCGGCGTCGAGCTGCTCGCCCGCAAGCTGATCGTGTTCCCCGAGCAAGACACGCTCGCGCTCGCGATGCAGTCGAACCTGCGCCTGCCCGCGGGCGGTGGCCTGACGATCGACGGCGAGATGCCGACGGGCGTGCCGATGACCCTGACCTTCGACACCTCGCTCTTTCAAGCGATGATCGAGCGGCTGCTGGCCTCGGGCGACATCGCGCGAATCTACGACGAAGACGGCAAGCCCGACGAGACGGGCAATTACGGGGTCACCTTCGACAGCCTGGTCGGCGCCGAGACCCAAAACCGCCTGATCACGCAGTTCAAGGTCTGGCGCTTCGCCGACGGCTACTGCGGCTACGCGGTCGCGGCGATGGACCTCGACGTCGCGATCGACGAGACCGGCAACATCGCGCTCACGGCGGGTGACGTCGCGGTGCTCTCGGGCCAGGGCAGCGGCGCGGTCGCGGCCCAAGACGACGAGCTGGTCGCGCAAAACCAGGGCGTGGTCGAGAACTTCAAGAACGACGTCGCCAGCAACCTCGGCACCTCGATCAACTACGACGCGCTCGCGACCGAAGGCAGCTCGGTGATCTTCGAGACCCTCGCGGTCGACGTCGAGCCGACCTACCTCGAGACCTGGATCGACTTCTTCGTGGTCGCCAACCCCTGAGACCGGGCCAGCCCGCCGTCAGCCCCCCCGAGCTTCTCCTACGGACATCCCATGGTTCATGACCTCAAGTTTCTAGCGCTCGGCCTGACCGGGCTCCTCTCGCTCGGCCTGCTTGGCTGCAATGGCGGCAACGCAGACACCTCCAGCACGAGCAACGACGAGATCGGCGACGGCGACAGCACCAGCAACGGCGAGCTCAGCGACGACGGCCCGCAGATCATCTGCATGCCGGGCGAGACCCGCTGCGCCAACGAGAACACGATCGAGACCTGTGCCCCGACCGGCTTGAAGTGGGACCCCGAGTTCTGCCCGGCCAACGACACCTGCATGCCCTGCGCGGCCGAGGACCCCGAGTGCACGGGAGCCTCCTGTGTCGGTCCCTGCCAGAGCACGAGCGACGTGCCCTCGTCGGCGGGTTGCTCGTTCTTCTCGACCGGCATGCTCATCAACGCCTCGACCAACGGCTCGATCGAGGACGCCTCGGACGCGGTCGTGCTCGCCAACCCCAACACCGAGGGCGACGCGACCGTTCAGATCTACCTCGCGCCCAAGGGCTCGAACGTCGAGCAGCCGGTCGGCGATCCGATCTTGCTCGCGCCGGGCGAGACCTACCTGTTCGTGTTCGGCGAGGATCTGACCGACAACCAAAGCGGCGGCGCTGGGACTTCGAAGTACCAGTCGGGCGGCGTCTATCACTTCGTCAGCGACCTGCCGATCATCGCCTACCAGCACACGCCGCTGACCGAGGTCGGCAGCAACGAGTCCTCGCTCTTGCTGCCCGAAGAGAACCTGCGCCAGGACTACGTGGTCTACAACCACACGCCCTACGCCGAGCCTGGCTACTTCGTCGTGGTCGCGGTCGAGAACCAGACCACCGTCCGCTGGTGGCCGACGGTCGAGACCGCGGGCAACAACCTGCCGCTGCCCTTCGTGCAAGCCGGCGAGATGGGCGAGTACAAGCTCAACCGGCTCGACACCATGCGGATCGCCGCGTCGGCCAACCTCGATCGGCCCGAGTGCGACCAGGACCTCTCGGGCACCGTGATCGAGTCGGACAAGCCGATCATGGTCTATTCGGCGGTCGTCGGCGCGCGCGTGCCCTACTGCAATTCGACCGGCTGCACCAACAATCCGCAGGTCTTGGTCTCGGTCGAGGGC
>JAMHUH010000488.1:0-2242 GCA_035904925.1 Nannocystaceae bacterium
GAACACCACGTGCGCGCTGGCCAAGGTCGCGTGGCCGCACAGCTCGACCTCGCAGGCGGGCGTGAACCAGCGGATCCGATGGCCCTCGCCCTCGCGGACCACGAAGGCCGTCTCCGACAAATTGTTCTCGCTCGCGATCGCTTGGAGGTGCGCGTCGGCCAACCATTGATCGAGCACGCACACGGCCGCAGGGTTGCCGGCGAAGGGCGCATCGGCGAAGGCGTCGACCTGGAAGATCGCCACGCTCGGGCTCGACGCGACCAAGGCCTGCGGCTTGCGAACCCGCAGCCCGAACATGCCCGGAAAGCTCGGCATGCCCTCGCCCTCGTGCCAACGGCGGGTCCGCGGATCGAGCCGCTGATCGGCGAAGAAGCGGCAGCCGTTCGCCCAGGGCCACTCTTCGAAGCGCTCGACCTGCAAGCCGGCCGCGACGAAGGCCGTGATCACGTCGGCCAGCGACCAGGCGAAGGCGTGGGCCGGGTGGGGATTTTCGAATTCCTGCTCGGCGGCGACGAAGCCCATCGGGGCCAGCGGCTCGCCCGAGCGGCCGACGTAGTCGCGCACGCCCTCGGGCTCGTCGATGACCTCGCCCGCGGCCGCGCCAAAGTAAGGCCAGGTCAGCGCGCGCTGCTCGTCGAAGCAGAACGCGACCGGGTGAAACTCGACCAGCACCATCGCGCCGCCGGGCACCAGGATGCCGGCGATCCCCCGCGCCCAGGTCTGGAGGTCGGAGAGCCAGCCGATCCCGCCGTACGAGCAAAACGCGAGATCGAAGCGTCGACCCGCAGCGCCGGCCTGCTCGAGCCAGTCGTAGACGTCGGCGCGCTCGAACTCGGCCGGGATCGCGGCGTCGACCGAGAGCGTTCGCGCGAAGTCGACGGCCTCGTCGCTGATGTCGACGCCCGTCACGCTCGCGCCACGCCGGGCCAGGCAGAGCGAGTCTTGCCCGCTGTTGCACTGCAGATGGACCAAGCGCTTGCCCGCGAGCTCGCCGAGCAGCCCGAGCTCCTCGGGGAAGAGCAGCTCGCCGCCCTCGCGCAGCCAGCCGGCCTGATCACGCTTGCGCTGGTTGTGGGCCTGGGTGGCCTCGTTCCAAGACCGGCGGTTGGCCTCGTGCAGGTCGCGACGGATCGACATGGCCGGGAGCCTACCAGTCCGGAAGACCGAGCGGATACACACACCTCCGATTCAATCCAATCCGCGCGCTCGAGGCACTGCTTGCTCGAGCCGCGATGACTCGAAATCAGCAATTGCCATACTCGCCCTGGCGCGAGCCGCCCTCGGATCCCCACCGGGATGGCATGTTCGTGACGACGGGGCTTCGGCGCGCGCTCGATGAAGCAGCCGCGAAACACCTCCTCGCGACCCCGCGCCATGGTGGGGCGATCGCCCAACGCAAGGCCTGGCTGGTCGTGCTCTGGCTCTTGACCTCGTACTTCGGCCTGGTCTTTTGGGCCCAGACTTGGTGGCAGGTGTCGTTCTTGGTCTTGTCCTTGGCTGCGGCCGCGACCGCGATCGGCTTCGTCATCGCCCACGACGCCAACCACGGCGCGATGTGTGCGAGCCGAGCGGGCAATCGCGCCTGGAGCTGCACATTCGACATCATGGGGATCAGCAGCTACGTCTGGCGGCATTCGCATAATTTCGATCATCATGGCCAGCCCAACGTCGAGGGCCGCGACCCCGACATCGACTTTGGCAGCCTCGCCCGAGTGTCACCGACTCGACCGCGGCGTGGCTGGCATCGCTTTCAACACCTCTATCTGCCAGTGCTCTATGGCTTCGCCTATCCACGCTGGGTCGTGTTTCAAGACTTTCAGCGCGTGGCCTCGGGCAAGATCTCGGGTCGAAGTTTTCCGCGCCCACGCGGGATCGAGGCGCTGATCTTCGCCGCCGGCAAGCTGATCTTCGTGATCTGGGCGATCGTGATCCCGGCCCAGATTCACCCGCTCGCGCGGGTGCTCGCGGTCGGGCTCGGATGCGGCTATTTGGTCGGGTTGGCCCTGGCGCTGGTCGTGTCGCTCGGCCATGGTGTCGAGGGCGTCGCCTTCGCCTCGCAGCCGATCCGCAGCGCGGACGACTGGTACGCCCACCAAATTCGCGCGAGCGCGGACTTCGCGACCGAGAGCCGCGCGCTGACCTGGTTCACGGGTGGGCTGAATCATCAGATCACGCACCACCTCTATCCGCGAATCTCGCACGTCCACCATCGCGCCCTCGCCCCTCGGCTCGCGCAGGTCTA
>JAMHUH010000489.1:0-1923 GCA_035904925.1 Nannocystaceae bacterium
CACCCAACATCCTGCTGTCCAAGAACGGCGAGGTGAAGGTGGTGGACTTCGGGCTCGCCAAGGCGAACAGCCAGATCGAGTCCACCGACCCGGGCGTCGTCAAGGGCAAGTTCAGCTACCTGTCCCCCGAGGCGGCCAGCGGCCTCGAGGTCGACCATCGCGCCGACGTGTTCGCGATCGGCATCATCATGTGGGAGCTGCTGACGGGCCGTCGGCTGTTCTACGGCGACACCGACTACCAGACCGTCGAGCTCGTTCGCCAGGCCAAGGTCCCGTCGATCGCGGCCCTCAACCCCGAGATCGAGCTCGAGCTCGAGCAGGTCGTGCGCAAGGCGCTCGCGAAGGATCCCGACGAGCGCTTCCAGAGCGCCAACGACCTCGGCGACGCGCTGGCGCAGTACCTGTTCTCGCGCGGCTCGCGGATGAAGGTGACGGCGCGCGACATCGCGAACCTGGTCAAGGACGCCCAGGTCGAGATGATGCGGAAGCGGTCCGCAGAGCCCAAAGAATCGAACCTGATCGACGCGCTGATCCTCGACGAGATGAAGAAGATCACGTCGCTCGTCAAGGAAGAGGACGGCGGCGAGCCCGGGCAGGCCGGCGGCAATCCGCACGCCGGCTCGATGAGCCTCGACCCCAGCACCTTCGTCAACACGTCGGCGTGGACGAGCGAGCTCGGCCTCCAGTCGCTACAGCCGAATCAGCAGCAACAGCCCGTCAAGCGCACACAGGCAAACAGCCGGCCTCCCGGCAACAAGAAGGGCCCGGCCGCGGATATCGAGTCGCTCGAGCACATCCTCGAGCCCGAGCGCACCGGCGTTCACAAGAAGGGCGAAGGCAAGCCGCCGTGGGCCCTGATCATCATCGTGATGTTCCTGCTCGCCGCGGGTGCCGCCGTCGCCGTGTTCGTCCTGATGGGCTGAGTCTCGTGCTCGTGCTCGTGGTCGATCCGATGATCAGCCCGTGGAACGCGTCGGTGGCGCAGCGGTAGATCCAGCCGAGCTGCGATCGACAACGTCCGCATCTGCCAGCTCCATCCCGAGAACCACGAGAACGCCTTTTGGCACGCCGCTCTCGACCACGCCGGGCGCGAGCCTAGCGACTGCCCCCGGGTTGTCCGCCCCGCGCGGCTTGGTGCTGGAGGCGCCTCTGGCGTCGAGTCCGCGTTTCATCGACCGACAGCGGGTGGTTCACCGAGGTGTCGGCTGTCGAGGTCCGTCTTCATGGCGAGTTGACGGACGATCCCGATCCGTCACCGGTGGACGAGCACGAGCACGAGCACGACGCGCGAGCACGAGCACGAGCACGAGCACGAGCACGAGCACGAGCACGAGCACGTCGCGCGCGATCAGAATCGCAGGGACTGCAGCGCCTTGAGCTGGTCGCTGTTCGGCGCGATCGAGTTGATCTTCGTCAGCATGTCGCCGTAGAGCTTGCGGTTCCGGGTCTCCGACGCGACGCGCCCCATCATCAGGTACCCATCGACCGAGTCGGGGTTGTACTTGATCGCGAGCTGCGCGGTTTCGAGCGCCTTCGGGTAGTCCTTCTTCCCGATCAGGATGTCGGCGACGTAGATGTACGCCTCGTACAGCGTCGGATCGAGGCTGATCGCGAGCGCGAGGGCGTCGAGCGCGACCGGATCGTCGGGGATGTTGTACGCGACGATCGCCGCCCCGAGCGCGGCCTGGGCGCGGAGGCGAGGTGGCGCGGCCTTCTGCATCGCCTCGCTCGCCGCCTTGAACGCCTTCGCACCCTCCTGCGCCTTGTCGTCCTTGTTCAAGACCGTGAGCTTGCCGATCACGAGCTGCGCGAGCGGGCTTCCCTCCTTGAGGCGCGCCTTGACCGTCGCGCGCAGCTTGGTGCCGAGCTCCTTGAACTTCTCGAGGTCCAAGCTCGACACCTCGGCAATCAAGAACAGGGTCT
>JAMHUH010000490.1:0-1619 GCA_035904925.1 Nannocystaceae bacterium
CGATCGGCGGCCACAGCTCGAGCGGCCCGATCCGCACCGGCTTCATCACCAGGGGCGTCATTGGAATTGATCCCAAAAGTCGCACTGCGCCGCGCGGTAGCCCGTCCCACCTTCACCATTGACGTCGAGCTGAATCCAGGCGTCCGTGGCCGGATCATAGGGGGCACCCGCGAACATGTGGGTGTCGGCGAAGAGGGCCCAATTCACCATCATCGTGTCGCGCATGGTCAAATCATCGGTGTTGGGCTGATACTCGAAATTGCCGAATTCGACCGCGGCCCAATTGCCGAACAAATAGACCAGCTCGAGCCCATGAAAGGCGGAGGCCGGCGTATTCCCGACCACGGTGTAGCCCGAATAGCTGAACACGTAGCGCCAGGTCGGCTGGCCACCGCTGGCGCTGGCGACCGCGCTGCGCCTCGCGTTGCACACGAACTTCACGTCCGAGGTCAGGTGGGTCCACGCGTCGCTCGGGTCGGCGTAGTCGGCCACGGGGTAGGCCGCGAGCACCTGCGGCGCGAGGATGCTGAAGGTCGCGTTGATCAGCGCGACGTATTGGGCCTCGCTCAGCCCGGCCGGCGTGTCCTTGGCCGTCTCGTCGGCGTTGTTGCCGACGACCAGCGGGATCCCGACCTCGCCGGCTTCGAGGGCGTCGAGCGTGGTCTTGGGCAAGAGCTGGCCGTCGACGTGCGGACCCCAGCCGGGCGCGAGCCCGCCGACGCTCGGGAACCCGTTCGGGCTCACGAACATCAGCTCGGCGGCCGGCTGCGCGCGCAGGCAGTCGAGCAAGTCCGGGCCCGCGCAGCCCGAGTTGGTCACGAATTCGTCGCCGAGCTGATCGAGCTTGGCCCGGCTCGGTTGGATGCAGGTCCCGCTCTGCACGATCGCGGCGTCGACCAAGCCCTGGGCCTGCGGCGAGCCGATCACCGCGCAAGTGTCGACCGCCCCGGCCGACTCGCCCAAGAGCGTCACGCGGCTCGGATCGCCGCCGAAGTGATCGATGTTGGCTTGGACCCACTCGAGCGCGGCGAGCTGATCGGCCAAGCCATAGTTGCCCGAGCGACCGGCCTCGGCGTCGAGCTCGGGTCGCGCCAACCAGCCGAGCACGCCGAGCCGATAGCCGAGGGTCACGACCACGACGTCTTGGCGACGGGCCAGCTCGGCGCCGTCGTAGAGCGGGTCGAGGGCGCTGCCGGTCGCGTTGCCGCCTCCGTGGATGAACACCAGCACCGGACGATCGCCGCCGCTGCACGCCTGCGGGGTCCAGACGTTGAGCTGCAGGCAATCCTCGCTACCGATCGTGCTCGGGTCGTCGGCCGCGAGCGCCAGCTGAACGCAGCGCTCGCCGAACTCGCTCGCGTCGCGCGGCTCGGTCCAGGGCTCGGCCGGCTGCGGTGGCGCAAAGCGGAGCGGGCCGATCGGCGGCGCGGCGTAGGGGATGCCCAAGAAGTGGGCGACCCCGTCGTCGATCGCCCCCACGATCGGCCCCAGCGTGGTCTCGACCGCGGTCGTGTTGGGGCCCAGCTCACAGCTCTCGCCCTCGCTGGTCGTGTCGGCGGTGGACTCGCCCGCGCTGGCTTCGCTCGACTCGCCGCCGCTGTCCGAGCCGCTGGCCGTAT
>JAMHUH010000491.1:0-2652 GCA_035904925.1 Nannocystaceae bacterium
ACCCAAGAGGAGCGAGACCAAGCCATCGCGGCCGAGCTCGAGGCCGCGCTCGCGGTCGATCGCAAGGAAGTCGCCGACGACGCCCGCTTGGTCGCGGCGGCCCAGCAGGTCCGGCTCGGCGAGTTCGCGGCGGCGATCGAGTACTACGACGCGTTCTTGAGCTCGACCGACGACGACCACCCGCTGCGCTTCTTGGCGCTCGAGGGCAAGGGCATCGCGCAGGAGGCTTCGGCCGACTACGAGGGCGCGCTCGCGACCTTCCAGCTGCTCGCTCCGCGCCCGACCGATTTTTATCGGCACATGACCCTCTACCATCAGGGTCGCGTGCTCGAGGCGCTCGAGCGCAAGGACGAGGCGCTCGCGATCTACGAGCAGTTCTTCACCGAGTTCCCGCCGAGCAAGCAGGAGCTCTCGACGCCGCTGGTGCTCGCGCGCGTCGAGGCGCTCGATCCCGAATTCGCGGCCCGCCTGGCCCTGCAACCCACGCTGGACACCAGCGAGCTGCCCGAATTTCCGACGCCATGAGCAAGCGCGCTCGGGCCCAGCAAGCGACGCGCGCTCGAGCAGCCCGTGGCGACACCCGTCACGCCGCCTCGCTCAGTACAGCTGCGCTCTGGCTTCGCGCCCTCGCCGAAATTCCCGGCACGATCCGACGCGACGAGCTGCGCCTGGGCCTGCTGCTGCTCCTCGGGGCGCTGGCTGGCTGCCTGCCCACCGGCAAGACCGTCATGATGCACCCGGCCGAAGGCGAGGGCGCGCGGGCGCTCTGGCAGGTCGCGTTCATCCGCGAGTTCACGATCCCCGAGAACTACCGCTACCAGACCGAGGAGTACGCCTCGGTCGCGGCTGATCCTGCGCGGGGCCTGGTCTACGTCGGCAGCCGCGACGGCACCTTGGTCGCGATCGATGACCGGCTCGGCGAGGTGATGTGGGAGATCGATCTCGGCGGCGGCATCAGCAGCGTCCCACTGCTCGCGATCGTCGATGAGAGCGCGGCGCTGCCCGAGGGCGATGATCCCGAAGCCGCGCCCGACGGGTCGAGCAAAGCTGCGCCCGAGACCGAGGCTGGACCCGCGCCGCTGCGAGCCCGGGCCGCCGCGCCCAACGAGCGGCCCGACTGGATGTTCTTGGGCACCGAGGACGGGGCCATGGTCGCGCTCGACCTCGACACCCGCGAGGTGCTCTGGCGGCACAAGACCAGCGGCGTGATCCGCAACAAGCCGGTCCTCGGCGAGGGCGTGGTTCACTTCGTCAATTCGCGCGACGAGGTCCTGACCGTCGAGCTGCGCAACGGCGAGTGGGTCTGGGAGTACGCCGGGAAATTTCAAAAGAGCTTCACCGTGTACGGCCGCGCAGGTCTGGCCTACCTGCCGCCCGGCGAGGCGGGCGACGCGGGTGTGCTCTACACGGGCTTCGCCGACGGCCGGGTCATCGCGCTGCAGGCCAGCACCGGCGCCGTGCTCTGGAGCGAGCCGCTCGCGCCTCCGAGCGTCGACATGTTCGTCGACGTCGACACCACACCGGTGCTCGTGCCCGAGCGCGGCGAGCTGATCGTCGCCAACCAGAACAGCGGCGTGTTCGCGCTCAACCTCGCCGACGGGGCGCATCGCTGGAACACGGCGATCCGTGCCGTCGGCTCGCTGGTGCCTGGACCCGGCGACATGCTGATCGCCGCGAGCTCGCTCGAAGGTCTGCACGGGCTCGAGTTCGACGGCCGGATCCGCTGGCGTCAGCAGCTCGATCCCGGCGGCATCGCGGCCCCGCTCGTGGTCGGCAACACCGTCTACTTGGCCCACTCCGACGTCGGCCTGCTCGCCTACGCGGCCGAGGACGGGCAGTTGCTCGCGCGGCTCGACAACGGCAGCGGCAGCTCGGGCCAGCCGGTCTTCGATCCGGTGCTCGGTCGGGTCTACGCGACCTCGGATCGCGGCCAGCTCTACGCGCTGGTGCTCGCCAGCGAGTACCTCGACTAGCCCGCGCTGTTTCCTGGCGCGAGTTCAGGGCGAGGCAGGGACAGGCAGGGGTCGTGGGGCGAGCGGCGTGGGCGAGAGGTCGCGTTGCTCGACGACCTCGCCCGCGATCGTGACGGTCAAGCTGCGCGAGAGCAGGGTCAGCTCGGCGCGGGGCCAGTCGCGGCCGGCGTGCTCGACGACGAAGCCAGTCAGGCGCGTCGGCTGATCGGCCTCGCGCTCGACCAGGACGAAGCCGACCCGACCTGGTTCGCGGTGACCTTCGACCAACGCGAAGCGACGCGGGCGACCCGCGATCGAGTCGTCGTGCAGCCAGGCAGAGAAGGGGATGACGTGGAAGCTGGGCACCCAACCGGCTTCGAAGCGATCGCCCGCGCGGGCGAGGACCTGGGCCCAGCGCAGGCAGTGCTCGCCCTGGTCATCGCAGCGATCGAGCACGCCGAGGACCCAGATGTCGTCGCTCGATCCGAGCTCGAGGTAGCGCTCGCTCGCCGGGGCTGCGATCGCGGCCGGGGCCGCGAAGAGCGGGACGCGAGCGGCGATCAGCTCGGCCGCGCGCCAGTCGGAGCCGGCCGGGGTCGGCAGCGTGCCGCCGCTCGGCCAGGGGTCCTCGCGGGTTCCACCGGACTCGCCGGCCGCGGTCACGACCAGCGCGGTCGGGATCACGCCGTAGCTTTGGTGC
>JAMHUH010000492.1:0-12928 GCA_035904925.1 Nannocystaceae bacterium
AAGCCTCGAGTTCGCGCGCTGCGGATCCGAGCTCTCACGCTGTCTGTTGGCGACGGCGAGGACCGTCGAGCCTGGTCGTCGAAGACGTGATCACCCGCGAAGGATCCTCGAGTCAGTCGAGCACTTCATCGACATGGACGACGCCCGTGAACACGTGCCGACTCGGTCCAGTCATCTGCACCCCGGCCAGAGGATCGCCCGGGGCCACGATCGTCAACGCCCCGCCCGGCAAGCGCACGATCACCGGCGCATCCGCGGTGATCAGCCCCTCGCCGAGGGCCGCGGCCGCGGTCGCGCAAGCCCCGGTCCCGCACGCTTGGGTGATCCCGACGCCGCGCTCCCAGACCCAGAGCGTCAGGCTGCCGTCGGCCTCGCGGGTCGCAAATTCGACGTTGGTCTTGTCGGGCTGATACGCGGGGTCGTTCTCGACGCCGGGTCCGTAGCTGCGCGCGAGCGTCTCGAGGTCTTCGTTCGCCGCGACGAAGCAGATCGCGTGCGGGTTGCCGACCGAGATCCCGATGAACTCCCGCCCCGCGCCCGCCTTGGGCGTGCGCTTGCCGAGCGCACGCGCGGGGCCCATGTCGATCGTCACGTCGGTCGCGTTGCCGCGAAAGTCGACGATCTGGCAGTCACGATGGCCCGCGTCGGTGTCGACCCGGACGGCGTCGACGCGGTAGCGGCTGGCCAAGAAGGCGGCGACGCAGCGCAGCCCGTTGCCGCACATCTCGGGCCGCGATCCATCGGCGTTGACGACGATCATCGAACCGAGCGCGTCCTCGCTCTTGGGCGGGCCGACCACCAAGATCCCGTCGGCGCCGATGCCCGTCCGGCGATCGCAGAGTCGAGCCGCGATCCGGCGCGCCCACTCGACCTCGCGCTCGAGCCCGCCGGGCCCCTGATCGAGGCGATCGAGCAAGATGAAGTCGTTGCCGAGCCCCTCGACCTTGGAAAACGAGAGCGCGCCCATGCTTCGATGCTCCACCAAACTCGCCGATCAATCCAGCGAAGCCAATCCAGTGAAACGCGAAGGCCCAACCTCGCGTGGCGAGGTTGGGCCCGAGGCGCTCCGCTCACGACCTCAAAGGTCGTTGGGCGCGCGCAGATCGTTGAGTCCGAACTTCTCGAGCTTGCGCCGGAGCGCGTGGCGGGTGATGCCGAGCAGCTCCGAGGCGCGAACGATTCGACCGCCCGACATCCGCAGGGCGAGGCGCAGCGCCTGGACCTCGATCTCGCGCAGCGAAGAGCCCGGCAGGCGGATCACCAGCTCGGACGAGTCGGTCGAGCGGACCGCGTTCGGGTCCGAGAAGCCGAAGAAGGCCTCGGCCGTGACCCAGTCGCCCGAGCTGCGCAGGACCGCTTGCTCGACGATGTTGGCCAGCTCGCGGACGTTGCCCGGGAACTCGTGGCCATCGAGCTTCGACAGCGCCTGCGGGGACATGCCCCGGATCGACTTGCCGAAGCGGCGCGCGGCGACCTCGGTGAAGCGACGCGCGAGCTCGCTGACGTCGCCGGCGCGATGCCGCAGGGCCGGGACCGCGACGATCGCCGAACCTGCCCGGCCGAGCAGGTTGGCGTGCTCCTGCGAGCGCGCCCGAACTTGCTCGGGCGTCTCGTTCGAGAGCAAGGCGATCGCGCAGGTCAAGCCGACGCCCTGGCAGCCGAGCAGCTGCGTCAGCTGCTCGAGCGTGGCCTCGTCGGCCCGCTCGATCTGGCGGACGGCGACGGTCCCGGGCGCATGGCTCGGGTCGCGGCCGACGGTCTCGATCACGCGCGCGAGCTGGCGATGGATCGCCGGATCATCGGCGTCGAGCACCAAGAGCGGCCGAGCGCTCCGGCTGCCGCCGCGATGGATCCACTGGGCGGTGCGGAGCTTTCCAGAGCCCGGCTCGCCGTGGATCAAGAGGACCGCCGAGCCTTCTCGGGCGATCGCGTTGGCGCGTGAACGCAGCCGTTCGACGGCGGCGGATTGGCCTTCCAGCCAGGCTTCGGCAGCATCGGTGAAGTTGTCGATCGAACTCGTCGCGGACTCGGGGGGTAGTGCCGGACGAAACTCGACTTGGGACAACTCTTCACCGCGGGTAGTCCATATCTCCCGCAACGAATCATGCATGTGCGACGTCTCCTTCAGACTGTGACGAGGGGGGCTCGGCCACAGATTTTGCTTTTGTCCGTCGAGATCGACGGACATGTTTTTCGGCGCGATGACGCCCTGCGCCAAGGGGGGGCCCCCTATTCCTATCAGCAACCCCCATGGGTACTGCAAGCAAAATAACGAGTCACTCTCTGCTCGAATTCGAGCAGATTATCCCATGTTCGACAAAGAAAAATGGCGACCCTCTGGGCCGCCATTCGTCGTTCTACCGGTCTAAACGGGTCAGGGCGCGTCTTTGGGGAGCTTGGGCTCGCCTTCGCGATTGATAGCGTCCACATCGACGGGTGGTGTTTTCGAGAGGTCCGAATCACCAGCCTGTGGCGAATCACCCCGAGCTTCGTCCCCAACATTGTCGACAGGCTGGCCCTCGGCGGGGGGGGCAAGGTCGGTCGGGGCAAGGTCGGTCGGGGCAAGGTCGGTCGGGGCGTCGGGGATTGCGAGATCGACGGGCGTCTGAGCGGGCACCGCGAGCGAGGCGGCGAGCTGCATCCGTTGCGCCTCTTCCTCGGTCGGCAACGAGAGCGGATGGTAGCCGACCATCTCGGGGTCGAAGTCCTGGTCCTCTTGCAGCAAGGTCGCGCCGCCTTGGTCCTCGCCCTCGAGGAACTCCGAGCCAGCGTGGGCGCTCGCGTAGGCCAGGTACATGGCCGAGATCATGAAGGTCGCGGCGAACCCCTGAGTGACCCGGGCCATGAAGTCGGCTTGGCCACCGCCGCCGAACACCCCTTGGCTGGCGGTCCCGCCGAGCGCGGTCCCCATGCCGCCGCCCTTGCCGGCCTGCAGGAGGATCGCCAGCACCATGACCAGCGAGACGAAGACGAAGACGATGGTGACGAAGGTGGTCATGATCCGGTCAGTTGGCGCCCGCAAAGGCCGAGGCGGCCCGCACGATAGCGAGGAAGGATTGCGCGTCAAGCGAGGCTCCGCCGACGAGGAAGCCGTCGATGTCGCCCGCCGCCAGCAGCTCGGCGGCGTTGTCGGGCTTGACGCTACCACCGTAGAGCACGGACCTGTCAGCCCCGGCGAAGCCTTCGGCGTCGAGCCAGCGGCGGATGACCGCGTGCATCGAGCTGGCCTGCTCGGGCGTCGCGGTGCGGCCGGTGCCGATCGCCCAGACGGGCTCG
The DNA here is from genome assembly GCA_035904925.1 of Nannocystaceae bacterium. GTDB lineage: Bacteria > Myxococcota_A > Polyangia > Nannocystales > Nannocystaceae > Plesiocystis. The sequence continues at coordinate 3,277 of JAMHUH010000492.1, forward strand.
TAGGCGATGGCCACACGCGCGGCAGGAAGCTCACGTGGGAGCTTGGCCAAGCCCCGCGAGAGCTGCTAGATCACGACGCTTTCGTGGTTGCCGGCGTCGCGCTGATCGAGCTGCTCGCCGACGCAGAGCACGACGTCGAGCTCGCCATCGAGGGCGCAGCGGAGCTTGCTGGCGATCAGCTCGTCGTGGTCGCCGAACATCGCTCGGCGCTCGGAGTGGCCGATGATCGCCGCGCTCGCGCCGGCCTCGCGCAGCATCGCGGGGCCGACCTCGCCCGTGAACGCGCCGCTCTGTTGGGCGGCGACGTCCTGGGCGAGCAAGCGTGGCGCGCTCGCGCCATCGCCCGTCGCCGAGCGGATCGCGTCGAGCGCGAGGAAGGTCGGCGCCACGCCCACGCGCACGCGCTCGACGCCCTGCCGCGCCGCGCCCAGCCCTTCCGCCAGGCTCCGCGCCAGGGTGATCGCCGGTTCACGCAGGAGGTTCTGCTTCCAGTTGCCCACGACCCAGATGGTTCGAGTCGAGTTGGTTCGAGAGCTGGTCATGCGTCGTCTCCTTCGACCGGTCGGGTCCCACGGAAGGTCGGGTCGACCCACGCAGCCAGGGCCGTCACGCCCGGCAGCTCGCGGCCCTCGATGAACTCGAGCGAGGCGCCGCCGCCCGTCGAGACATGGTCGACCGCGTCGGCTCGGCCCGACATGTTGAGCGCCGCGACCGAGTCACCGCCGCCGACGACCGTGTAGCCCGGACACTCCGCGACCGCCTTGGCCATCGCCATGGTCCCGCTGGCGAAGGCCGGGTTTTCGAACACGCCCATCGGACCGTTCCAGAACAAGGTCTTGGCCTTCGCTATCGTGTTCGCGAAGAGCCGCTCCGTGACTGCGCCGATGTCCAGGGCCATGCGACCCTCGGGCACGCCCTCGTCGACGTGGATGACCTGCGCGACCGAGTCGGTCAGTGAGCCTCCGCAGCGCAGGTCGACCGGCAGCAGGACCGCGACGTCGCGGGCCGCGGCCTTGTCGAACACCCGCTTGCAGTCGTTGAGCCGCTCTCGCTCGACCCGCGAGCTGCCGAGCGAGGCCCCGCGCGCGAGCAAGAAGGTGTTGGCCATCGCCCCACCGATCGCGATCGCGTCGCCAGCCACGAGCCGCTCGGTCAGGGCCACGAGCACGCCGAGCTTGTCGCTGACCTTGGCCCCGCCGACCAGCGCGACGAAGGGGTGCTCGAGCCGATCGACGATCCGGCTGAGCGCCTCGAGCTCGCGGGTCATGAGCAGCCCGGGCGCGTGGTCGTGGATGATCTCGGGCACGCCGACGATCGAGGCGTGAGCCCGATGCGAGGCCCCGAAGGCGTCGTTGACGTAGACGTCGCAGAGCTTGGCGAGCGCGCGCGCGAACTCGGGGTCGTTGCGCTCTTCGCCAGCTTCGAAGCGGAGGTTCTCGAGCAGCACGACCTGGCCCGCGCGGGTGTCGTTGACCAGCTTGGTCACGCCATCGCCGACGACTTCGTCGGGCAAGCGGACCTCGAGCTCGAGCAGCTCGGCGAGGCGCCGGCCGATCGGCTCCATCGACAGCGCCCGATCGAAGCCGACCTTGGGATCCGGGCGACCGAGGTGCGAGCACAGCACGAGCCGAGCGTTGCGGCGCAGCAGCTCGCGCAAGGTCGGCAGCGTGGCCTGGATTCGAGTGTCGTCCGCGACCGTCTGCTGGCCGTCCGGGCCCGCATGAAGCGGGACGTTGAAGTCGACCCGGACGAGGACACGGCGGTTGTCGACGTCGAGCTCGTCGAAGCGGGGCAGAGGAGGCAGAGGCATCGGATCGCACGCATAACGCATTCGCCCGCCTCGGTCACCCCAGGTCGAATTGGGGGAGGGAGGCGGGCGAAGGCCGGGGATTGGCGCCCGGATGGGTGGGGTTCGGTCGACTACTCGGCGGCGGGGAGCTCGTCTCGGCGAATGTCGCTGGAAAGCAGACCCAGCAGCTCACACGAGACGCCGATGATCTGCTCGCGGGTGTAGCCCTGCTCTTGCAGGTGCCGAAACAAAGTCCGTGCGAAGAGCGGCACGCGACGGGTGTCTTGACCTTGGGGATCGCTGATCTGGAGCGCTGCCATGGATTCTCCGTGGCGGCCCTGTGCAACCCACGGACCGTCGACGTCGTCGACGGCGTCTGCCGGCAAAAATCGCGGTGATTCTCGAACGTTGGCGCAGCGCAAGAGAGCGCGATGTCCGGTAAATTCGAGCTCCAAAACACTCGAACGTGCAGTCGGCTACGCGCAAGGAGGCGTGCAGACGTGCAGCAGCCTGCGCGGGTGCTCAGCTCAAAGTCGCTCGGGCCGGTCGAGGTCGCCCGCGAGGAAGTGCAAGAGCACGTCGAGCCGCGCCCACGCGTAGTTGTCCATGTCGCGGTCGAAGGCGGCCCCGAGCTGGTGGACACCTTCGATCGGCGTCGACCAGACGATTCGGCCTGGCAGCATCAGCTCGCTGGTCTCGCGCTCCGGCAGCACGACCCAGACCTGAAAGCTCACTCGAGTCTTGAGCGGCACGCTCTGATGGGCGTGCACGCAGATGCCCGAGAAGCTGATGTCGATGGTCTGGGCCAGCACGTTCGTGCCGTCCGGCAAGATCATGCGCGCCCGCAAATCGACGGCGAAGCGATCATGGGCGCGACGATCGTCCACGGCCGCAAGCTAACACCAACCAGCGGAGCGCCCAAGTTCGCGTCACCTCGATCACTCGTGATCACTCGAGCTCACTCGAACTCGAGGCCCGTCAGCCCGGCGAGCACGCCCTCGATCTCGCGCAGCCGCAGGGCCCGATCGAGCGCGTCCTCGAGCTCGCTCGCAGGCGCCAGACGGGCCTCCAGCAGGATTCGCTGCCGTTCGAAGTAGAGCTGCGTGATCTCGATCAACACGCGCTCGCGCCAGTCGGCGAGGTCGAGCGCGGTCCGGGTCACCCGCAGCTCGTCGGACGAAAAGACCAGCCGGTCGAGGTCCCAGGTCGCGTCCACGCGCAGCACGCTCTGGTTGCCGGCGTCGTTGCGCAAGCTGTCGGCGCTGCCGGCCTCCTGGTCGAGCACCCAGCCCTGATCGAAGCGGTGATCGAATTGGACCGAGACCCGCGGCGCCGCGGCGGCGGCCCGGGCTCGCTGGAGCGTGCGTCGAGCCTGGCTCGGATCGATGCCCGCGTGGCGAAGCGCGGCGGCCTGGACCTCGGCGAGGCTGGGATGCTCGGGCAGCGCGGCCAGAGCGGCGGCGAGTCGCTCGGGGTCGAAGTCGGGCGCGGGCGGATCGAGCGGCCCCGGCTCGGCCGCGATCGCCAGCGGGGCCTCGATCGGCGCGGCCGTGATCTCGATCGGTGGATCGCCGAGCCACGCGAGCACGCCGAGCCACGCGAGCACGAGGATCGAGCCCCGCATCACGCCGCCTCCGTGCACACGACGCTGCGCAGCGCGTCGAGCTCGGCGTCGGCGAGCGGACTCGGTGGGACCGCGGGGACAAAGCGACGGCGATCACGGGCGAGCAGCTCGGCGCGCGAGCGAGCCAGACGCAGGGCCGCTGGACCGTCGAAGCCGAGCTCGAGCACGGCGAGCAGCTCGATCCCCGCGCTGGAGCGCAGAGTCGCGGGAACGCCCAAGTCGGGCTGCGCGGGGCTCAGCGCCCACGCTCGCGCGTGGACCAAGCTGACGCCCATGCGCAGCTGCACACCCGTGGGCCGACGAACGCGAGGGCGCGCGCCCAAGCAGCCCGTCGGCAGCGAAGCGCGAGGGCAGCGATCGGCGTCGACGAAGTCGAGGCGACCCGCGATCGCGGCGGGGACCCGACCGCGCGGGCCACAAGCCGGGACGCCGAGGCGCGCGAGCGTGACCGCGCCCGCGGGCGTGTCGAGCACGCGAGCTTGGCGTTGGCCGGGTTCGACGACCCATAGATGGTCGTCGATGGCGATCCACAAGCGCCCGGCTTCGAGGCCGAAGCGGACGTCGAGACCTCGCGTGGGATCGGGCGCGAGCGGGGTCGAGAGGATCCCATCGGCCGGCTCGTCGGCTGCAAACACCGGATCGTCGAGCGAGGGCAGGGGATCGAGCTCGATCCGTTGCCAGCACTCGGGATCGATCGCCGACCAACAGACCCAGGTCGAGCCGGCATGAAAGGTGACCCAGGCATCGCCAGACTCGCTCGCCAGCGCGGGCACGACCCGCGAGGTGCCTGGCGCTCGCCCACCCAGCGCGAAGAGAAGCAGGAAGGTCGACAGGATCGAGGTGTTCACCACCACGGTGTCGGCCGGGTCGCGCGAGCCTTGCAGGAATTCTGCAAGGCCGCCCGGCGATGGCCGATCCGAAGCCATGCATCCCACGCCGCTCATGCTTCTCACGCTGTCATGGTTGGTCATGGTCGAGCCCTCGGGCGCCGGCCTCCACTTCGTCCACGTCGGCCAAGGCTCGGCGATGATCGCGATCGGTCCCGAGGGCGACGCGCTGGTGTTCGACTCGGGCCCGCCGAGCGGCGCCGAGGCGCTGCTGCACGCGCTCGACGAGCAGGGCGTCACCCGAATCGGGCTGTGGATCCACACCCACTACGACGCGGATCATCTGGGCGGCTTTGCCCGGGTCCTCGCTGGCCTCGACGGCCGCTGGCCTTCGGACGACGATCGCGTGGTCGATCGTTGCTGGGATCGCGGCGACACCGATCTGCCCGAGACCGACGCCTTCGATCTCTACTGGGCGCTGGCGGCCGACATTCGCACTGGCGCGTCGCCGGGCATGCGAATGAGCGCACCGGGGATCGAGGTCGAGGTGATCGAGCTCGATCCTGCGCCTGCGGAGGCGCCCGAGAACGATCGTGGGCTCGCGCTCTGCCTCGAGCTCGAGGGCCTGCGCGTGCTGATCCCCGGTGACCTGCCGGCCGAGCGGGTCGCGTTGGCGGCCGAGCGCTGCGCTCCGCTCGATGTGCTCTGGGCCAGCCATCATGGCGGCGTCGATGGGCTCGCGGCCGAGGTCCTGGCGCTCGGCGATCCTGCTCGGGTGGTCATCAGCGCCGGGTCCGACAACGGCTACTGTCACCCCGCCGCGAGCACGCTGGCGACCCTGCACGAGCACGAGGTCTGGTTGCTCGACGCCGCAGGCGTCGGTCCGACCCGCGAGTGCACGCCCTTGGCGTCGAGCTTCGGCCCAGAGCATCGGCTGGTCGGGGGCGACCTGTGGATCGGCAGCGAGGGGACGATCCTGCTCGGCATGCCCGGCGGCGGCTGGTCCGAGCGATCCGACTGAAGTCAGAGCCCGTCAGCCCGCAAAGAAGTCGACCGGCTCGGGCCGCAGGACGAACTCGGCGCTGACCCGAGCGCGCTGCGACTCGACCTCGCCACCCCAGCAGCTCACGCGCCCGTCGCTGGCCCGCGAGCAGAAGTGGTCGGTGCCGGCGACGACCTGGCTCGAGGGCGGCAGGTCGATCTTTTTGGCGACACGCCGATCGGCCTCGTCCTCGCCCTCGCCCCAGCACCACACGGCCCCATCGACGTCGCGGCCACAGATCCCGCCGAAGCTGGCCACGAGCTCGGCGATCTTGGGCAGCGCCAACGTGACCGGCTTGGCGTCGGATCCCTCCGCGCCCCAGCAATGGACCGTGCCGGCGCGATCGAGCCCGCAGTCGCCCGCCACGCTCGCGACCACGCTGACGAGCTTGGCTGGCAGGTCGATCGGCTCGACCTCGTACTCGCGGTCCGCCCAACAGTGGGCCTTGCCCTTCGTGTCGAGCACACAGCCGTGCCAGCCGACCCCGCTGATCGCCGTGCTCGCAGGCACGGCGAACTCGTTGCGGCCGAGCGAGGGCAAGGTCGGCGAGAGGCAGACCACGCGCTGGTCGAGCAACACGCAGATGTCGACATAGCCGGGCAGCACGTCGATGACGTCGGGCATGTCGAGGGTCTGCGTGCCTTCGCTGTCGAAGCAGGTCAGCCGGCGCTTGCCGTCGATCTCGCACTCTGGCGCGGGCTTGTCGACGATCCGATCGCGCTCGACGATCCGCGCGGCTCCGATCACGCCCTCGAGCCCGTCGGTCTCGCCACCCCAACACTTCCAGGTCTTGCCCTCGCGGGCGCAGGTCGTGAACTCGCCCGCGATGACGAGCTCGTCCGCTCGAACCCCGGGGATCTCGGTCGGCAGGGGATCGGGCTCGCCGCCGACGATCCAGCCCCAACACTCGATCCCCTCGTCCAACACCACGCAGCTCTTGCCGAAGCCGACGCTGATCTGCCGCACGTGCTCCCATTGGCCGGCCTTCACCGGCTGGGGCTGGACGTGGGAGGTCGTCGTCCCGTCGCCGAGCTGGCCGTACTCGTTGCTGCCCCAGCACCAGACCTCGCCGGCCTCGCTCCGACCACACACGTGCTCGTCGCTGGCGTCGATCTCGAGCAGCGGCGGGAGCCCCGGGATCGCCATGAAATTGTCGGTGCCGCCGAGGTTGGGCTGGCCGGCGATCGCCATCAAGGTCACGCAACCGACCCCGCCGCGCGCGTCGACCAAACAGGCAAAGTCGCCGCCGAGGGCGACGTCGCGGCCCCGATCGAGCACCCGGAAGGGCGCGGGCCAGTCCGCTCGACCGCCGATCGGCGCGTCGCAGTGAGGGGCGCTGGGCAGCGCGGCACAAAAGTCGCCGACGGTCGCCGCGAGGCCTGGATCGAGATCGCTGACGAGCAAGATCCCGGCGCCGAAGAAGCAGTGCACGCTCTCGTCGGCGAGCAGCATGCAGCCGATCTCGTCGCCCATCTCGAGCTCGCGAACCTGGGCGATGGGGTAGGGCTCGAGCGGCGGTGGCGGGGATTCTTCGTCGTAGCCGATCCAACGACACCACGCCGTGCCTTCGGCATCGACCACGCATTGTTGGTTGTCGTCCCAGGCGAGCGTGCTCGGCTCGCCCACGCCCGGGCTCACGAGCGAGCCTCGAGGGTCGAGCGGGAGCGGCGGGCGGAAGCCGTCTTCGGGCTCGATGCAGCGGATCTTGCCCTCGCTGCGCCCGCAGACCGTCTCTTCGGCCAGCCAGAGCCGATCGACCTCGCCCAGCTCGGCCAGCCAGCCCGCATCATTGTCGAGCAATTCGCTGTCGCGGCACCAGACTCGACCCCCGGAGGCGATCGCACACGAGGCGACCGAGATCTCCAACAAGCCGGGCTCGCTCGGGCCTCGCCACAGGCCGTTATGGCTTTGGCTTCGAAATCACTCCGCTGAGCTGGTTCAGGCTACTGGTCGAGTATCGCCTCGTCTGGACTGGCCCGGCCAGTGGCGCCGCAGATGCTTCATTCGCCAACCCGTTCGATAACCTGAGCGACAAGCAGTGGATCATTATTAGCCATGCATACTTCTAACCGAGCCCCCTCCAGTATTGTTTACTGATTTCATTGTTGCAGATCGGCGCGACGGGTCGTCTCATCTGCAGATGCATCGAGACAACATTGTACCGACCCAGACCCGGCCGGCCGCCCCCAAAATGCTTGGCAATCTGTATATAGCCCCCCAAGCTGGCTATATGTCGAAGAAACTGCGCACCACCAGCCTGTGGTTAATTGCCGTTCTACTGGGCCTACTCGCCGCCAATTGCTCAAAGCCCGTGCCAGGCGAGAAAGAGATGCTCGGCAAAATCAAGGGCAAAGCGAGCCTGCGCCTCGCCGACGGCTCGACGATTTCGCGCGATGACTCAGATGAGTATAGTCCGTATCTTATAAAGATGGATGACGGGTTTCTCGTACTCGTCTTTGGCTCAAACAGAGATTGCGGCGGAAGCTGCTCGGCAGGTACGCACAACCTATTCGTTGCACGCTCACTCACTACATTTGATGGCGTTAACCTGCCCTTTTTCGCGACCCCGACAGTGCTGACGTATTCGGTGACTCCCCTTAATTCAACCAGCCAAATAAGTTACGCAGTAAAGAAAAATGGCACTGGTCTGCGGGTATTTGTGAACCTGCAATCAGACAGTGACAATATCAACTACGGCGATATTTCTAACCCAAGCACACCGAGTGTTTCAGCCTGGACACAAGCCGCAAATGCGACAAACAGATTATACTCGATTATTGGCATCTCAGGTGACGGCAGCCAGGTATTCGCTACCGATAGTTCAGGCATCGGCTATGCTTTCGACCCTGCGAATGCAAATGCCGCTACCGCATTCGGTTACGGTTTGGACAACGCGACTTCGGCAACTCAAGTTCGGCAAGAAAACTCGGGTTACGATGACGCCATTCTCGGCGTCTATTATAGCTCAACATACGCGGCAGCAGGCGCACAGTACTTCGGCCCAATCATTGACCTCGACACATCGCTGGCGTTAAGCGGGCTGTCGATCACCAATATTTCAACCTTCTCGGCGGATGACGCAGCGAATGACGTCGTCTTGTTCTCTGCATTCGATTATTTTGGTGGCTTTACACAAGATCTATATGTCATCACGAGCCACACGTCTAAAGATCTTTGGGATAGCGCGGGCTTCCTGGGATTCGATTTCTTGCCCACTACCCCCCCACCCATGCCCAATCACCATTTCGCTTTTGAATCGAGTATTTGGAGTAGCTGTTCAGCGGGTACCGCGATCGATTTCGGCATACCAAGTCCGTGGGCATCAGGGGATTGCGTCAACGTGACTTTTAACACTCCGTCGCATAACTTTTCAGAATTTGGCACGTTCAATGGCACAAATGCTAATCTAAATCTTGGCACCCAGACACTACCAAGTATCTTCACCATTTCAGCGTGGTTGTATTTGACGTCACCGTCGCCGTCATGCGGCAGCAACTGCTTTGTTGTGGCGAACGGAGTTGCAAGCACCGCGTATAACGGATTCAAATTCTACATTGATACTTCAGATATGAGTATGCATTTTGTTACCGGCAATGGTTCCGCCGATGCAACGGGCAGTACGGGCCCGGGGGTAGTAACTGATGGCGCTTGGTATCATGTGGCAGCTGTCGTCAATGCGAGTCTGGGTGCCGGTAGCTACGTCAGCCTTTATGTCGACGGGGTTGATGTTACGCTAGCAAGCAATATGGAGGATACCTTCACCAACAATGCAACGCTTCGAGTTGGCACCGACAATGATGGCGGTTATTTCTTCGGCGGCGATATGGACGATGTAATGTTATTTGATTCTGAGCTCACTCCGTCTGAAATAGCAGCGTTAGCCTTAAGCTTCTAACCCGCAGCATACTCACACCTGAGCCGCTGCGGTGCTCGTTTTAGCGCGACGCGTGCAGTCGCTGAGCGTACCCCGGCAGACGGCTTGATGAGCGATAGATCCACCTCGCTGAATTTGCCATCTTCGTCGATGTAGCACTTAATCGTGTCATCTTTATAGCCGATACCGAGAAAGCCGTCGCGTGCAGCGATAGAAAGCCGCAGATCGGCGTGAAAGCCCGGTGCCCATTGCCACTCGGCGATCGGCCACAGCTCATAGGTAAAACCCTGCTTCCATTTGCCTGCGCTGAAATAGCTGTGGCCCGATTCGCGAAATTCGAGCGGCTGCCGGTAGCTGATGACGAGGGTGTTCTCGCCCTTCGCGAGGTCGAGCACCTGCACGGCGGTCTGCAGCTTCTCGAGCGACTGCGGGCAGTTTGGGCAAGACTTCTGTTGAGGCGAGAGCGGCGCGGGTTTGCTGGTGAATGTCTTGCCCG
>JAMHUH010000493.1:0-2288 GCA_035904925.1 Nannocystaceae bacterium
CGTGGCTCGACCTGCCTGCACCGACGCGAAGGCGAGGTTCTGGGCGATCATCGTCTTGCCGACGCCGTTGGGCCCGAGCAAGACCACGTTGGCGGCCTCGGTCATGAAGTCGAGCCCGAGCAGGTCTTCGACCAGGAGCCGATCGATCTTCGTGGGGTGCTTCCAGTCGAAGTCGACCATCGACTTGAAGTGCCCGATGCTCGCTTGGTGGAGTCGATATTCGCGACTTCGTCGGCCGCGCTCGCGCTCCTCGAGGTCGATCAATTCGACCACCCAGGGCTCGTTCCCCAGCCGGCCCCATTCGCCCAGCAGGCCATAGAGTCGCAGCTTTTCCGCTCGCGGGCGCAAGCCGATGGGGTCATTCATGGCTCTCCTCCCCGTCGCTCGTGAGCTGGTCGTAGGTCGTGAGTGCGTGGGGCCGGACCACGAGGTCGCGCAATTCGGGGCGCGGGAGTTCGACCGCCGACATGGGCGGCCGTCCCTGGGCGTGCCGCCGCTGCTCGAGCCATTGGCGGACCGACGTCACGTGGACGACCTCGCGGCTGTTGATCTCGGCGACCGCCGCGTCGAGCTCGGCCGCGCCGTACTCGTCGAGCAGCTCGAGCAAGCGCGAGGTGATGTTGCCCAGGTTCAGTCCGCGCTCGGCTGCCCGCCGAAGCAGTCGATCGCAGCTCGGCGCAGCGAGTTGGAGTCGGCCCATTCCGCGTTGCCGTCGGGCGCCTCGCTTGACCTCGACCAGCGCCTCGACATGGTCTCGATCTTCGATCCGCTTGCCCTTGCCGTAGCTGCGCTCGTGCTCGGCGACCAGCTCCTGGCCCGCACAGATCCGCAGTCGATGCACGCTTGCCAGCACGACCAGATCGCGTTGCACATGCGCGTGCGGGACCGAGTAGTCGTTGGTATCGAAGCGCACGTAGGGCGTCTTGCCGACGCGCACCGTGACGCGCTCCTCGGCCGGGAATCGATCGTTGGGCAGCGCGAGCAGATGCGTACGTTCCTCGTCGAAGACCTGCGCGACCCTTCGGCTGCGATCGTCGGGCCAGGTTCGCTGATCGGCCACCTGCTCGCACCATTGCCGCGCCTCCTCGTTGAGCCGTCCGAGGTCGATCCATTCGCGGGCTGCGAAGAAGCTCTCGCGAATGTAGCGGATCGCTCGCTCGACGCGGCCCTTCTCGTTGCCTCGCGCGGGCGCGGCCGCTCGTGGGCCAAAGCGATAGTGCTTGGCCAACTCGAGCAGCGTGGGATTGTAGCGGATCGCTTGACCGACCCGCTCGGTCACGGCGCTCTTGAGATTGTCATAGAGCAGCTGACGAGGCACGCCGCCGAAGAACTCGAAAGCATCGACGTGGCCTTGCAGGAAGCTCGACATGCGCGCGTCGAAGAAGAAGCACAGGAAGATTCGCCGCGAGTAGCTCAGCGTCATCACGAAGGCCAGCAGCCGGCGCGTGGTCCCGTCGACCGGCATCGCCTCGAAGTGCGCCCAGTCGACCTGGGCCTGCTCTCCGGGCAGGACCGACAATCGGGCAAAGGCTTCGGCCGCCGGCCGCGGTCGCAAGGTTGCGACCACTTCGCGAAAGCGCGACTGCCCGCCGCGATAGCCACGTTCGTAGGCCATTGCGTGGAGGCGAGACGCGGTGAGCTTCGGGTACTTGGCCAGCGTGTCGCGCAGGAAGGGCAGATAGGGGTCGACCTTCGACCCTCGCGGCGCGACGATCGGCAGCGGCAGCCCGGCGTGCCGAAGTACGCGACGGACCGCGCTGTGATGCAGGTGGAGTTGGGCGGCGATCGTGCCGATCGGCCACTTCTCCGCGAAGTGCAGACGCAGGATCTCCGCCTCGACCTCGGGGTCGACTTTCTTCATGACCACCTCCCGTCAGCGCGGCCGTGGTGGTGCTCGGGCGGATCCCCGAGCCGGCCTGCGGCCGAGGTAGTTGGCGCGCAGGTGGCCCTCGAGCACCCGACCGCACCACGTGCAATACAGCTTCCCACTGTCCTTTTGTTCATCGTTCGCTCCCGCCACGACCGTCTTCATCGCGGCGACGACGACTTTCGCGATTTCGAGGTCGACCTCGAAACCGTGGTCCGTCACTTTCGACCGCCGGGCCCGATACGCGGCCTGGCGAGCGGCGTGCTGGCGTCGGCCTGCGGGGCTGCGTTGGTGACGAGCGTTGCTGGCCCGTCGTGACTCCCGGCGAGCCGAGCTTGCACAGACTCGGCCGCAGTAGACGTTGCCGCGGTCGCAGAGCCGGCAGATCGAGACCAGAGCGTGGCATCGACCGCAGTTGAAT
>JAMHUH010000494.1:0-2126 GCA_035904925.1 Nannocystaceae bacterium
CATGTCGGAGATGTTCGAGGCCCGGGTCGTCCAAGTGTCGACGGAGAGCGCGAAGCTGCAGGTCCACTCGGTCCACCCCGACTCGGGTCCACCCAAGCCGGCCGCCACCTTCGCGCTGATGCTGATCTACGACCCGATCATGAATTCCGGGTTCGCGAAGTTCGAGCGCTACACCCACTTGGAGTCGTGCCCGCTGGCCAACGCGATGGACCGCGACGACGCCCTCGACCCGACGTGGATCGACCTCAACGCGCGAGCCTTCATCCGCAAGCTCGCGCTCGTCGATGACGAGCTCGAGATCTGGCCGACGCATCCGGCCTGGATCGAGCACCTGCGCGTCGGCATGGGCTGGTCGACGGCCGCCTACGTCGCGGGCCCCGGCAAGCCCGCCAAGCCACGCAAGCCGGCCCTCGCCAAGGTCCTGACCCACGACGCCGACCCGGCCGCAGGCTTTCGCGTCGGTCGGCCCAAGGACGGCGCCTACACCTTCACCGAAGCCCACATCCCGAAGTTCGGGCCCAATCGCTATGTCGCCGATCCGCTGATCACCGATCCTGCGGCGATGAAGGCCGCAATCGAGCCTCTGCTCGGCCAGCCGATCTTGATCGTGCCCAAGCGCGGACCCAACGAGATCGGCTGCTTGGTCGAGCTGCGCGAGAAGGGTGGGTTCCTCTACTACGAGACCAACACCGGCGGTTGGGGTGGCGGCTCGTTTGCGTTCGAGGACTTGCGCTCGCTCGGCCGGGCTTGGCTCGAGGCTGCGCCTGCGGCCGCGAAGAAGCCCGCTGCCGCGAAGAAGCCCGCTGCCGCGAAGAAGCCCGCTGCCGCGAAGAAGCCCGCTGCGAAGAAGAAGCCCGCTGCCGCGAAGAAGCCCGCTGCCGCGAAGAAGCCCGCTGCGAAGAAGCCCGCTGCGAAGAAGCCCGCTGCGAAGAAGAAGCGATCATGATTCCCTGGGAAAAGCTCGCGCAAGCCGAGGCGCCCGATGGCCAGACGCTCACGCTCAGCCGGCGCGGCCACGAGTATCTGATCCGTGTCGGCGGCTGGGATCTGATGTCGAGCCGCGACGACACTTCGGCGCGCGCGCTGACCGAGATCGGCTGTCGTGGGCTCGAGTCTCGGGCAGGCGTGCGCATCCTGATCGGCGGCCTGGGCATGGGTTTCTCGGTCGCCCCCGCCGTCGAGCGCCTCGCTCGAGACGCTTCGATCGAAGTCGCCGAGCTGGTCCCCGCCGTCGTCGAGTGGAACCGTGGACCTCTGGCCGAGCTGGCCGGCAACCCGCTCGCCGATCCGCGCGTCCGCGTCCACGTTGGCGACGTCGCTGCTCGGATCCGGTCCGCGCCAGCCGAGTGGGACGCGATCTTGCTCGACGTCGACAACGGCCCCGACGCGCTCGCCCACGAAGGCAACGCCAGCCTCTACAGCGTCCAAGGCCTGCGCGAGGCCCATCGCGCGCTCCGGCCCGGTGGCGTGTACGCGGTCTGGTCGTATTCGGACAATGGCAAGTTCGCGGCGCGGCTCGAGCAAGCTGGCTTCGACGCGAGCGTCGAGCGGGTCGCGAATCGGGGTCGCGATCGCGGCCGCGACCACGCGATCTGGGTCGGCCGCCGCCGCGGCTAGCCACGCAGCGCCGGTGCGATGAGCCGCGAGGTCACCAACCCTTGGGTTCGGATTCGCAGGCCCGATTCACTCGGTCGGCTTCCTCTGGGCTGAGCGCGGCATAGCGAACCCGATCTTCCCGGCTCGAGCATACATGGCTTGCGTCGCGCAAACGCCCCAGAAGATCGGCGTCGTCGGTCGGCAGCGATCCGATGAAATAGACGAGGACCTCGCTGCTGATGCCGACAACCGCGACGCGTCGGCCTTCGTCGACGAACTCCAAGTCCCGGAGACTGAACCCCGCGTCGAGGCGGATCGCCTCGCTCTCGGCGCTTCGCCACAGGTAGAGGCCACCGTCGATCGACGTGGCGGCCAGCAGGGCACCGTCGGGGCTGAATTCGAGGTCGGAGACGAATTTTGTCATTCCGCTCAATCGCCGCGCTTCGCTCGGCGCGTCGCGGTCCCAGAGGGAGACGGACCCCTCGTCGCAGGCCGTCGCCAGCCGTCGGCCGCTCGCGTCGAAGCTCACG
>JAMHUH010000495.1:0-5807 GCA_035904925.1 Nannocystaceae bacterium
TTGTGCAGATCATTGAACGCCGAGCTGTGCGCCGCCCGAACCGCCCGCGCCGCCGCCGGCGTCGGGCGATACGCCTCGTCGCTGATCACCGCATCCGCAGCGATCGGCCCATTCCCGCCATTGTTGCGAGGCACCAATCCGGGCAGCTCCTTGCGCAGGGCGGCGAGCTCGTCGGCTTGCTTGCTCAGGCCCTCGTCGCCGAGCCGCTTGGCCTCGTCGCGAGCCCAGCGGACGGATTCGTCGAGCTTGGTCTTGGCGTTCGCGAGGTCGCCACCGCGAGCGAGCGCGAGGACCATCAAGGTCGCGGCGCTGGTTCGGGCCCGGGCGGCGGCGAGGGTGATGTCTCGGTTCTCGCCGGCTTGGATCGCGGCCTTGTCGGTGGTCGCTTCGGTGGCCAGGAATTCTCGCTCCGAGCGGGCGCCGGTGCCGGTCTGGATGTCGGTGAAGTCGAGCGAGAGGTCGAGCAGCTCGACGGTGGCGCCGTCGCGGCGCGGGCCGACGGCGAGGCGGACGAGCAGCTCGGTGTCTTGGCCCTCGGCCAAGGCCCCGATCGGGAGTTCGAAGCGGCCGAGGTTGGGGTTCCAGCCGGCGGAGTGACCGACGACTTCGATCAGGCCGACGTCGGGGCCGAGCGCGAAGGCGAGGCGAATGTCTTGGGCGACGGTCCGCTGGATGTCGAGCACTTCGTCGCGGAACAAGGCCGCGACGGCGTCGGGCTGCTCGACGAAGTGGTAGTGGCCGCCGGTCCGCTCGGCCAGCTTGGCCAGCACGGTCTCGTCGAACTCGAGCCCGTAGCCGAGCGAGTTGATGGCCACGCGCCGAACCGCGGCGTCGTTGATCAGCTGGTCGATCGGGGCCCGGTCGTTGGGCACGCCGTCGCCGAGCAGGACGATGCGATCGAGCGGTTGAACGTTGGGGACCGGCAGCGGGGTGCCCTGTGCGTCGTAGACGGGCTGGGCCCACGGTTGATCGAACTGCTGGATGGCCGAGCGCAGGCCGCCGGCGAGGTCGGTGGTGCCCCAGGCTTGCATCGCGTCGATCTTGGCCTTGGCGGCCGCCCGGCTCTCGTCGCCGATGATCGTCAGGGGCATCAGCACCTGCGACTCGGAGTGGAAGACGACCAGCGCAAATTGGTCGCCGTCGCGGAGCGTGTCGACCAGGACCTCGGCGGCCTGCTTGGCCCCGGTGATCGCTTCGCCCTTCATCGAGGCCGAGGTGTCGACGACCAGGACCACGCGAGCCGGCGGCGGCGGGAGGTCGAGCTGGTCGGGCGCCTCGATCGTGATCCGTGCGAAGACTTCGGTCGCTTGCTCGGCGAGGATCTTGTTGTTGTCGAGCGCCCACTCGAGCTCGAGCTCGACCGGCTTGACGAAGCGCGCGGACTCGATGATCTCGTCCTTCGCGTGGTCCTGGGTCTCGATCTCGTCTTTGGGGCCGAAGGGGCCACGCCGTTGGTGATCGCAGCCGGCGGTCAAGAGCAAGGTCAAGAGCAGAGGCGAGAGGATCGTGCGGGCCCAGTACATGTCGGGCGGCGAACGGCCACCCGCGCGAGGGGACTTACACGCAAAGGTTCCTGCTCGTGTTATCCAGCGACCGTGAGCCACCGCCCGTTGCTCGCCCTCGCACTCACCGGCGCGCTGCTGTCGGCTCGAAGCGCGTGGGCGGGACCGCCCGAGACCGACGCGGCCGGACCGAACGAGATGCCGGTGCCGCCTCGCCCACTCGGCTCGGTGACCTACGAATATCCCGAGTCGCTGCTCGAGCGCGACGAGCCGCCCGCGGGGACCGTCACGATCCGCTACGTGGTCGCGACCGATGGCGTGCCCTTCGACCTCGAGCTGCTCGAGGGCGTCGACCCGGCGATCGACGAGGTCGCGCTCGCGGCCGTGGCCGCGCTTCGCTTCGAGCCAGCCACCTTCGCGGGCGAGCCGATCGAGGTCGTGCTCACGATCGAGCTGCCCTTCACGCCGCCCGTGCTGGCCGAGCCCGAAGACCTCGACGATGTCGACGTCGCGGAGCCCGAGGACCCCGACGCGGGTGAGCCTGGCGAGTCCGAGCTCGACGAGACCGGAGCGATCCGGATCACCGGCGTGGTGCTCGAGGCTGGCGATGGCGTCCCGGTCAGCGGCGCGACGCTGCTCGCGGTCCCGGCCGGCGACGCGCCGCTCGGCCGCGTCCGCGCGCAGGCCTACGGCGAAGAGGAGCCCGAGCCGGCCTGGCTGATCCGAGCGGTGAGCGACGCCGAGGGTCGCTTCGCCCTGCGCGAGGTCCCGAGCGGGCGGGTCCGGCTGATCTTGATCGCCCCCGCGTTCGCGCGGCTCGAGTGGATCGTCGAGCTCGAACAAGGCAAGCAGCTCGAGACCAAGTACTTCATGACCCGGACCTCGGGCAGCGGCTACCGAACCGAGGTCGCGGTCGCGCGCG
Source organism: Nannocystaceae bacterium (assembly GCA_035904925.1). Classification (GTDB taxonomy): domain Bacteria; phylum Myxococcota_A; class Polyangia; order Nannocystales; family Nannocystaceae; genus Plesiocystis. The sequence continues at coordinate 2,425 of JAMHUH010000495.1, forward strand.
AGACCATGCCCGAGGTCATCAGCCGCACGATCACGCCCAAGCAGATCGCCGAGATCCCCGGCACCCAAGGCGACGCGCTCAAGGCCATCCAGAACTTCCCGGGCGTCGCTCGGGCGCCCTTCGGCGCGGGTGCCTTGGTCGTCCGTGGCGCGGCCCCAGCCGACTCGGGCGTGTACCTGGGCTACCACGAGATCCCGACGCTCTTTCACTTCGGCGGGCTGACCTCGGTGTTCAACTCGGACATCCTGGCCCAGATCGACTTCGTGCCCGGCAACTTCGACAGTCGCTACGGCGACGCGATCGGTGGGGTCATCAACGTCCAGCCGCGCAAGGGTCGACGCGATGGTTACCACGGCTACGTCGACGCCGATCTCTTCGACGCCGGCGTGCTGGCCGAGGGCCCGATCGGCAAGGGCAGCTTCGTGCTCTCGGGTCGGCGCAGCTACGTCGATCTGCTGCTGCCGCTGGTCATCCCCGACGAGGTCGGGCTCGGCCTGACCTTGGCCCCGCGCTACTGGGACTACCAGGCGCTCTTCGACTATCCGCTCGCGGGCGGCGAGTTCTCGCTGCGGGCCTTCGGCTCGGACGATCGCAGCAAGCTGCTCTTCGCCGACAAGAACAACGCCGACCCCGACGCCCGCAACCGGCTCGAGACCACGCAGTGGTTCCATCGCGTCGACGCGGTCTATCGCAAGGTCGAGGGCCCCTGGGAGTTCCTGATCACGCCCTCGTACAAGCGCGAGCTCTTCGCCAGCCGGATCTTCGGCAACATCGACTTTCGGGTCGAGAGCGACACGCTCTCGGCTCGCAGCGAGCTGAGCCGACGCTTGACCAACGCGGTCCGTCTGCGCGTGGGCGCCGAGCTGGTCTCGACCTGGTACCGCGGCCGCGCCTTGATCCCGCCGCTCGGCGCCGACTCGGCCGGCAGCAACGCCAGCGACCTGCAGGTCCGCGAGACCTCGCCGGTCCGGGTGATCCCAGGGCTCTACTCGACCATGACGATCCGCGTCGGCGATCGAGCGACGCTCTTCCCCGGCGTCCGGCTCAACTACTACAACAGCCCGCAGAACCGGTTCGCCGTCGACCCGCGGATGCGCTTCGTCGTCGACCTCGCGGCCAAGACCGGGCTGAAGGGCGGGCTCGGGCTCTACAGTCAGGGCGCAGGTCCGCTGCAGAGCGACGCCTTGCTCGGCAACCCGCGCTCGCGACTCGAGCGCTCGGTCCACGCCAGCCTCGCGATCGTCCAGCAGCTGCCCTGGGACGTCAGCGTCGAGCTGACGGGCTTCTACAAGCACCTGTGGGATCTGCTCGCGCCCTCGGGCGTGCTGCGCTTCGACCCGAACGCCGCCGACCCCTCGCCCCGGCCCGAGAACTTCGCCAACACTGGCAAGGGCGAGGTCTATGGCGGCGAGCTGCTGATCCAAAAAGCCCTCGGCGATCACTTCTACGGCTGGCTCTCCTACACCTTGATGCGATCGGTTCGAACGCCAGCCCCCGACCAAGCCCAGCGCCTCTTCGACTTCGACCAGACCCACATCCTCACGCTGATCGCCAGCTACGAGTTCCCGCTGAACTGGCGGCTCGGCCTGCGCTTTCGACTGGTCTCCGGCAACCCCTACACGGCCGTCAGCGACGCCGCCTTCGATGCGACCAGCGGCGCCTACCTGCCGATCAGCGGGCCGACCAACGGCGCGAGGCTCCCCGCCTTCCACCAGCTCGATCTGCGCATCGACAAGACCTGGGTCTACCGACGGGTGAAGGTGACCGCCTACCTCGACGTGCAGAACGTCTACAACGCCCAGAACATCGAGTTCCTCAGCTACGCCTACAACTACCAGGCGACCTCGCCAGTCTACTCGCTGCCGACCGCGCCTTCGATCGGGACCAAGATCGAGTTTTGAGCTCGAGTCGGTCGCGGTCCAGATCGAGGTCGAGCTGCGCTCGCGCGAAGCCGAGCGCGCGCCCCGGCCGAGCGCGGCGAAACACCCACGATCGAGGTTGTTCGGCCCGCTCGCTTCCTTCTATGCTGGCGTGGGTCAATTCCTCGGCATGAACACGGCAACTTCGCGGCTGCTCGGCCTCGCGCTCGCCTCCACGGTCTGCGCCTGCGGTCCCGTGCGCCCAGGCCATGACGCGTGGACGCCCCCCGACTATTGGAGCGCCGAGCACTACGTCGAGGTCGAGGGTCTGCGCCTGTGTTACCTCGAAGCCGGCCCCGCCGACGCCGAACAGACCCTGGTCTTCGTGCATGGCTGGAGCGGCAACGTGCAGAACTGGTGGGACCAGTTCGAGCACTTCCAGCGCAGCTACCGAGTCATCGTCTTCGACCTGCCGGGCCACGGCAAGTCCGAGCGCGGCGAGCATGTCGACTACTCGATGGAGAACTACGTCGAGGTCGTCGAGGGCCTGTTCAGCGCGCTGGAGATCGAGCGCGCCCACGTGGTCGGCAACTCGGCTGGGGCTTGGGTCGCGGCCGTGTTCGCGTTCGAACACCCCGAGCGCGTCGACAAGCTCGTGCTCTCGGACTCGACCGGCACCCGCTACACCGGCTCGGCCGGGGCCGTGCTGCCGATCATGTCGGGCCGGATGCTGCAGATGGCCAAGATGACCACCGGCGAGCACTACCCCGGCGTCGACGCCAAGAGCCGCGCCCGGCAAGAGTTCGTGGCCAGCTTCGCCGGCACGGTCGAGGAGAAGCCCTACCTCGACATGCTCGGCGGCCTGCTGCCCAGCTCCTACGAGCGGATCGACGCCCGGCTCGGCTCGATCGCCGCGCCGACCTTGGTGATCTGGGGCGACGACGATCCGGTCGTGCCCATCCAAGCCATGCGGGTGCTCGAGCGGGCGCTGGCCAACGACCAGAGCTACGTCGTCCACCTCGGCGGTCACACGCCGATGATGCAGTCGCCCGACGAGTTCAACTGCGCGCTCGAGGCCTTCCTCGACGAGCGCGAGCTCGAAGGCTGCAAGCAGTACGCGCTGACCAAGCAGCGCCAGCGCCAGCGCTTGGCCGGCACCGACACCGGCCCGCGCTACGAGTGATTGACCACCCCGGCTGCCGCCAGACGCGATCACTCGAGGTAGGGCTCCAAGGCGAGCGCGACCGCGACCGCGACCTGCTCGTAGGCCTCGGTCCGAACGGCGAGGCCGGATTCGATCTGCACGCTGCGCGAGCCCGAGCTCAGCCAATTGACCAGGTTCTCGGGCTCCGTGCCGCCGCAGGGGCCCTCGCCGACCACGACGACCTCGAAGCCCGAGCCGAGCGCGGCCGCGATCCCGTCACGGACCTCGCCGAGGATCTCGAGATCGGCCCGCCCGCCGACCATCACCAGCCGGTCGAGATCGAGCTCGGGAAATTGCTCGGTCAACGCGGTGACGCACTT
>JAMHUH010000496.1:0-3501 GCA_035904925.1 Nannocystaceae bacterium
AGCCTTCTGCAGCTCGACCCGCAAGCCAGCCGCCCACGTCTCGAGGTCGGTGTCGGTGCTCTCGGGCACACCCGCGAATCGCTCGAGCCGCCGCATCTCGACCCCGAGCGCGGCCTTGGCCCGGCGGATCCCCGTGCGGACGGTATTTTCGGGCATGCCCAAGACCACGGCCATCTGGCCGCCGGTCATGCTCTCCCAATAGTAGAGCTCCAAGATGACTTGGGACTCGAGCGGGATCCGCCGCAGGCCCTCGAGCAAGCGACGCTCCTCGTCGCGCCGACCGAGCAAGGTCGAAGGCCCCGCGCCCAGCTCGTGGATCGAGAGCTCCTCGATCGGCTCGCTGCGATTGCGTCGACGTGCCTCCCAGTGTTTCCACACCATATGTCGCGCGATCCCGAGCAAGTAGCTGCGAAACTCCGACCGGCCCTCGAACCGGTCTTGGCCCTCGACGCAAGCCATGAAGGTCCGCTGCACCAATTCCTCGACCTCGTCATCGACCTTGTTGACGAAGAAGCGCCGCACTGCCTCGAAATGGCGTTGGAAGAGCTCGTTGCCGGCCCGGCGATCGCCGTCACGCCAACGACGAAGGAGCTCGGCGTCCTCGATCACGCTTGGATCTTATCCGAGTGCGTGAGAAATTCGAACGGCTCGCGGCGCGACTCGGACGATAGGATCGTGCGAGCGGCATCACCCGAGAGCAGCGACATGAGTCCTGTCGAGGATACGCCGCCCTCGTTCGACCTCGCGCCGCCGCCGACCTCGGACGATGGCCAGCGAATGCGGGGTCGCTTGGCCGCGCGGCTCTTTGGCGAGACCGAGCCACAACAAACGATCGCCCATTACGAGCTCGGCCGCCGGATCGGCTCGGGCGGCATGGGGGTCGTGTACGTCGCTCGCGACCTGCGCCTCGATCGTCGGGTCGCGCTCAAGCTCTTGCGCCGCGATCGAGTCCGCGAGCGGTCACGCCTGCTCGCCGAGGCGCGCACGCTCGCCCGGCTCTCGCACCCCCATGTCGTGCAGGTCTACGAGGTCGGCGAGTACGAAGGCGGCGTGTTCGTGGCGATGGAGTTGATCGAGGGCTGCGACCTCCACCGCTGGCAGCGGGTCGAGCAGCCGCGCCTCCCCGCGCTGCTCGACGCCTACCATCAAGCTGGGCTCGGGCTCGCGGCCGCCCACGCGCTCGGCATCGTCCACTTCGATCTCAAGGCGACCAACCTCCTGCGTGGTGACGATGGCCGTGTGCGAGTGGCCGACTTCGGGCTCGCCGAGCAAGTCATGGTCGACGAGACGCCGCCCGAGCCGAGCCGCGAGTCCGACTCGCGCTCGCACGTTCGCGTGATGGGCACGCCCGGCTACATGGCGCCCGAGGTCGCGCGCGGCGACGTGGCGGACATGCGGGCCGACCAGTTCAGCTTCTGCGCGACGCTGTGGGAGGCCTGCACGGGTCGGCTGCCCTTTGCGCCCGGCGTCGGCGCGAGCCCGAGCACACGCCCGAGCGCCCCGCTCGCGCCTCGTTGGCTGCGGACGATCTTGCTGCGCGGCCTGGCCGAAGACCCGAGCGCGCGTTGGCCTGGCATGCCCGCCCTGCTCGCGGAGCTGCAGGCCAAGCCTCGTCGTCGGCGTCGCGGTCTGGCGCTCGGCCTCGGCGTCGTGCTGCTCGGCGGCGCGAGCCTGGGTGTGCGCTCGCTCTTGCCAGCAGCGTGCGAGCCCGGCTCGCTCGACGAGGTCTGGACGCCGACCCGGCGCGACGATCTGCTCGCGCGCGGCGGCTCGGCGCCCTATGTGATCGAGCAGGTCGATCGCTTCGCCACGCGTTGGCGAGCCACCCACGAGAGCGCGTGCTCGAGCCCGCCCGAGCTGCGGGCCGGCGTACGAGCGTGCCTCGATCGCCGCGCGCGTCGGCTCGATCGCACGCTCGCGATCGTCGAGCGCGACGCCCTGCCCGACGAGAAACTCGACGAGCTGCTCGAGCTGCTCGGCGATCCCAGCACCTGCGAAGGCGACCCGCAGCGTGAGCCCCCGCCCGAGCTCGCCCGCGAAGTCGCCGGGCTGCGCGAGCGCATCGACGCCGCGCGGGTCGAGCTCGCGGCCGGCCACCCGAGCAGCATCGAGCCCGAAGCGCGTGCTCTGGTCGCAACGACCCACGACCACGCCTTCGCGCCCGTCGAGGCCGAGGCCCGTGATCTGCTCGGTCGGGTCCTGCAGGTCGAGGGTCGCAACGAGGCGGCCCTCGTCGAGCACCGCGCCGTCGCGCGCTTGGCCGAGACCAGCGGCGACGCGACCTTGCTCTTTGCTGCGCGCGTGCAGGCGGCCCGCGCCGCGCTCGATGCCGACGAACCAGCGCTCGCCCGCGAGTGGCTGCACGACGCCGAGACCAGCCTCATCCAGCTCGGCCACCCCGCCGAGCTCGAGGTCGAGTGGCTGTTCACGCGCTCGCTCTGGCTCCTCGCTAGCGGGCCGCAGCATGACCTCGAAGCCGCGATCGCGGACATCCAGCGGGCGCTCATGCTCGTCGATCCGAGCGACGATCCGCAGCGCCGCCGGCTCGAGCTTCGGCTGGCCAACATCTTGTCCGAGAACCAGCGCGACGCCGAAGCCCTGCCGCTCTACACCGAGCTGGCCGACGCCTACCGCCGCATGCTCGGCCCCCGCGCCCACCGGGTCGGGATGACCTACTACAACATGGCGCTCTGCGAAAAGCAGCTCGACCAGATCGACGCCGCGCAGGCGCATCTCGTCGAGGCCCTCGCGATCGAGCGCGAGACCGTCGGCGACGACTCGCCCCGCGTCGGCGAGATCTACCTGGCGCTGGCCGACCTCGCGTTCTCGCGCGACGAGCCCGACCGCGCCTGGGCGATGGTCGAGCACGCCTGGGCGCTGCACGAGCGACCCAACCGCGAGCTCACGGCGACCGCCGCGATGATCCTGACCGGCTTGGGTCGCTACGAGCAGGCGCTGCGGCTCTACGAGTCGCCCGCCGGGCGAGCGCCTTCGGAGCCTGAATATGCGCTCAATCGGGCGTGGCTGCGCTGTCGCGTCGCGGCTTGCCAGGGGATCGAGCAGCAGGGTGTGCTCGTGGAACTGCTCGACACGGAGCTCGGCGACTACGTGCGGGCGATCTTCGCCAACCGCGAGTTGGCCGAGGGCCGGCCGGACGCGGCGCTCGAGTGGATCGCGGCGAAGGTCGGGGAGATCGAGAAGCGCGGGGGCGTGGAGGGTGATTTGGAAGCCGAGGTCGCCTGGCTGGCCAGCTGGGCGCTGCGGGAGAGCGCGCCTGCGCGGGCGCGCGGGCTCGAGGGGATGACTCGCGAGAATTTGCTGGTTGGATTGCTGGAACGTGGACACTGATCCGAGAAAATCATGAAGACTCACACATTCGCACTGTGCCTCTCCTTCGTCGTCGCTGGCTGCGCGTCTGGGATGCAGGAATATTGGGACCTCAACGCCACCACCAAACTGGAAGACCTGGGTTGGATCGACTATCCCGAGTCAGACTGGAAA
>JAMHUH010000497.1:0-17362 GCA_035904925.1 Nannocystaceae bacterium
GACGCCAAGGGCAAGCCGGCTCTGCGGGCGCTCATCTTGGTCGGCGCGCTCGGCTTGCTGGTCGCCGCGGGCCGCGGGATCCAGGTCATCGCGCTGACCATGACCTACGGCAGCATGCTCGCCTACTACTGCACCGACGTGGGTTCGATCGAGGACGTCGAGGACCGACTCGAGGGCGCCACGCCGGAGGAGCTCGACGCCTGCTTGCACCGAACCGCGCAATGGAACCGGGCAGACTTGCTCGACGTGGTGATCGGGTCCGGCGCAAACTTCGAGGACTCGAGCTCCGACCCGAGCTTTCGCCGCTGTGTGCTCGACTCCGACGTGAGCCACGAGTACGTCGAGAAGGCGATCGAGCTGGGCGCCTCGCCCTCGACCTGCCCGAACTCGGACGCGCTGATCCAAGCCAGGGTCAGCCGGGCGAACGACGACGACGAGAGCGCCAAGATCGTCGCGGCCATGCTCGCGGCGGGTTGGTCGGCCCACGCGGTGTCCGAACACGACCAGGTCGAGGCCGTCGAGCTCGCCAAGCAAAAGCGGCTCCCGAACACCCTCGCGGTCCTGCAGCGCCAACCCTGAGCGGTCGGCCGTCAGGCGCTCGGCGAGCTCGTGACCTCGTCGGTCCAGACCGAGAAGCGAACCAGCTCGTTGGGCCCGAAAGCGTTGCTCGGTGAGCAGCAACACGCCGTTTTTACCGTCGTCTACGCGTGCCAACGACCGTCGAAACGCAATAGCCTCGGCTCGTGCCCATCCGACCCAGCGCGCTGCGCTTGGCCCCTCTCGCTCCCGCGCCCGTCGCCGCCACCGCCGAGCTCCGACCGACCTTCGCTCTCTTCGCCAGCGCGTTTCGGCCCTTCTTCTTGTTCGGGGCGCTCTGGGCCGCGCTCGCCGTGCCGCTCTGGCTGCTCGCCCTCGACGGCGAGCCCCTGCTGGCGCTCGGCGTCGGCGGCGTGCTGGGTGGGATCGGCTGGCATGCCCACGAGATGATCTTCGGCTTCACCACGGCGATCATCGCAGGCTTCCTGCTGACCGCAGCAGCGACCTGGACCAAGCGCACGACGCTGACCGGCTGGGGTCTGGCGCTCGTGTTCGGCGTCTGGCTGGCCGGCCGCGTCCTGATGTTGATTCCCGAAGTGCCCGCGAGCGTGGTCGCCATCGTCGATCTCGGCTTCTTGCCGCTGGTCGGCCTCGCGCTCGCCCGCCCGCTCATCGCCGCTCGAAGCCGGCGCAACTACGGCTTCCTCGGTCTGCTCGCGGGCCTTTGGGCCGCCGATCTCGTGCTCCACGGCAGCGCGCTGGGCTGGTGGACCGGCTGGTCGCGCGACGCGGGCCTGGTCGCGCTGGACTTGGTGATGGTCGTCGTCGCCGTGGTCGCCGCCCGAGTCATCCCGATGTTCACGCGCAACGCGACCGGCGAAGCCTCCATTCGATCGAGCGTCGGGCTCGACCGCGCGGTGATCGTGGGCCTGCTCGCGGTCGCGCTCGCGCGGGCGTTTGGGGGAGCGGGCCTCGCCGTCCTCGCGCTGGTCACCGCGCTCCTCGTGCTCGCGCGGACCCGCCATTGGGGCGCATGGGCCAGCCGGACCAACCCGCTGCTCTGGGTGCTCCACGTCGGCCACGCATGGATCGCCGTCGGGCTCTCGTTGACCTGTGCGGCCGAGCTGGGCTGGGTCGCGCCCGCGCTCGCGACCCACGCTCGCACGGTCGGGGCGATCGGCATCACGACCCTCGGGATGATGGCGAGGGTCTCGCTCGGCCACTCTGGCCGAGCTCTGCAGGTCTCACGCGTGATCGCGCTGGCCTTCGCGGCGATGACCTTGGCCGCGCTGTGCCGCGCGCTGGTCCCCGCGTTCACGCCCGAGTCGACCTATCGGGTTTGGTTGCACGCCTCGGGGGTGCTCTGGTCGCTCGCGTTCGCGCTCTTCGTGGTCGTCTACACGCCGATCCTGGCCCGCTCGCGACCCGACGGACGACCGGGCTGAGCCTCGCCAGCCGCGTCCGTCTCGTCGGTTCATGAATCCGGCTCGGCTGGATCATTCGGTCTGCGGCGATTCGACGCCCTCGAGGCAGCTCTGCGTGTCGCCGTAGCTGGACTCGGACTCCTCGAGCTCGCCGATGATCGCCTCTTCGCCCTCGGCGGCCATCTGCAACCAAGGCCGCTGTTCGACGTCCTGCCAGCCAGGCTGGCTCCGCAGCTGCCCGAGCGCGTGTTCGTGCGCACGCAGCCGACGCTGAACTTCGTGCCGAGCAAGACGCACCGACTCCAGCGCTTCGGTCGGACCAAGGCCTCCTTGCATGGCGACCGCGACGCGGTCGACGCAAGGTTCGCGTTCGACGGAGTCGGCGTTGTCGACCAAGACCAACCCGACAATGCCGGCCGCTGCGATCGCCCCCAGGGCACTCCAGCGCAACACCTTGCGGATCTGACTCTTGCGTTCCATGGCTCTACCTCTCTCTTCGTTCGTCTGTTTGTCATCGTGGGCTCATGTCGCCCTCATCTTCATCATGCCCCCATCCTCGTCACGCGAACTGACCACCGTCACGTGGGGAGAAATGTGCGACTCCCTCCGCCATGATGAAGGTCAGCTCGGCCTGGGTGTCAAAATCACAATCATCATCCAAACACGAAATCGCGCGCCCTCGCAGTGACGCGCGAAATCCCTGCGTAGGGTGGTTCATGCGTCGCTCAGGTCGGACCCGACTCGTCGGCGCCGCCAACGATTGCGACCAGCACCTCGGGCACCACGAATAGGCCACGCCGACTCCGAACCACCCCACCGCGCTCCTCGAAGCGAGCGAGGAGCCGAATCAGCGTCTCGGTCGCGCAACCCGACAAACCGGCGAGGTCGCGCCGCGAGATGATCGAGGGCAGCTTCACGCCTTTGTCGGTCTGCACGCCTCGCTCGTCCGCGAGGCGCAGCAGCACCGCCGCGACGCGCTCCTCGACCCGGGTCCCGCCGACCTCGCGCAAGCGACGGCACAGCGTCATGCCGCGCGCCGCGACCTGATTGAGCAAGAACGCGCTCGAGCTGTCCTGGCGCGGAGCCAACGCCTCACGTGGCAAGCTGAGCACCGAGGTTCGCTGCGTGCAGATCGAATCGCAACAATAGGACGAGAACCCGCAGACCGCCGCCCCGCACAGCAACGAACCGGGCGCTTCGACCAACGCGATCAAGCACTCTCGCTCACCTCGGCCATGCACCGGTGCTCGAACGACCAGCCGAACGTTGCCATCGATCAAGAAGGTGAAGTTTGTGGCCGCTTCGCCGCGCTCCCAGATCATTTCGTCGGGCCCGAGCTCGACCACGGCGCCGACGCTGACGAACGCCTCCCGATCGATCGCAGGCAAGGCCTGCAAGACCGGAAGCCGCTTCAACGCCGTCCTCACATCCATCGAATTCGAAGTCTAGCGATCGCCCCCTGCCTCGAGCCAGCAATCGTAGCGTGTGAGCCAGCAGGGTGCTCTAGATTGAAGCAATGGCCGAAGGCCGCACGACACACGCGCCGATGCACAGCCCACAGCCCACGCAGGCCTCGACATCGACCCAGGGGCGGCCCATCAGCATCTGAATCCCGCCCTCGGCTCCCGCGGGGCACAGGCCGATGCACGCGCCGCAGTCGGGGCCCAAGTAAGGCAAACAACGGCCCACGTCGATCTCGACCGAGCCAAGTCGAACGGCGCGCCGCTCGGGAACGACCAGGGCCCCCTCGCCGCACGCGGCCGCGCAGGGGAAGCCCTCGCACATGTGACAAGGCCGGGCATTGACGACCATCACTGGCGTGCCGGCGCCGGGGTGCACATGTGCCGCGAGCGTGTGAATCGAGCTGTGAGGACAAGCCTCGACACAATCCATGCAACCGGTACAGCGGGCCAGGAACTCGCGCTCGGCCACGGCGCCGGGCGGCCGAACCCGCGCTGGCGGTTCGGGATCGGGCGAGGTGGCCCGGCGAAGAAAGTCGCGCCGACTGAGCTGCGTCACGCTCACATCCTCCCGACCCGCATGTTCATGTCGAGCACCATCAGCGAGAGCCCGACGATCGAGACCAGCACCATCATCGCCAGCATCGGAATCAGGCTGCGGGTGGCTTGGCCGGAGTCGGCGAAGAGCCGACGGCTGATTCGATGAGCCACGACGATCCCGAACAGATGCCCGGTCAAGATCAGCCCGATCTGCAAGCTCCAGATGGTGCCCTCGCTAGCGAGGTGACCGAGCTGCATCGACGCGGTGCCGAAGTGGTCGGCGCCGCGGCCGAGCGGATCGCTGAGCAAGGGCACGAGCGAGCCGCCCTCCATCAGGATGTGCATCAGGTTGTGGGCAAGGTGATAGAAGAGCGCGATCGGCAAGAGCGAGAGGCTGTAGGACGCGAAGATCTGCCGCGCGCCGATCCCCGACCCGGGCGTCAGCTTGACCGCAACCCAGCAGCTCAGCTCGTAGAGCGCGAGCGGAATGGCCACGACCACGATCATCCCGATCGTGAAATTCACCGCGTTGGGCGTACCCAAGCTGGCCGCCATCCACTTCATCAGACTCGGGTTCCCCGGCAGGAAGTTCTCCCAGGCCGTGGTCATCGAGAACCCGTGGAACAAAGTCAGCGCCAGCAAGATGACGCACATCCATGCCTCGTCGGAGCGAACCTTGACCTTGTGAATCAAGTCGTGGCCGAAGGGCCGCAGGTTGATCGCCACGTTGTTGCTCTCGCAGCTGCGCACGCACTCGGTGCACATCGTGCACATCGTCGACTCGTTGAGCACTCGCAGGCTCAGGCCGGTCGGGCAGGCATAGCCGGCGTCGTTGCCCCGCAGGCAGTCTTGAGTCTTGCAGGTCTTGCACACCGCCGGATCGGCGGCGCGGATCTCGACCGGCGCGAAGTTGGCATACATGCCGCTGATTCGACCGACCGGACACAAGTGGGCACAAAAGGCCTTCTTGCGAAAAACCAAGGTCGCCGCCGCGGCCAGCACCGCCATGCCGATGCCCATGTAGGCGGTCGCGCGCGGATCCGAGGTCACGCCCAGCCCGAGCTCGGCCCAGGTCAAGAGCGTGAACAAGCCGATCGCCGGCCACATGTTGCGCAGCACCTTGGGCACCTGGAGTCCGAGCGTGAGCGGCTCTTTGCGCCGGCGCAGGCCAAAGCGGCCGAGCAAGTCCCAAGGACAGACGCCGCAGAAGACCGGACCGAGCAGCGCGACCGCGAACACCAGCCCCGCCCACCAGATCGTCCAGACCGCGACCGGCGTGATGTTGCCGATCCGGCTGCCGAAGAGCCCGGCGAAGATCAGGAAGGCGAAAGCCGCGACCGAGAGGGTCTGCGGGATCAGCTGAAACCAGCGGCTCTTGACCAATCGGTAGATCCGGGGGTTGGCGATCAAATTGAAGCGGAAACCAGCTTTGGCCGGCCGCCGCCCGCCGATCCGCTCGACCAAGACGAAGGACAGGATCAACACCAGCACGGCCGCGGCGACGAAGAGCCAAGGCGGCATGCCGCCCATGATCATCACCGCGTCGCCCTCGTCGGTCGCGACCATCTGCATGGTGTGGGTCGCTTGCTCGCCGCCCTCGTCGCCCGAGCTGCCGGCGGGCCGCGGATGACAGGGCATGTCTTGGACCTCGCCCGGCGGCCCGAGCAGCGACGACAATGGCAGACCTGAGAGATTCGGCGGTTGCATCAGTAGCTATCCTGGGCGCTCGGACGATCGAGCAGCAAGAGCGAGCGACCGCGACGGCCGCGGCCGAGCACGACGAGCCCAAAGAGGAGTCCGAGCGGGACCACCAGCCCCGCGACCAGCCACCATGACACCTCGCCCTCGTTGAGATCGACGTAAAACTCGAGCTCGGGTGCGATCTCGGAGCCGGGGATGTGAGCGACGAGCTGGTAGTCGCCGGTCTCGGGCAAGGTCTCGCGGGTGGCGTAGACGACCTCGGTATCGGGGATCTCGCGCCGAAAACTCGAGATCGGCTCCCCGTCGAGCAAGATGTCGACCTCGAGCGGGCCGACATAGGCTTGGTTGGTCTCGAGGTCATAAATGTAGATGAAGAACTTGACGTCGTTGGGCGTATCGGCGTCCTTGCGCTCGTAGCCCTGGAAATTGAAGATCGTCGCGCCCATCTCCCAGCGACCATCGATGACGATGACCTCTTCGATCGGGACCTGCGGATAATTTTCGAAATAGCCGTAATGGGGCAGCCCCTTGTTGTGGTGGGCTTCCGCACGATTCGGCGCGAAGCCGACCAAGGTCGCCGCCAGGGTCGCGAGGATCGGCAGGCGCACACGCCGGCTCAGCGCGGAGGTCGGGCAGGTCGGAATGCAGCGACCGCAATTGTCACACATCGGCCGATGGGTCTGCTCGCGCGGCGAGAGTCCATAAGGACAGCTCATCGAGCATACCCGGCATTGGCCCGGGCACGCGGCCGCCTTGGGATCCTTGACCAGGCGCAGCAGCGAGAAGCGGCCGAGCTGCTCGAGCAAGAAGCCCTGCGGACACCAATTGCGACAGAACATCCCGGGCGCGAAGAGCAGATCGACGGACCATAGCCCCAGCGGAATGAAGAGCAGGCCGGCCGTGGTCCCCGAGGTGATGCCGAGGAAGATCGCCGCGCTGATGTCGAGGTAGGGCAAAAAGACGAACCACACGCTCAGCCCGACGCTGGCCGCCGCCGCGAGCCCGCCAAGCAGGATCCACCCGCCAAAGCGAACGTCGCTGCGCAGGTGGGGCAAGGGGATCTTGAACCATAGCAAGCCGCCGCGGATCCACTGGCCAATCTCGAAGAAGAGCCGCATCGGACACAAGTGGCTGCAAAAGACCTTGCCGAGCACGACCGCGACGCCCACGGCGAGCAGCCCGGCGAGCATCAGCTCGGGCAAGAAAGAGCGGGTCGAGACCAAGGTCGAGAGCACCAAGATCGGATCGGCGGTCTCGACCCCAAACACCGTGGCCGCCCAAGGCATGCCGAGAAAGTCGAGGCTGGCCACATAGGGCTTCTCGTCGAGCTGGCTCAGCAACCATTCGTTGGCCGCGTAGGCCTCGGCCCAGCGGTCCCCGTGCATCAGGCCGACCAGGCGCGCGCTGTTGTGCGCGACCTTGTAGTTCCGCCAGATCCCACCGAACGCGGCAAAGACGATGAAGAGCAGCACTCCCAATTGCAGCCCGCGGCGCACGAGCGCGGCAGGCAGGTGGCGAATCCGCCGATTCATGCCGGCTCCGCGGCTTCGGGCGTCACTCGCTTGCCCGGCAGGCGCGAGGTCAGGTGCTCGCGTGGGATCACCCGAATCGCCTGCGGCACGTGCAAGCAAGCCTGCTCGCACAAGCCACAGCCGACACACTTGGTCATGTCGATGTGCGGCGTCTCGTAGAGCCCGATCTTCAGCGCTTGACCGGCGAGCGGACAAGCCCGATAGCAAGCGCCACAGGTGCGCCCATTGAAGCTGTAGCACAGCCCGGTGTTGACCCGAGCCATGCCCATGTCGACGCCCGCCAGCCAACCCTCGCGCGTGGTCTCGAAGGGCCGCAACGCGCCCGTCGGGCAGACCTTGGCGCATTCACCACACAAGGTGCAGGCCCGCGCCCGGGCTTGGATGTAGGGCGTGAAAGCCCGGGCCGGGCCGTCCTCCGGCCCTTGGTACTGGATGCATTGATTCGGACAGACGTCACCACATTTGAAGCAGCGCGAACAAGCCTTCTGAAATTCGGGCTCGTCGAGCGCTCCGGGCGGGCGCAGACGATCGCCCTTGCCCTTCTTGGCGCCCACCTGGGTCGCCGCAGCCCCGGCGGCGCCGAGCGCAGCCGCCATGGTCGCGCCCAGCAGATGACGACGTGTGACCGACATGATCGATCAGACCTTCTCGATTCGGCACGCGCACTTCTTGAAGTCGACCTGGCCGCTGACCGGATCGAAGGCCCGATGGGAGACCGCATTCACCAACCAGCGGTTCTTGGCCGGATCGGCCGAGTCGCCGACGGAGAGGTTCCAGGGGCTGAAGAGGTAGCCCTCGGGCACGGTGTTGCGGGCCGGCTTGACCTTCGAGTCGAGGCCGATGGAGACCCGGGCCTGATACTCGCCGCGGCGCGTGATCACCTTGACCCAATCGCCGTCTTCGACCCCGAGGCCGGTCGCGTCGACCGGATGCATCTCGACGTACATCTCGGGCACCAAGCGACTGGTCGTACCCGAGCGGATCGTCTTCGACGTGTGGAAGTGCTCGTAGACGACGCCGAGGCCGATCCAGTAGGGGTACTTGTCCTTCGGGATCTCGGCCCAGGGAGTGTGCCGGAACTCGGCGTCCGGGAGCTCGGGCGTGAGCCCGTTGTCGCGGGCCTTCTTGAGCAGATCGAGGTTGTCGATCAAATAGAAGTTCGGATCGGTTCCGGCCTTGCTCAATTCGGCGGTGATCTCCTCGCGGCCCTCGTAGTTCTGCTCGCACAAGTGGATGTGCAGCTTGCCGTCGTCGGTTCGGAACATGCCGTAGGGCTTGTCCGCCCAGCCCTCTTGGTCCATGTAGCGGCGCGTGGTCCCGCCGGCCTTGGCCAACTCGTAGGTCGGCGCCGGCCACTGGATCCCCCGATGATCGCGGATCTGCTGGTAGAGGCCGACGCCGTCGCGCTTCTCGACCTCGAGCATGCCCGTGATGTCGGCGTCCGAGCCCTTCGAGGCGATCACGATGTCGCGGAACACCTCTTCGGGATCGTAAAAGCCGTTGGCCTTGCGTTGGTAGGGGAAGATCTTGTCACCCTCGAGCCCGAGCGCGTTGGCGATCGCCCGGCCCTTGTCGATGACCATGTCCATGTCGGGCATCGTTCCGGGCACCGGATTCGCGGTCCCGTCGGTCACGTAGATGCGCCGCTCCGACTGAATGTAGGTGCCGCCGACCCACTCGCCCCAGGTCGCCGCCGGCAAGATCACGTCGGCGTAGAGGTTGTTGGGCGCGTGGCGATAGATCTCTTGGACCACGTTGAAGGTCTTGCTCAGCGCCGGCCGAACCAGGGTGTTGAGATCGGGCAGATCGATGTGGGTCGCGTAGATCAGGAAGAAGGCCTTGACGTCGCCCTTGAGCGCGCGCTCCATCATCCCGATCGCCATGCCGGGGTTGGGCTGCTTGGCGACCGAAGCCAGCCGCTCTCGCGGGATCCGCCAGACGTCGGCGATGTGATCGCGCCAGCCCTCGTTGGCGATGCCCTGGTTGAAGGGCAAGCGGTCGGTCAGGCCGCCCGTGAGCCGCTCGCCCATCGCGTTGGGCTGGCCGGTCATCGAGAAGGGGCCGCAGCCCGGGCGCCCGATGTTGCCCGAGAGCGCCATCAGGTTGATCAGGCTCACGGTGTTGTTCTGGCCGTGAATGTGCTGGTTGTAGCCGATGCCCCAGAAGCTCAGCACGCCGCCGGTGCCGGCTTTGCGGCCTTTGATCGAGGCCGCGGCCCAGACCGCCGCGACCTTGCGCAGCTGGGCGGGCTCGATCATCGTGATGTGCTGGACCTGCTCGGGCGAATAGCGGGTCTTGCAGGCCTCGACGTAGTCCTCCCACCCGGTCGTGTGCTCCTTGAGGAAGTCCCAGGCGATCGCGTCGTCGTGCTCGGTCAACAGCACGTGGGCGATCGCGTTGTGGATGGCGATGTCCCCGTTGATGGTCGAGAAGTGGTGGGAGTTGTCGGCCTGGACCTCTTCGTAGCCCTGCACCGTGCCGGTTCGGCGCGGGTCGACGACCAAGGTGGGGATGCCCTTGCGCTGCTTGTGATCGGCGATCCGCCAGAACACGATCGGATGCGAGCCGCGGGCGTTGTGCCCCCAATGCGTGACCATGTCGGCCAGCTCGATGTCGTCGTAGGACGTCGGCGGCGTGTCGCTGCCGAGGCTCTTGAAGTAGCCCGTCACCGCCGAGGTCATGCACATGCGCGCGTTGGCCTCGATCGTGTTGGAGGCCAAGACCCCCTTCATGAACAGGTTCTCGAGCCACTGGCCCTCGACCGGCAGCTGGCCCGAGCCGTAGAGCCCGACCGAGTTGCCGCCGTGCTGCTGGACGATCCCGACGATCTGCTTGACGATGACCTCTTCGGCCTCCTCCCAGCTCGCCTCGCGGAACACCTCGGGATCGAAGCGTCCCTTGGTCTCGCTGACGTGACCGGTGAGGATGTCGGTCATGTCCTTGCGGATCAGCGGCTTGGACAGCCGGTCGACGTAGATCGCCTCGGCCGAGGCCAGCCCTTTGATGCACTGCAACCCTTTGTTGGTCGGGTGGCGTGGATCGGGCATCACGCCGACGATCTTGCCCTTTTCGGTCTGGATCATCGTGCCGCAGCCGACCCCGCAATAGGGACATTGGGCGAGGATGTTGGTCGGCGTGGTCGCCTCCGCCGGGTCGACGGTGTCGGTCACGTCGATCGGCACGTCGCCGTGCGGGACGGCGTCGTCGGGCTGTTTGCAGCCGCTCAGCCCGCCCACGAGGGTCGCGGCTGCGCCAGCGGCCGCGGTCTCGAACATGAAGGCGCGCCGGGTCTTGCCGGTCGGCAGCGGCTCGGCGGGCGGCGATGAACGAATCTCTTCGTCGCGCCCACCATAATAGTCGTCGTGGTTGTTTTGTTTGGCCATGAGAATCACCACGCGTTCGAGCGCATGAACGCGATCACGTCTTCGATTTGGTCGTCGGTCAGGTTCGCTACCGCCATCGGCTCGTCCTCGCGGAAGGACTTCATCGGAGTCTGGGTCTTCCCATTCTTGATGATGTAGCGCAGGAAGCCGTCCGACACGGTGTCGAGGAAGACCTTGCGACCGATGCCCGTGCCGCTGCTGGCCTCCATGTAGCCGCCGCCGTTGCGACCGTGACAGGCCGCGCAGATCGACTTGAACAGGTCCTCGCCCGCGGCGATCTCGCCCCGCAGGGGTGACTCGTCGAGGGTCGCCGGCTGGTGGGGCGTCAACGAACGGACGTAGGCAGCGAGCGCCTGAACCTGGCTGGCCGGGAGCATGCTCCCCCACGCGGCCATGGTCGTGCCCATCCGGCCCTTGCTGATGGTCGTCAGCAACATCTCGTCGCTGGCCGCGGCCAAGAAGGACTCGCTCGCGAGGCGAGGGCCCATGCCAACCCGGCCTTCGCCCGCGGGACCGTGGCAGCCGATGCAGTTGGTGGCAAAAATCTTGCTGCCCTCCTCGACGAGGTGCTCGGGCGCGATCGGGACGTCGACGGGCTGCGAGGCCGTCTTGGGCTTGCCCTCTGCGTCGTCGCATCCAGGCGCGATTGCGATGGTGGAAGCCATCATCAGGAGCGCAAAAACGGTTGTGTTAGCCTTCACGACACTCCAGCGACGCATGGGATCCGCGTCTCCTGACGGCACAGTCGAACATGACAAGCGTCAGCTCAAACTACTTTCTTGCGTGCTGTCCCGCGCCGCCCGGCAAAACTAGCCGAGCCGAAGGAGCGCTGGAGATTTGGCTCGGCTTCGGGCAAGTTCGAGCGCAGATGCGCTCGTTCGGCTTGTTCGCTGCTTTGCTGCTTGGCTGCGATGCCAGGGCCCCTGCGGAGTCGAACGCGGAGCCTGGGGCGGCGTCCAAAGTCGACGGGCTCACGACGAGGGCCGAGCTCCCGACCACGTCCCAACTCGCGCCCCCCGTGCTCGAGTGGGCAAACGCACCCATGGATCCGACCACGATCGGACCTGGGATTCGACCGCGAGTCGTCCTGCTCTCGGCTCCTTGGTGCCAATGGTGCCGTGTGTTCGAGCATGACGTGTTGCCCCGGCCCGAGCTGCGCGCGGCGATCGGCACCAACTTCGACACTTTGGCAGTCGACACCGACGCGAGCCCCCTGTGGATGGATCTACCGGGTGTCGAAGGCCTGCCTTCGTTGGTCTTCTTCGACGCTGGGGGTCGTCACCTGCTCTCGCGCTCGGGCTACCGCGATGCCGTCGATCTCGTCGTGCTCGTCGACGCGATCGCGGATGGCCTGCGCAAGGGCACCTTGGAGCCCTACCCCGACCCACCCGCTCCGCGCTCGCTCGCCAACACCACGCCAATGGACGGGGATCGAGCTCGCGCCGAGCTCACCCGACTCGAGCGCGACCTCTATTTGCGCGTCAACTCGAACGACGGCGGGTTCGGGACCCCGTCTCGGCATCCGCATCCGGCTCTGCTGCTCGAGCTACAGCGCTGGACGGGCCGCACGGATCGCGCAGAAGCCTGGATCGCGCAGACGCTCGAGCACGCCCTGCGTGGTCATTCGCCTCGCCTCGACGGCGATCCCCTCGCAGGCATGGACCTCGGCGCTGTCGACCTGATCGGGTTCTCCGCGGGGGGTCCCGAGCTCGAGGGCTGGCGTTCGGCGGTCGAGCGCCTCCCGAACCTCGATCCCTATCGCGGGCTCCAAGATCCGGTCGACCATGGCGTGTACCGCTATTGTGCCGGGCCTGGCTGGTATCACCCCCACTTCGAGCGTCGGGCGAGCGACAATTTGGCATGGGCGCTCTTGCTGCGCGAGCGCGGGCGCGAGGCCGAGGCGCTGGAGATCTACGCCTTCGTCGAAGCGACCTTCGGGCGCGAATCATGGCTGGACACCAGCCAGCGCAGCGATCCCTTCCATGCCCGTCTGCGGGCCGGCGAGCGCGTGGGCGTGGTCGTTCCACGCGTCGCGCCATTGCGCGTGCTCGATGTCCAAGCCTTGGCCGCGCGCTTCGATTCGGCCCGCTGCAGCGCGCTCGAGCAGATCCCAGCGGACGCTTGGCCTCGCATGCCCGGGACGACCGAATTGGCGACCGTGGACGCGGTCGGCGAGCTCTTGGTCGCGCTCGCGCATTGTCCCGGTCGAGCGCCAGCGCTCGCGGCCGCGCTCGCGCAGACGATGCTCGAACGATGGCGCTCGCCCGGGCTGCGCAGCGAAGCTCGATTGGTTCGGCTCGCGGCGGGCATCTGCGAGGCGCTGCCCGATCGCTGCGCCGAAGCGCTCGCGGGCGTCGAGGGGCTCGAGGTCAATCTGGACTTTCCACCCCCACTCGGTGCACTCGCACGAATCGCAGACGCGAAAGAATGATGAAGCCCTCGCTGCACATATTGCGTTTCATCCAGCGCCGAAAATGCGTAGATTTTGCCAGGTGATTCTCCCCATGGCTCTTCGTCGCTCCAACCTCCTCGTCCCGCTCGCTCTCGTCTTCGCTGCATGCGGCACGCCCGAAAAGCCCAAGGACACCAGCAAGGATGCCAAGGGCGAGGCCAAGGACGAGGCCAAGGCGAGCAAGGACCCCGCGAAGCCGGAGCTCGACGAGATCGACCCCGCAGACCCTGCGCTGGTCGAGCGCGGCAAGTACCTGGTCGAGGTCGTGATGAATTGCCGCGCCTGCCATACGCCTCTGGGCGAGAACGGGCCCGAGCTCGCGCGCGCCTACGCGGGCGGGCTCGAGTACACCGAGAGCTTTGGGACCTGGCGCTCGCCCAACATCACCCAAGACAAAAAGACCGGCATCGGCGGCTGGACCGACGAGCAGATCATCACGGCCGTCCGCGAGGGCAAGCGCCCGACTGGCGAGCAGATGTATCCGATCATGCCCTACCAGTTCTTCAGCGCGGCGTCCGACGAAGACATGAAAGCGGTGGTCGCGTTCTTGCGGACCATCCCCGGGATCGAGAACGCGGTCGCGGGCAACACCGACCTCACCCTGCCCAAGCCCGCGCACGTGCCTGCGGAGCCGATGGACATCGGGCTCGAGGATCCCGTGGCCGAGGGCCGCTATCTCGCCCAGCTCGCCCACTGCGGCGACTGCCACACCCCGCTGAAGGACGACGGCTCGCGCGACGAGGCGCGGCTCTTCGCGGGCGGCCGTGAGTACAGCGCGTTTCCCTTCCAGGGCACGGGCAAGGTCTGGGCGGCCAACCTCACGCCCGACCCCGAGACCGGCATCGGCAAGTACAGCGAAGACGAGATCATGACGGCGATCGTCAGCCTCGACAAGCGGGACGGATCCGCGATCGTCGGTCCCATGACCTTCTATACCGGCGCGTGGTCGGAGCTGAAGCACACCGACACGAAGGCCCTGGCCGCCTACTTGCGCTCGCTGCCGCCGATCGTCAACGAGGTTCAAAAGTCGACATGGCAGCCGCCCGCGCCCTGAGCCTCGGCTTCGCGCTCGCGTTGCTCGCATGTGAAGCCACGCCCACGCCCACGCCCGATCTCGGCGCGGGCTCGAGTGGGCTGCGGCAGGAGCCAGCGGTGGCCGCGGCGAGCGAGCGCGGCCACGACTTGTTCTTTGGCAAGGCGATGTGCTCGACCTGCCACAGCGTCGACCGCGAAGGCACGATGATCGTCGGACCCAACCTCGGCGTCGGCGAGGGCACGACCGAGCCCGTCGCTCGGCGCGTCACCTCGCGCGGCGTGCAGCTCGACCCTGCGATCTACATCATCCAGTCGATCTTGGATCCCGATGCGGTCGTCGTCCCCGGCTATGCACGCGGTGTGATGAAGTCGCCCGACGACATCCCGGTTGCACTTTCGGACGATGAATTCGTCGATCTGGCCGCGTTCATTCTGACGATTCGGGCGACCGAGCCGCTCGACCCGGCCCAGCTCGAGCTCGCTCGAACGCAAATCCCGCTGGCCCGCGCCGCCCGAGCGCTGCGGCGAGCCACCCCTGCAACCCCATAGCAGTGGGCCGCGACTCCCGGCAGTTCTTGCTGCGGTCGAAAATCGAGTTCCGCTGCATCATCCCGGCATGCTCGGCGCCAAGAAGCGAATCCTTCGACGACAGCGACTGCGCATGGCACGACGGCCGGCGCAGGAGGTCTCTCGTCGACGCTTCCTGTTCTTCGGCGTCGCGATGTTGGGCTCCGGCGCGGGCTTGTTTGGCGTGCTCGCGCGCGAACGAGGGGCACACCGTCGCTTGATTCCGCTGGTTCGACCGCCAACGGCCAGCCATGACGACGCTCGGTTCCAACGCCAATGCACGCGTTGCGGCCTGTGCGGAACCGTGTGTGAGAATGGCTGCATTCGCTTTCATGGACTCGACGAGACCGAGTACGGCGCCAACACGCCCTACCTCGATGTCCGGCGCCGTTCGTGCACCCTGTGCATGCGCTGCACCCAGATCTGCCCGACTGGAGCGCTGACGCCCGTCGCCGCCGACTTGGTCGAGATCGTCGAGCGTGTCGACATGGGCAAAGCCCAGGTCGAGCGTGACCTCTGTATTTCCTATCAGGGTCGACTCTGCGGGTATTGCCACGATGCCTGTCCCCTGCCCGGCATCGCGATCAAGCTCGCCCCTCCGGCCCTCCCGGTGATCTTGCCCGATTGTGTCGGCTGCGGTCGCTGCGTCGAGATGTGTCCACAGATCCCTGGCGCGCTGAGCATCGTACGAGGCGCGCGTGCCTGAGCGATCCGCGACGAAGCGAGGCCTGCATCCGGGTCCGGCGTGGCGATGGGCGCGGCGTCTGACCCAGATCGTCGCGTTCGTGGCGGTGCTGATCGCCCCATTCTTGGGTGGCTGGCAACGGCTCGATCGCAATCGCCTGGCCAACTGGGACGGGCTCGGCTGGGACCTGCCCGAGTTCGTGATGGCCCGGCTGCAGATCGGCGACGCCAGCAAAGCGGCCTACGAGTTCAACCGCGTGCTCGGTGGTGGCTCGAGCGTCGACTACCTGGGCGTGCCCGTGGTCGATCCGGTCGGCGGCAGCCTGGCCATGGTCTGGACCACGAGCCCGCCCGCCGCGGTGGTGATCGCGTGGCTGATCCCGGTCGTGCTCGGTCTCGTCGCCGGGCGGATCTTTTGCGGATGGTTCTGTCCATTCGGCAGCTTGTCGCGCTTGCTCGACGCGCTGCTGATCCGCGTGGCGCCGCGTTGGCGCCGATTCGAGCTGCCCCGCAAGCGAAGTGCACGCTTCGCGATCCTCGCAATCGCGCTGCTCGTCGGGGCGCTCGGCAGCCAGACGCTGCTCTATCTGTTGCTCCCCCACGCGCTGGTCCAACAAGCGGCCTACGGGGTCTGGTTGATGGGTGGCGGCGGGGCGGCGCTCGGCGCCTTGCTCGGGCTGCTGCTCGTCGGCCTCGCCTTTGGACCGAGCGCCTATTGTGCCGTGATCTGTCCGACCGGCGCCTCGTTGGCGCTGCTCGGCCACAAGCGAATCGTCCACCTCGCCGTCGTCGATCCCAGCCGCTGTGGCAAGGCGTGCGATCTGTGCGATCGAGCGTGTTGGCTGGACCTCGAGCCTTCGTCCAACCCCGGCCCCGACTGCGATCTGTGCACGCGCTGCACCGAGCTGTGCCCGCATGCCAACCTCGCGGTGATCGTCGGCAAGCCGCCCACGAGGATCGCTCGGACGATCCACGCGACGACCCTCTCGCTGCTGGTCTTGCTCGGCTCGAGCTGCACGCCCGAGACAGCGTGGCGTGAAGACCCTCGGCTGCTGCTCGACGCGGCGGTCCAAGCCGACGAGGCCGAACTCTTCATCAGCGTCGTCGACCAGAGCGGGGTCCGCCTCGATCGTGACGACCCCCGCCCGCTCGTCGGCTGCGACGTGGCGATGTACCTGGTCCGCGGCGCTCGGCCCGAGGCCGACGAGTTCGGCAAGCTGGGCAAGCGCGATGTCTACCTCGGTCCGCTCGTCGCTCGGGTCTACTCGGCCGAGGGCATCGAGTTCGAAGCGCTCGAGTTCACCCAGCCCAACGCGCCGATCTCGACCGGCTGGCGGACGATCTACTCGCGCCGGCTCCCCGTCGTGCTCGAGCCCGGTGCTCGGATCGAGCTCGAGCCGATCGCCGGCTGGACGCAGTCGGTGATCGTCGTCGAGGTCCCGCCACCCAACCAAAGCCACGACCCTTGGCGGATGCTGGCCCACGTCATCGCGGCCTTCGCCTGTCTGGGCGGTCTGGTTGCGCTGGCGATGGCCGTCAACGCCGAGCGCCGACGCTGAGGGTCAGGCCAGGCTGGTGACCTCGTCGGTCCAGACCGAGAAGCGAACCAGCTCGTTGGGCCCGAACGCGTTGCTCAGCGGCACGTCGGCGGCGTCGCGGCCGATCGCGATCAACACCCGACCGATCCGCGGGATCTGGTTGCGAGGATCGAAGACGTACCAGCGCCCGCCGACATAAGCCTCGAACCAAGCCGAGAAGTCGCCGGCCGGAACCACCTCGGGCACGGGGATGCCGATGTCGCCCAAGTAGCCGGTGCAGTAGCGAGCCGGGATGTTCATGCACCGGCAAAACGCGATCGCCAGGTGGGTGTAGTCGCGGCAGACCCCGCGGCGCTCGTGAAACGCCTCGAGCGCGGTCTTGGTCGCGCGCGCGTGCTCGTAGCCGAACTCGATGTGGGCGTGGACGAAGTCGCTGATCGCCTTGACCCGAGCCCAGCCGGGCGGCGTGTTGGCGAAGAGGCCCCAGGCGATCTCGGACAAGCGATCGG
>JAMHUH010000498.1:0-2186 GCA_035904925.1 Nannocystaceae bacterium
GGTCGAGCTCACCGAGTGAGGCGTCGGCGGGGCCGAGGAACGCACCGCTGCCGAGCTCCCAGATCCCGCACTCCTGCTCGCGCTTGGCCGCGACGAGCTCGCCACCGGGCTGAAAGCGCCAGGTGTCGGGGCGGCCGATCGCGTATTGCTCGATCAGCAAGGGCTGATTGGCGCGGATCGGCGCCGGTTCAGGCCGAAGCGGCGCCGGCAGTCCTTGGCGAAAGACGGTCGCTCGCGGCTCGTGAGTCTGCGTCCGCCGAGCGCAGCCCAGCGCGAGCAGGGTCGAGGCCAGCACCAGCGCGACGCGGGTCATGGCTGCGTGGGTGGAGGCGCGGGCTTGGGTGGAACCAGCGAGGCCCGGGGCAGCGGCTTGCCCGAAAAGAACTCCGCGACCAAGTCCTGCCGCTCGAGCTGGTCGGCCACGTCGCTCAGATCATAGACCGGCGCGGGCGAGTCGGGGCCGATCCGCACGCGGTAGTCGAGCGCCCCCGCGAGGCCGGAGAACCAACCACTCTCGCTGATCGCATTCTCGCCGACGAGGTGAATCGCCTGGCCGTCGATCGTGCGCAAGAAGGTGCCGTCCTCTTCGATCGCCCAGCGCCAGCTCGGGTCGAGCTCGGCCGCGGCGATCCGATCGAAGGCGACGCGATCGAGCTGGGCGCTGGCGACGAGCTCGCCGCTGTTGGGATCGAGCGCGAGCTCGGGCAAGGGTCGCTTGCCGCCGACGTAGAGGACCTCGCTGTCTTGCCGCCAGGCCATGCCCGCCAGCTTGCCGGTCCGCCAGCGGGCGACGGGCTCGGCGTCGGCGCGCAAGAACACGGCGACCTCACCCTCGCCCGCGACCGCGAGCTGGCTGCGATCGGGCGCGAACGCGGCGTGGTCGATCCGCTCGGTCCAGGCCAAGGCCGGGCCGAGCTCGCCGCTGCGCAGGTCGAGGACGCGCACGCCTCCGCGCTCGCGGACCAAGGCGAGATCGAGCTCCTCGTCGAGCAAGGCGCGGGGCATGTCGATCACGTCGGTGTGGCTGGCGACGAGCGCGTCGTCGTGAAAGAGCCGCAAGCCCTCGCTGAAGCTCCAGATCGCCAGACCGCCGGGTCCCCAGACGACCTGGTTCGGCTCGCCGCTGCCGTGCGCGAGCTCGGTCGCCTGGGCGAGATCGATGGACTCCGACTCTCCAGGCATGGGCGCGAGCAGCCACCGATTTTGACAGCTCAGCAGCACGCGATCGAAGGCCCAGCTAGCGTCGTGCAGGGTGCAGCCCTCGGGCGCGACGCGGGTCTGGGTGCACTCGGGCGGCGGCGTGCCGTTGTCTTGGGCCTCTTCGATCTCCCAGCTCGAGGGGCACTTGTCGATGTCGCCGAGCAGCAGGTCTCGGCCGGCGATGGCGACCCGCCACGCAAATTGGCCCGACATGCCTTCCACCAACATGCCGGAGTTCTGATTCAAGTCGATCGTCACGTCGGGGATCGGCCGGGCGGTCAGCGAGGTCAGCGACCAGGTTACCCAAGGCTGGTAGTCGCCCTCGTACTCGTCGACCGTGACGAAGCTCGAGCCGACGACGCTGCTCCACTGGCGCAGCTTGGTGTTGTCGAGCGACTCACTCTGGCCACCGCCCACGGACCACCACATCAGGCCGGTCTGGTCATCCGCTTCGGCGATGAGCGGAATCTCGACGAAGCCATAGCTGGTGCCCTCGCGCGGCTCGAGGGTCTCGACCACGGCGATCAGCCAGCGCTCTTCGGGGTCGAGCAAGAGCTGCTCGACCCGCTGCTCCCCCGCATACTCGGGCACGAGATGACGCTGCGGCTCGGCGTCGAGCTCGGTCCAAACCTGCAAGATCCGGACGTCGTTCGAGCCTGGGCCCCACTCCATTCGACAGTAGGCCTCGACATCGGGATCACAGGGTATCTGAGCGGCCAGGGCGATGGCCTCGAGCGAGTGCGAGTCCCAGCGCAACCAGAACCCCGTGTTCGTGCTGTCTTCGACCTCGGCGAAGCCGAGCTGACGCTCGAGCTTGTTGGTCGCGAGGTTCCAGATCTCGATCTGCATCGCGCCGCGCTCGGCCGCGACGAAGAGCGCGAGGCGGCCCCCGTCCGGGCTGAAGGCCGCGGTCCGATAGCGACGCTCGCCGCGGACCCGGCCTTGCAGCGGCTTGGCACCACCCGAGAGCTCGAAGCGATCACCCG
>JAMHUH010000499.1:0-2056 GCA_035904925.1 Nannocystaceae bacterium
CGGGTGATCGCTTCGAGCTCTCGGGTGGTGCCAAGCCGCTGCAAGGCCGGGTCCGCGGCGAGCGTCGCTATCGGACCGCGGCCTTCAGCCCGGACGGGGGCCGCCTCGCGCTCTTCGTCGCGGCCGAGCGCGGCGCGATGCAGATCGAGATCTGGAACCTCGCGACCAACAAGCTCGAGCGTCAGCTCGGCTTCGCCGAGGCCGAAGACACGTTGGCCAAGCGGTTCTGGTTGCGCTGGGACTCGCACTCGCTCGAGGCCATCGCCCTGGCCACGCAGGAGCCCTGCGATCCCGACGCCGACAACTACTGTCGAATGGAGTGGGGCCCGGGTTCGAACGACACCTACATCTTGCAGGTGTGGACCGAACTCGACGCCGAGCCGCAGCGTCATCTCGTGTCCGAGTATGGCGGCGAGCAGCGGGTCGAGCAGCTCATGCTCGACCCCGAAGCGCGCTGGCTGATCGCGGTGGTCGAGACCCTCGAGCCGCGCGACGGGACCAGCTATGGCTTCGTCGAGATCCCGCTCATCGACGAGGACGCAGAGACCGGCCTGATGTGGTGGTCCACGGGCAGTGGCCAGAGCGAGGCGCTCGACACCACCAAGCTGCGCCAGTGGAGCAGCGTCGTCGGCTCGAGCTTCATCACTGTCGACGAGTACGATGGTGGCTACGAGCCTTGGGCAGCGGTGACCTGGTCGCTGACCTCGCTGACCGCCCGGCCGATCCCCGACGCGACGTTCGACTTGGAGCAGAACTCCGGCATGTTGGCGGAAGGCGAGTCGGGCCAGTCCGCATGGCGGGTCGCGCTCGCGGGCCGAAGCGTGCTGCTCGGCGACACCGATCAGTGCCCCGCGAGCTGGGAGATCGAAGAGGCGCAAGAGAACAGCGAGCCGCCGCCCGAGTGCACCCAGACCCGCGTCGCGCCGGAGGGCTGCACCTTGCACGACGCCAGCTGGGCCTTCGATCGCGTGCTGCTGAGCTGTCAAAATCGGTGGCTGCTCGCGCCGATCCCTGGAGAGTCGGAGTCGATCGATCTCGCCCAGGCGACCGAGCTCGCGCGCGGCAGCGGCGAGCCGAACCAGGTCGTCTGGGGACCCGGCGGTCTGGCGATCTGGAGCTCCAGCGAGGGCTTGCGGCTCTTTCACGATGACGCGCTCGTCGCCAGCCACACCGACGTGATCGACATGCCCCGCGCCTTGCTCGATGAGGAGCTCGATCTCGCCTTGGTCCGCGAGCGCGGAGGTCTGCGCGTCCTCGACCTGCGCAGCGGCGAGCTCGGCCCGGCCTTGGCCTGGACCGAGCGGATCGACCACGCCGCGTTCGCGCCCGATCGCAGCCAGCTCGCGGTCGCCGGCGAGGGCGAGGTCGCCGTGTTCTTGCGCGCCGACGCCGAGCCCGTCGCTCGCTGGCGGACCGGCAAGCTCGCCGGCATGGCCTGGCGGCAAGACAGCGAGGTCCTCTACGTCGGCGGCAAGCGACCCTTGCCCGAGCTCGCGCTCGATCCCAACAGCGGCGAGCTCGTCGCCAGCGCCCAGCTCGATCGCGTCGCCTTCGATCGGATCGCCGCCGCCGAGCTCGACCCGAGCTGGCGCTGGGCGATCGAAGAGGACGGCACCTTCTTGCGCACGATCGACGGCCAGGCGATTCACCTCGTCGGCGAGAATGCGATCAGCGAGAGCGGTTGGTTCTCCGGTCTCGCGGGTGCGATCGACTACCACGTGCGGATCGGCCCCGACTCGCCCGCGCCGGTCTATGATCTGAGCGACGTCGCCGACCAGCTCGAGCGGCCGGACTTGGTCGCGGAGTTCTTCGCCGGCAAGCCGCTGCCCCGGGCCGCGCTGGTTCCGCCCGCGCCCAAGCCTGCACCAAAGCAGCCATGACACGCGTCGCGTTGGTGCTCGCCTCGAGCCTGCTCGCGCTGGGCTGCGATCGGCGGACCGGATCAGATCAGTTCGAGCCCAAGTCGATCTTGCGAATCACCTTTTCATTGATCGCCTCATCCCACTGCCCCAGCAACTTCTGCACGAATTCTCGCTCATGAATCACGACTCCGACC